>CAYTFM010000232.1:10986-14928 GCA_964436735.1 uncultured Victivallales bacterium | reverse complement strand
TTGAATCTGAGGAACCCCTTTTTTCAAAATCTCACGACTACAGTAGGTTGGGGCAGTACATGCAGATAAGCTCCGGCCGCAACGGCCGGTTAATTTAAGGGGAGGCATAAGATGACAGGAAGGTTGTTGCTTATGAGCGGGATCGCGGGAATGGCGGCGTTCGCGTGCGCGGCGGCGTGGTCGGCGGCCGAGTTCAAGCCGGTCGGCGCGGAGTTGCTCAAGGAACGGAAAGGGCTGGGCAACGTGTTCGCCAAGCTCAAGGCCGGGAAAGAGGTCCGCATCGGCTACTTCGGCGGCAGTATCACCGCCGCTGACGGGTGGCGCGTCAAGACGCTGAAATGGTTCAAGGACACGTATCCCCAGGCGAAAGTCAGCGAGATCAACGGCGCCATCGGCGGCACCGGTTCCGACTTCGGCGTCTACCGCTACGGCCAGCATCTTCTGGCGTTCAAGCCTGACCTGGTCTTCGTCGAGTTCGCCGTCAACGACGGTGGCGCGGAGCCTATCCGCATCTGGCGGGCCATGGAGGGGATCGTCCGGCAGACCTGGAAGCTTAATCCCGAGACGGACATCTGCTTCGTCTACACGTTCCGGACGGGGTACGAGAAGGAGTACGAGCAGGGGCTGTGCAATCAGGCGGCGTCCGCCGCCGAACTCCTCGCCGACCACTACGGCATACCGTCGATCAACGTCGCGTTGAAGACCGTGCAGCTCGCCAAGGACGGCAAGCTCATCTACGTGCCGAAGAAGGACGACGCCGGCAAGGATCTTCCCGCGCCCGCAGGAGCCATCTTGTTTTCGAACGACGGCGTCCACCCGCTGGACGCGGCCCATGCGATGTACGCCGACGTCATCGCGGACGGCATGAAGAAGCTGGAGGCCTCTTCGAAGCCCGGGTCACACGATCTGCCGCCGCCATTTGTCGCCGACAATTGGGAGAGCGCCAAGATGATGCCGGTCGAGCAGTCGATGCTCTCAGCCGGTTGGAAGAAGCTTGATGCCACACAGGGCATGGGACTCAACTTCTCGAAATTCATGCCTGAGATTTGGGAGGCCACGCAGCCGGGCGAGAAAATCAACATCACGTTCAAGGGAACCGCCCTAAAACTTTACGATCTCATGGGCCCCGATGGGGGGATCGTGCAGACGACCATTGATGGCAAACCCGGCCCCAAGGCGCAGCTCTTCGACAGCTATTGCAGCTACCACCGCGCCGCGTGGATCAGCGTGGCGGACGGCCTGCCCGACGGGGAGCACACTGTGACCGTCGAGGTGCTCAAGGAGCAGCCTGACCGCAAAGTCGTGACGGATAGGGAAAAGGACAAGCCCGGCTTCGATCCCAAGAAGTACGACGGCACCGTGGTGCGCGTCGGCTGGATCATGCTCATGGGGGAACTGGTGAAATAATCCGAACCGTGGTTCGGTTTTATTTCTTCTTCCACGCGCCGCTGGCGTCCTGGATCCAGGCGCCGGCGGGCGCGCTGTCGGCGATTTGCCTGGCGCGGATCTGCCCGGCCTCCTGCGGCGATTTCCCGACCTTCTTAGCGACCTCGACATATTCCTTCTTGCGGGCCGCGTTCTCCTCGTCGACCACCTCCGCCGCCTGCTTGGCCCCGCGGAACTCGAGCAACCCTTGACTGTTTTCGCCGACGACGCCCTTGAGCAGGAGCGCCTTGACGATGGCGAGGCGCTTTTCGGCGTCCATCGCGGATGTGACGAGGCCGACCGAAAGAAGTGCGGCGGCGAGGGCGAAAAGTACAGTGCGGGCGACTATGCGTCTCATATGAAAACCTCCATTGAAAATTGTGAACTTCACTATCCTCTTCAGTTAGGCGGCCACCCTCACTTGTTGGTGGCGTTCAGGTACTCCTCGAGGGCTTTCTCGGCCTGGTCCTTCGAAATCTGCGCCGACTTCTTGTCCTCTTCGGCGAAAGCCTTCCGCAGCTCCTCGTCCATCTTGATGTTGACGTCGACGACGATGTGGATCGGTTTGTCCTGAGGGGTCGAGAGCTCGACCTTGTGGCTGCTCCAGCAACCCGTCAGAAGGGTGCTGGCGGCGGCTGCCACCAGCAGTGTGGCGACTTTGTTCATGAAAATCCTCAATGATGTTGAGACGCGTGGGCCGCTTGAACCTCGGACGAGGCTCTTATTGGTCATCCTCGGCCTGAGCGGCCGCATCGCGTCGGTTGATGAGCTTGTTGATGTTGAATCCAAGATATTCGTGGATGATATCGTTTACACTAAATGCGTTTACCCTAAATTCAAATTTCATGGGGGGGCGCCCCGAGCCCATGATGTTGTTCCCGTAGTCGATGGGGACGGGTTTGTTGGGACGCCCTTCCAGGGAGAAGTTTGTTTTGAGCAGATCATTCTCGCTGTTGATCGTCACCTTGGCCCAGTCGTAGTGGAAGTCTTTCAGTGCCTCCTTGGCGAAGCCGAGTTTGTTGGCGTCCGAGAAGGCTTGTTCGATGGAGGTCCCGACGAGGGCGTGGGCGGCGTCGGGGGAGGCGCCGTCGATGACGAGGTCGCCGCCCACGCCGGGAGTCGAGTTCAGGTCGCCCTTGTCGACGGTGAGGGCGCCTTTGCGCCATCTGATCGGGATGCGTCCGGAGAGTTGCCCTTGACCCTCCGCCCGGAGATTGAAGAATTGCTTGAGGACGTCGGCGAGACCGAGTTGGGTGCAGTAGATGACGACTTTGAAGCTCTGCCTGTCGGGACGGAACCGCGCCGCGGGGGTGTAGGCGTCGCCGCCGCACCATTTAAATGAGCAGTCCTCGAGGAAGTAGGACATGGGCGACTCGATCTGATAGACCAGATTGAGGTTGGACGCCTGGATTTGGTTGAAGGTGATTTTTGCGATCTGCATCCTGCTGCGCGCGCTCTTGAAGGCCAGCAGATCGTCGATGGCGAGTTCTTTCGTCTCTATGCCGGTGATGGCGAGCTTCTTCTCTTGGTGGGTCAGCGATCCGTTCTTGAGCGAGGCCTTCAAGGAGCCCTTCGGGCCATTCCGGTCGTATGAACACTCGCCGGAGGCGGAGAGGGCGCCGCCGAAAACAAGACCCTTGAGGTTCTTGTTGAAGTCCTCAAGATTCCACTGTGAGTCGTCGCCTTTCTTGCGGATGGAGAATTCCGTATTGACGGAAATCCCCTTGTCCTCCTCCCAGCCGACTGTTCCCGCGGCGTTCGCGTCGATATCGGGATAGTCGATTTTCTTGTTGAGCGAGAAGCCGAGGGTGGCGGCGTTTTTCTGGTAGAGCGCCGCGGTGACGTCGCCGAAGTCCACCTTCGAGAAGGTGACGCCTTTCGCCGCAAGGCTCCCCTTCTCCTTTGCGCATTCACCGCCCACGCGCCAGGGCAGGGTCACCTTGAGGCCGGCGACTGCAAGTCTGTTCGCCTTCCGCGCCGACAGTTCAATATCCGTCGTGCTGGTGGCCGTCGGCTCTCCTCCCGCGGGGACCGCAAAGTCGATGGCGCCTGCGATCGAGCCGACGTCGCACGTGGTTTTGCCGGGGTAGGAGATGTTCTCCAGGGCGGCGCGGTAGGTGGCCGTTCCCTTCGCCGAGAAGTCCTTTTCCGCTTCGAATGCGCTGGCGAGGTGGAGCTCCGCGATCCGCGCCGCCGTCTTGGGGGCGGCGACGGATCCGTCAGTGACGGACAGTGACGTGGCGCCCTTGAGCGCGGGCGACGAGGCGAGGTTGAAGTCAGTCTCGAATCCGAAGTCGGCGGACGCCGCGGAGGCGCAGACCGTCTCGTTGCCGATAAACGTCTCGGGCGTTGTGTGGACCTTGACGCTGAGCGTGCCGGAGGCGTCCGCGAGGTCGAGCCGCGTCGCCTTCAGAACCGCCGAGCAGTCGAGCGTCGTGCGGCGCAGGAGGAACCGCCCCCCGCCGGCGGATCCGTTGAGATCGAAGACTTTCCAGTCCATGGCGGTGGTTTCTTTTC
>CAYTFM010000232.1:0-10976 GCA_964436735.1 uncultured Victivallales bacterium | reverse complement strand
GAGTGGGTCCGCCGATGAGAGGACGCGGGCCTCGGCGTCGATCTTGTCCGGGAGGATGGTGGCGGACGCGGTGAAGTCAGCCTCCCCCGTGTCGAGCCGGGCGGTGCGGTGGGCGAAGGATTGGAGGCTGCCATTCAGCTTGACGTCCCTCGTGACGCCGGGTTGTCCCTGCGCGGGCTCCTCGGAGAAACTCATGGACAGGTCGTTGAGGGCGACCTCGCAGACGCTTGTCAGGACTGTGATGGGGGCGAAGGTTGCGATGTTGGCGTGGATGCTGCGCCCTTCGGGAGTGACGTGGCCGTCGAAGCCCACCCGCAGCGGCTTCGGAGAACGGATGGTCAGATCCCTGTCGGGCAGAAGCTGTTCGCCAAGCGAGAGGTTGAGGGCTCCCTTGACGTCGACCGCTCCGCCATCGAAGGAGACGTCGCTTTGGAGCCCGCTGAACGCGAACGAGGCGGGCGTGGTGAAGGAGAGCCCTGACATCTCGACCCCGTAGGACGATGTTTTGTTTTTCTTGAGGACTTTCATCGAGAATCCGTCGGGCGGGCCATACGCATGGAATCTGTTGCCTGAGACGTCAAGGTCGTTGATGGAGCAGTCGAGCTTCAGTTCGGTGAGGGCGGTGTTGGTGATCATCGCCTGCGTGTTCATTTTGACCACGCCGTGCGCCGCCTCGATCCCCGGGCAGGAGCGGAGCAAGTCCTGGAAGCGGTCGAGATCGAGCGCGTCTATGGTGGCGTCGAGGCAGACCTCCTTCGAGTTGGGGAGGACGTAGCCCTTGAGGGAGATGCGCTGGTCGCGGGGGAAGAAGTTCAGGGCGAAGACGATGCGCTCGAGACCCTTCTTGCCCGGGAAGGCGGTCAGGGTGAACGGGATCTGGCACACCCCCTTGTCGGTCTCGATCGATAGCAGGCAGTTGCGCGCCTCGAGCAGGTAGAAGTTGAAGTAGTCCTCGGCCTTCGCGGGGACCGTCTTCTTGGTGGGGTCCGGGGCGGGGCCACCAACGAACGATATCATGCCAGGGTGCCAGCCGCGGAGCGTGAATTTCCCGCCCTTCAGGATGGCGTTGACGCGCAGGCCTCCCACGACGATGCGGTCGATCCTTTTCTTGAAGAGTCCGGCCGGCGTGAAGTCGAGGCGGAGCGTCTCGATCGCGACCGTCGGCCGTTCCTCGTCGCCGAAGGCGACTGCGGCGAGGTCGATTTTCGTCGGGGTGATGTGCCTGATCTCGATGGAGGAACGGGAGAAGCCCGCCATCAGCGCCACGGCGGAGAAGCCTTTGCCCAACATGTGAGGTGTCCACAGGTAGAGCGCAAGCAGCCCCACCACCGTGAGGAACGTCATCGCGCGGAGTATCCGCCAGCGCTTCTTTCTCCTTTTCGCGGGCACGGGAAGGGGCCGAGGCGCGTCATCTGTTTTTTTCTTGTCGGATTCCATAGTTTGAAGACCTCACCGGCCGCATGGGCACGTTCTGGCAGCCATGTTGGCTGTCCCTGCAGTGCGCGCACGTGCTCCGCTCTGTAACAGTATCTCCTTAACCCCTCGGTGGCCAGTGGTGAAGTCCTTAACCCCAGGCCCGTCGAGTTTGACGGCTGCGCCACTCGCCCACGCTCGTGGCTTGGACCAGTGAACAGGACCACGACTGCCGGGGAGGGGATAGCCGATAGGCGGCGCACTTATTGAATACCTCAAGCGAAGAACTTATGCAGATGGCCTCTTCCCGCGCGACTCCTCGATCGGCTCGGTCGGGATCTGGAGGATCTTCCCGCAGTGGGGGCATTCGGCCAGTCCGCCGGCGAGTCCGGCGTTGGTCTCGATCCTCTCCAGGCAGATGGGGCAGTTGAAGACGTGGGTCTGGCGCAAGGTGGCCCTGGGGCGTGCGAAGAATCTGCTGGCGGTGTCCTGGGCGAAGTCGGTGATGGTCTTGCGCAGGCGCCTCGTGTCCGTGTCGGATTGGCTTAGGTAGACGAACTTGAGCGGACCCGCGGTGATCTTGTCGCCGTGGGTGAGGCGATGACTTTCCGCGGAAAGCTGGACGCCGTTCAAATAGGTGCCGTTCATCGAGCCGAGGTCGACGAGCGTGTGTCCGCCGTCGCTGTTGGCCTCGATGGCGTAGTGCTCCCTGCTGACGTTCAACGAGCTGATCGTATAGCCGGGATGATTGTGTCTGCCGAAAATATGCCGCACCGCGCCTTTCGACAAGTCGTAGCGGTCTTCCTCATTCTCAATGTTGACAAGATACGCCTTCATAGCGTATGGAACCCCATGTTTGACAGCCTCTGGGCGCAATCTTCGGCGCCCGCGGGAGGAATAGTGGATGTCGGCACGATTTTATTATACATCATTCCCGTTGGATTGCCTATGGGGTGAAATACCAATTTGAATCATGCGGAGGTGGGCGGTACGCCGAACGGATTCATTTCCTAGCGCACCCTTCCCCATGCTCCACCCTGATCCCTTTTGTGCCCCGCCCCGCGATTTCCCCAAACCGTGCCCCGCTTCTTGACTTACCTGCCCCCGACGGTAGATTTTCCTCTTTCACGGTAACTATCAAGAGGAGGATGAAGATATGTTGAAGCCGTTGAGCAAAAACCCGAAATTCCAAGGGCGCAAAGGCCCGGTGACCTTGTTGATCATGGATGGCGTGGGACTGGGGAAATACAAGGATGGCGACGCCTTCGCCAACGGCTATACCCCGACGCTCGACGCGCTGATGAAAGGCTGTCCGTACACGAAGCTCAAGGCGCACGGTCGGGCCGTGGGACTGCCGAGCGACGAGGACATGGGCAACAGCGAGGTCGGGCACAACGCCATCGGCTGCGGCCGCGTCTTTTCGCAGGGGGCGATGCTCGTGAACGACGCCATCGCGTCCGGCCGCATGTTCGCCGGCGAGGTTTGGAAGGAGCTCATCTCGAACTGCAGGAAAAACTCGTCGACCCTGCACTTCCTCGGCCTCTTTTCGGATGGCAACGTGCACAGCCACATCGACCACTTGAAGGCGATGCTCGTCAAGGCTAAAGAGGAGGGGGTCGCCACGATCAGAGTCCATATCCTGCTTGACGGCCGCGACGTTCCCGAGACCTCGGCCCTCCTGTACATTGAGCCGTTCGAGACGTTCCTCGCCGGGCTGAATGCCGACGGGAAGTGCGACGCGCGGATCGCCTCGGGCGGCGGCCGCATGAACATCACGATGGACCGCTACAACGCCAACTGGGATATGGTCCGCAAAGGCTGGGACATCCATGTGCATGGCAAGGGCAGGCTGTTCAAGAGCGCCACGGAGGCGGTCGAGACGCTGCGCGTCGAGACCAAGGCGATCGACCAGGATCTGCCCGGTTTCGTGATCGACAACGGGAAGGGCGCGCCGGTGGGGCCGGTCAAGGACGGCGACTCGGTGGTGTACTTCAACTTCCGCGGCGACCGCGCCATCGAGATCACCGCTGCCTTCGAGGAGGACGAGTTCGACAAGTTCGACCGCGCGCCGCGTCCGAAGGTGTTCTACGCCGGCATGATGCAGTACGACGGCGACCTCAAGGTGCCGAAGAACTACCTGGTCACACCGCCAGCCATCGATCGTACCCTCGGCGAGTACCTCTGCGCCTCCGGCACGCGCTCGCTGGCCATCAGCGAGACGCAGAAGTTCGGCCACGTCACCTACTTCTTCAACGGCAACCGGTCGGGGAAATTCGACGACAAGCTGGAGACGTACATCGAGATCCTCTCGGACATCGTCCCGTTCGAGCAGCGGCCGTGGATGAAGTGCGCCGAGATCACCGACAAGGTCGTCGAGGCCATCGAGGGCGGCGCCTACGACTTCATCCGTCTCAACTTCCCCAACGGCGACATGGTCGGCCACACCGGCAGCTACCCGGCGACCATCGTGGCGGTTGAGTCCGTCGACCTCTGCGTCGAGCGCATCATGCGAGCCACCGAGAAGGCCGGCGGCACGCTGGTCATCTCCGCCGACCACGGCAACTGCGACGACATGTACGAACACAACAAGAAGACCGGCGACGTGCTCCTCGACAAGAACGGCAAGATCTGCGCCAAGACCAGCCACTCACTTAACCCGGTTCCCTGCATCGTCTACGATCCGGCGGGCAAAGGCGAGTACAAGAAGGCCTTGCGGGAGGGACTCGGCATCAGTTCGCTCGCCGCCACCTGCGCCGAGTTGCTGGGATTCAACGCCCCCGAAGGCTACGACCCGAGCGTCATCGACTTCTCGTGACAGGCGATGCCGCCGAAGTCCACGCATGGAAGATTCAAGGCGTAAGGAATTGCTTTTTTGTTCTTTGCCCCAGGGGGCTATGTCTCATAGCCCAGGGTTGCGCGAATGCGCTACCCTGGGTCAAGGGGTATGCGAAGCAACCCTGAAGGGGTTGTGTAACGGTATCTGAAGCGCGCCATTTCCGACACAACCCCGGTGGGGTTGAAATAATGCCAACTTCCACCCAGGGTAGGCGCGGGGCGCCAACCCTGGGCTTTGTTACACAGCCCCTTCGGGGCAGAAAACACAAACATGTGAGAAGCCCCGGCGAAGCCGGTTACGTGCAAAAGCCGTACTCCCCTTGAACTTCCGCGGATTATCAGCTATAGATAGGTACGAGGCTCGGCACGCGTTTTCCTGTCATTCACCCCCCCTCATGCGCTCGGGAAGCAATTTCCTGTCCCCCCGCAAGATTTTCAGCAGGATGAGCGGCGCCGCACAATGTCTGTCGGCTGATAATCGTGAAGTTATCTTAACTTGCCTGAAAGCGATGGGATGAAAACAAGAGCGTATCTTCGGTTGTCTCTCCTGATTGGCGCGGGAATCGTCCTTGCGTCTGTGCTGCTGCAATGTTTCCTCGGGCATATGCGGAATGAAGCGGCAACGAGTTGTTTGGTCGAACCTGGCGGCGGAGGTGCGCGTCACGGAGAACTCACCCATGCTGCTGCGCCACCCCGGGAGCATGCCTCGGGGCGACAGGAGTCGTCAGGACAGGATGCGAGCGCGTCAGCACCCACCGTTTCCCGGAATCCCGCCCCCGCTCGTGAGGATCTCTCCGCGCAAGTTCCGGAGCGAATACACGTGTGGTTGAAACTCCCACTGACTTCTCAGGCATTCGCTGACGGGATGGCGTTCCTCGCCGATCGGGATCTGACAGAGCGTGCCCGGATCCTGATTATGGACAAGCTGCATAGCTGGCGGAGGCATATGGGGACGGATGACATTCAACGTCTCTTTGCTGAGATAGAACATATCGCGGACGACGCGGCGCACCCCGCGGCGCTCAGAGCCTGCGCGGTCGGCGCCATCGCCACCTTGTTGGTGGTGATGCGGGAAAAAAACATTCTTGCGCGGACACAGGTCGAAGCTTATTTCCCGCTCCTCGCGCGGCTCAGTCAGAACACGGAGGAGGTTCCCGCTGTGCGAGGCAGAGCGATCAAAGCCTTGGGAATTCTCGGCGCGCGGGAATCAGCGCCTATGATGCGGACGATTCTGGCGGATTCCGGAAACGTCAACGAGCCGCACTTGTCGCGCAACGCCTGTCTGGCCTTGGCGCGGATCGAAGGAAGCTCGGCCGTCGAACCCATCGGCAAGGTTCTGGCGACCACGACGGAGAAAGACGTTTTTGGAACCGCGGCATTCGCGCTGGGACAGCTCCCCACCACGGACTCGCTGGCCGTTCTGGTGCAACACAAGGATCGCTTCCCCGATTCGGCATCGCCAGACGCGGCCTTGGCGAACATGGAGTCCGTCATTCTGGACGTTCTGCGGGAGCCTGGAAACTCACACGCATTATGCGCCATCGAGGCAACTCGGCATTTATGGAAGGATGGCCAGCGCGAACGATTCATCCCGGTTCTGCTCGCCGTCGCGGCAGTCGCGCCGTCGGAGGTTAAAAGAGCCGCGGTCGAACGACTGATCGAGGATGCGCGCGCGTTGCCTCTGGAACAAGAAAAAAAGCAATTAACCGCTGTGCTGCCGATAGCCTCAGTCAATCCCGTGCTGGCTGAGTGCGCTCGACACATCCAGAACAGGCTGAGTGCTAAGCTTCTTGTCCCGGACGCGAAGGAAATTTCCACGGTCGAACGTTCCATCCTCGTGGAGGGCGCTCCGCTTGCTGCAGGCAACCATTCCGCGCAGGAATACGGAGACGCGGTGTACCGGATACTGAATTCTATCAGCTGGATGGGGTACAATTACAATCATGCGGGTCTTTTCGCCGGCCAATCCGACGGGGCCAAACGCTGCGTCGAGGCGGATACCTTCACGGGTGACACAACCAAAAACAACAGCTTTTCCGCCTCCTTCAGCGACTATGGCTCGGATTATTACGGGGCATACCATCTGTCGAACAAGACACTCACGTTCAGCGAGCGGAAAGCGATAATGACCACGGCAAACGAAATCGCGGACGCGTCCATTGCCTACACGTACTTCAGCGCCCTTGATCCTATCACCAACGACCGGCCGATCACTATCTCCAATATTGAGAGTCGGCGTTGCGACGGCGTCGTGGGATACTGCTATGAGGTGAACGGCAATCAATCATGGTGGCAGGCGGGGCATTCAGACAGATGGAACATATCCCAGTACCCGGATGAGCACAATGACGCGCCCGACGCCACCGTCAATCCCGACACCGAGGAATCCCCATGGGCGCAGCGCGGCGCTCCGTCATCCTCATCCGAAGGTCCCGGGTATGATGGCCCTGATCCCGAAAACGCCTGTTTGACAAAGCCATCGACCATCAAATACCCGACCTTCCAGATCTCCTACTCCCACGTCGACCCCGCCATCATTGAGGTCACCGTCAAGGCGACAGACGAATCCGGGATCGCCTTTATCACCTACAGGAAACCGGGGCCTTCGGCCTGGATCACTACGCCATGGCAGCCCATGCAGCCCGTCTCTGATTCGTATTCGCTTGCGATACAGGTGACAAGTCCCGGCACGCTGTATTATAATGCGCAAGATAATGGCGGCAACATCGCGGGAACGGCTCAAGGGATCAGTTTCAACGCGGTCAGTTAGTCGTCCGGATCAGGCGGCACAGTCAAGCCCACTGGCGCGGTGCTTGTCCCCTTCGGCGAGAGCTATACGTTCAGCGCCTCTCCTGATACCGACTATGTCGTGGACAGGTGGTATGTGGACGGCGTCGTCGCGCAAATCGGCGGCACCAGCTATACGCTTTCCGAAATAAAAGCCGCCCATGACGTGAAAGTGACGTTCAGAAACATTTACAGCACCTACACCGTCTCATTTGCCGCGGGGCCGGGTGGTTCGATCAGCGGAGCCACGCCGCAGATCCTCGCCTACGGGGGCTCCTGCAGTCCCGTGACTGCCACGGCGGACGCGCGATATCATTTTGTCAATTGGACGGGCTCGCTCACAACGGCAAACAATCCCTTGACCGTTGAAAATGTCATGGACAACATGGACGTCACCGCGAACTTCGCGCATGACACCGTGCAGATGACGATGAGCGTTTCACCGCCGAGGGGGGGCAACGCCTCTCCCGCTGGCACAACAGTCGTTGACACGGCCGTGCCAACAGTTATCAGCGCGGCGGCGGCGACTGGATTTACGTTTGTGAATTGGGACGCGTCCCCCGCCGACAACGCCGTCTTTGGTGACGCCAGTTCAGCGGACACGACGGTCACCTTGAGCGCGGATGCCGCCGTGACCGCGAATTTTGCGATAAACAGCTACACGATAACATTCACTGCCGGACAGAATGGAAGTCTCATCGGCCAGACGACTCAGACGGCGGACTATGGCGCGAGCTGCGCTCCGGTGACCGCAGTTCCCGACAGCGGGTATTGTTTCAAAGGCTGGACGGGCGACTACCGTGGAATGAAGAATCCCCTAGTCATTGCGCCTGTCACAAAGGACATGACGATTACCGCGGAGTTCGTCGCGCTTCCCGCTGCCACCGATATGTGCTACGGGAAGAAATACGCGCTTGACGCCTCTGCTGGCGGACTTGCCAATTTCGCCTCGCTATCCAAAGTGTACACCCTGTATGTTGACCCCTTGAAAGGCGGCGCGGCGAAAAAGGCCTCGCTGAAAGTTCTCGACAAGATCGTGAAGGGGGCGGCTCCGCTGTTCGTCAACTGCCAATGGACGAGATTTATTATCCTATTCGACAAGAAACTTTGGGCGAAAACCCTCACCTGCGAGCAAAATATCGCCTTGCGCGGCACAATCGAGCCGCTCCCCACCGCACTGTTCGTCACGGGCAAGGAGGCGACCGGTAAAGTCGTGACGGACCAGGACACGCGCATCGTCATGACCCTCGTGCCACCGGAAATCACCGGCGTATACGACGTCAATGAAGGAATGGTTTTCTCGACAACCACCGGACAAACTCTTACGCTGCGAGGGCTGTTCTTTGGGACCACGCCGCCGGTGGCATGGATGGAGTATCCCGTGTATGATTCCCAGGGACAGGTGAAAGAAATTAAAATGTTGAAGCTGAAACTATCGAAACCCCTGAAGTACGCCGACGCGAAAAACGTCATTGGCAGGAGTTGCATGGATGTTGAGACGGGGCTGAGCGAGATAACGGTATTCACTCCCGCGGCGTGGCCCAAGGGCTGGGATCACGGCGTCGGACACAACATCGTCATTGACAACAAAATCGGCCGGGCGACCATAACGTTCCGGACGGAGAAGTGAACGAACTCGGAAGGCAAAGTGGAGCAGGCGCGCGTTGGTCGTATGCAATAAAAAACCCCGCCGTCTCCGGCGGGGTCACATCGATCCATGAGGGATCTATGCGCTTACTTCTTGCCAGCCTTTTTGACGGCCTTCTTCGCGGGGGCCGCCTTTTTCACGGGTTTGCAGCCACAACCACAGGCGGCCTTCTTGGCGGCGGGTTTGGCTTTCGGGGCGGCCTTCTTCACGGGTTTTTTCGCTGTTGCCATCTGTCGTTTCTCCTTCGTTGGTGGGCGTTAGCGGGCGTACTCGTCGAACGCCCAATGTCGTAATATACTGACCATGAGACAGATTCGCAAACGATTTTGTAAGGAAACAAAGGTAAGTCGCGAAAGTATGGCGCGTCGACGGAGCCCGCTCCGCGTTAATTTGTGGCCCTTTTTCCACGATCTGAGGAAGAGTTGTTGACAAGATTTCCGCGCAAGGTATACTCCAAGGGTTTATGCGCCACACACTGGAAAAATATTTTGGGTTCACCCGTTTTCTTGACGGACAAGAGGAGGTCGTCGGACAAATCCTCTCCGGCTCCGACCTGTGCGTGATAATGCCGACGGGGGCGGGCAAATCCCTCTGCTATCAGCTGCCGATCCTGATGCGCCCCGGGTATGGGCTGGTGGTCTCCCCGCTCATCTCCCTGATGAAGGATCAAGTCGACTCCCTGACAGAGCGCGGCATGCCGGCCGCGTGCGTGAACAGCTCCATCCCCCCGCAGGAGCAGGAGCGCGTGTTCCGCGAGGCGGAGCGGGGCGGGATCCGGATCCTATACGTCGCTCCGGAGCGTTTCAAATCAAACGAGTTCCGCACCTTCATCACGAACAATCCGCCCTCGATGCTCGTGGTTGACGAGGCGCACTGCATCAGTCAGTGGGGACATGATTTCCGCCCCGACTATCTCCGCCTGGGCGAGGCGGCGTCCAAACTGAACATCCCGCAGATATGCGCCTTCACCGCGACGGCCACGCCGCTGGTCCGGGAGGACATCCGCCGCAATCTCCTCCGCCCGGATATGAGCTTCCACGTCACCGGCTTCCAGCGTCCGAACCTTTCCTTCTCGGTCCTTAAATGCCCGTCCGACCAGCAGAAGCTCGAGAAGCTCCGCGGCCTCGTCGCCGAGCCGAAGCCGACGATCATCTATACCTCGACGCGGAAGGCGGCGGATCTTGTCGCGGAGGCGCTGGGATGCGTGGTGTACCACGCGGGGATCGAGGATGCCGCGCGGAACATCGCCCAGGATCGTTTCATGACGGAGAAATGTCCGGTGCTGGTGGCCACCAACGCCTTTGGCATGGGCATCGACCGTCCCGACGTCCGGCGGGTCATCCACTACAATCTGCCGGGATCGGTGGAGGCGTACTATCAGGAGGCGGGGCGCGCGGGGCGCGACGGGGAGCCCGCCGAATGCGTCCTTTTCCACTCCCATCAGGATCGGTTCATCCACGAATTCCTTATCGACCTCAGCAATCCTCCCGCGGTCGTCGTGGAGGAGTTGTATGCCGCGCTCCTCAAAATAAAAGATCAAAACGGCGCGGCCCCCATCCTCGCCACCGCCGAGGATCTGCTGCCCCTCGTGCCGTCCGCCAAGGCCGACCGGCAGATCGGCGTCGCGATCCGCGTTCTGGAGCGGCTCGACGCCGTGGAGCGGGTCTATCGCCGAGACCGTCCCGGCGCGATCCGCGTCATCGGCGAGCTTCGGGAGCTGGAAGCGGCCCACCAGCATGAGTCGAATCAACGATCCCGCCTCATGCACCGGTTGATCAGCCACTTCGGATCCGCCCTGTCCGGCGGCGTCTCCTGCTCCCTGTCCCGGATCGCGGCGGTGGCGGGGCTGCGCGAGGATCAGGCGCAGCGGGTCATCACCGCGCTTCAAGGCGAATCGCTCGAGTGGACTCCCCCCTTCAGAGGAGGTGAGATCCGGATCGTCGATCCTCAACGGCGGGTACTGGAGCTCGACCGCGCCGAGATGGAGCGGAAGCGGACGTTCGACATGGAACGGCTTGGGGATATGATCGATTACGCCACGACCAATGAATGCCGTCAGAAACGCCTCATCTCATATTTCGGTCAGGACGTCGAGGGCTGGCAGTGCGAATGCTGTGACAGTTGCCAGCGTCTCAACCACGGCTCCCTCCGCGATCCCACGTCAGGCGAGACGGAAATCATCAGGGAGCTGCTGCGCGCCGTCGCCGAATTCAAAGGACGGTATGGGCGAGGCCGGATCACCCAACTCCTGTGCGGGTCGCGCAACCAGGAGATCATCCGATGGGGGCTCGAC
>CAYTFM010000231.1:5976-14934 GCA_964436735.1 uncultured Victivallales bacterium | reverse complement strand
ACCCTGAACCCTGAACCCTGAACCCTGAACCCTGAACCCTGAACCCTGAACCCCCGTATTCCTCAAATTGGTGTATAGTACCGTTTCGCCTCGCACCTCAACCCCAACGCTGTCACCCCGTGGGCACACATCTCACCAAACCTGATCTGCTTTCCCTGGTCACCATGGCCTTCCTCGCCATGCTGTGCCTCGTCATCGTCCTGCTTGTCTACGCCGACGTCGCCTATGTGGTGAAGAAAGGCATGTCGGCGCGGGATCTGTGGCGGATACTTTCCTCGCGCGACGTCCTGGCGGGCATGCGACTGAGCGCCATCACCTCCCTTGTGACACTGCTGCTGGTCGTGGTCATCTCCGTGCCGTCGGGCTACGCGCTCAGCCGCGGACGCTTCCGTGGGTGGGCCGTGGCGAACATGATCGTGGACATCCCGCTGGTTCTGCCGCCGGTCGTCGTGGGGCTTTCGCTTCTCGCCTTCTTTGGCAGCAATCCGATCGGCATATGCCTCAAGGACACGCTGAAACAATTCGACCTCTCGCTCACCTCGCCCATCGGCATCGTCCTCTGCCAGTTCCTCCTCTCAGTCCCCTACTGCGTCCGCTCCGCCAAAACCTCCTTCGACGGCGTCAGCCCCGATCTGGAGAATGTGGCCCTGACCCTTGGCTGCTCGAACTGGCAGGCCTTCCGCCGGGTGACCTTGCCGCTTTCGGGAAATGGGATCGTCGCCGGCGCTGTGATGGCGTGGGCCCGGGCGGTCGGCGTCTTCGGTCCGGTCATGATCTTCGTGGGCACCAGCACCCGCGTGCAGATCATGCCCACCGCCATCTGGGTGGAACTGAACACCGGCAACATCGAAAAGGCTTTCGCCATATCGCTGATCATGGTCGCCATGGCGGGCGCCGCGCTAACCGTCGTGCATTGGCTGGCCCCAGGCAGGAAGGGAAGCACACAATGAAAAATCCGAAAATCGAAGCACGAAATCCGAAACCGATGCAGTATGCTTTGTTTCGCATATTCGAATTTCTGATTTCGCATTTACTTCGGATTTCGACATTCGGATTTCGGATTTATTACTATGCTCACAATTGAACAACTCTGCGTGACCGCCGGAGCCTTCCAGGTGCGCGACGTCTCGATGCAGGTCGCAGACGGCGAGTATTTCGTCGTGATGGGACCGACCGGTTCCGGCAAAAGCCTGGTGATCAAGGCGGTGTGCGGACTCATCCCGGTCGCCTCGGGGACAATCATCCTCGACGGCGAGGACATCACCTGGGCCGAGCCCCGCCTGCGGAAGGTTGGATACGTGCCGCAGAACTCCGACCTCTTCCCGCACCTGACCGTGGAGAGGAACCTCACGTTCCCTCTCGAAGTCGCCGGCGAGAGCCTCGCCGACGCCCGACGCGGGATCGAGAAGATCGTCGACGTTCTCGCCCTCGCACCCCTGCTTGAGCGCTCCGTCACCACGCTGAGCGGCGGCGAACGCCAGAAGGTCGCCCTCGGCCGCGCCCTGGCGCGGAAGCCGCGGCTCCTCCTGCTCGACGAGCCCGTCAGCGCCCTCGACGATCCGTCCCGCCGCGACGTCTCACGCACGCTCCTCGAAACACGCAAGGCGTTCGGAATCATGACCATGCACGTCTGCCACAACACCGAGGAGGCTAAAATCCTCGCCGACCGCCTTGGCGTCTTCCGCGCCGGCCGCCTTGTCCGCGTCGGCTCCTACGCCGAACTCGTCGGCGACGGCTCCGAATCGGTGCTCGCCAAGCTCTTTGGAGAGTGAAAGGCCAGGCGAGACGCCCGCCCTCACAGGAGTAAAACGCATAGCCCCCTTCTCCGCGGCTACGCCTCCCTCATGATCCAGGAAATAGTCTCGACCCGCACCTCTTCAACGTCTGAGCTCGGGTATGCGCTTTCCCCTCCTCACCTCGCGTTGCGTTTCCTGAAGTCCTTTGGCGTCCGTCCCCCCTCCCGCTTGAACGCCGTGGAAAACGCGAACTGGTTTTTGTACCCGACGGCTTCCGCCACCGTGTTCAATTTCCATTCGGTGGAGATGAGGAGCTCCTCCGCCTTCCGCATTCTCAGCCTCGTCACCATGCGCATCGGCGACGTCTTGAAGTAGAGATGACACAGACGGGAGAAGTGCGCGGAGGAAAGACATGAGAGTTTGGCGAGATCCGGCAATGTCCACTCCCTCCTCACATCCTTATACACGGCATCCCAGAGTTTGCTCAGCCAGCTGTGCATGTGGATGTCGCCGACGGAGGCGAAATGGTTGAGCTCCCTGCGCAGGAGGATGCACATCGCATCGGCGTACAACTTGGCAAGTCGGGGAGAGTCGGGCAAGGTGGAGAGACTTTCTGAAACAAAATCCCTCATAGTGTTGAGCAAGGCCCCGGGGTTGATGGCATCCTTCACCTGTGGCGCTCCCGCGCGCAAGTGGCTCCAATACGGGGCGTCAAGCAAATGGAACCAGAACGTACACCAGCGCCCGCCATGCGTGAAATAGTGCTGCGGATGACCGGCGGGCGAGATCAACACGCTCCCCTTCTCCAAGAGCCGCCGCTTTCCGCCAAGGACAAACGCCCCCACCCCATCGAACGTGAAGAGCGCGAGGTGCGTATCATTCACTGGCCGCAGTATTTCGTAGCCGTCCGTCAACTCGTTCACCCCCGCGAGGTGCACGTCAATCTCCGCCAAAGCCTCTGACGCCTTCGTGTGCCGCGGCAGGGTCACTTCTCTGCTTGTGGCGGGGAAATTGATAATTTGGCGAATGTTTTTGATAGTCTTAGACATTCACAATATGCCTTGATGATGATAGTATTGATATCAGATACCATATCAGAGAGCCGCCACACACGCAACCGCCACAACAAAAGGCGGTGCTCAAAGTGAAGAGCAGGAGGGCGCAATGCGAACAAACGCGTACGATCCGGTTCGCGGACGGGGACAGTCAGTTCCCCGCGGTTTCACCCTGATCGAATTATTGGTGGTGATCGCGATCATCGCCATCCTGGCGTCGATGCTCCTGCCCGCTCTGAAGAACGTGAGGGAGCTGTCCAAGGCCATCTCATGCGCGAATAACTTGAAACAGATTGGACTTGGCTGTCACGCATATACCAACGACTATGATGGCTGGTGCGTCCCTACCGCCCATTATCCAGCCGACACCTATTGGGACAAGCTGATTTTCGAGTATGTCGGCTCCAACATCAACCTTTACCTGTGCCCCACGAGGCCAGGCGGCCCGCCTCCGTATCTGCCCTATCCGTATCCCAGCGATGTCGACTCGTATTCTCTGAACAACGTCGCCTTCTATCCCGCCTTATACACCCCGGTGAAATCATCACGACTCACCTGCCCCAGCATGACATTGACGATCCCCGACGCCACGGTGGGCAAAGTCGGTTTCACGTACACCCACGCATGGTCCGGAGTGCAGCCAAGCTACGACCGGGTTGATTTCCGCCACAGCACCTCCGTCGACCTCACGCTGGGGGTGACGAACTATGGCGGGCAGGCGAACATCCTCTTCGCCGACGGCCATGTGACGCGGCTTCAAAGAAACAGCGTGCCAGCAACCAACAGTGGCATGTGGCTGCTCGACCCCCTTTGAACTCAGTCCACTCAGTCATTTCTACCATTTTCATATAAAGGGGGAGACATGTCCACGCCATTGCGCAAGTCCGTCATGCAACAGATCCGCCTTGAACGACTTGACCTTGACGTCGTGGAGGAGGGCGTCGAATCCGACAGCATCACCTTCCTGCGCGGCGGAACAGCGATCAAGGCAATTAGGAAGCCTCAGCTTGTCCCCCGGCCTCTGGAATCGCATGCGATAAACCAGAAACTGGCCGACGCCATCGCCTCACCAGGCAGGGATGTTTTAGCGGAGAAAATCCTTGCGGGCCACGACGATCCCGATTACGAAAGCATCGCCGCCCTTCTCCCTCAGGTGGGCTCGTGGGACTTCATCGCCACACCGAGGTCAAAATGGAAATTCCTGATATGGCCCGATGGCAGAATCGGAATCCAGACTTCGTTTCATGGCGACTACATGACTGACCTCCACTTCGTCTTTGATCCCGCCGCGGAAGGATTTCCGTATGGCACGCTCCCCTCCGCGCAGGGACTCCTCGACGGGCATCTCCCCGCGAGCCGCATGCTTTTCAAAGATCCGGCAGGAAGTGGAACTATATGGGAGCACATAGCTTTCGCCCGCACTGCGGACAATGACCACACGACGGTATATATCCGCGTCAATTCGACGACACTACCCGCACCCCTGTATTTCACCGCATGCTCCCCCGAGCACAAGACCGTAGACGAACTGAAGGCAATGGCATATCAAAAGGCGATGCGGATCGAGAGCGGCACCGTGTTCTACGAGGAGCTTTTCAAACTTGCCCACGAGTGCGTGGCCCTGTTCAAAAACGCCATGACGATCGACATACCCGAGGAAAGAACATGCCAAGCCTCGATCGGAGGCATATTGAAGGCCTTCAACTCATATGTCGGAGCCGCCCCGCGCTACGGCGTCACGCGGTATCTCGCCGACGACGGCCCCGCCTCGGAATCCTTCCCCCCAACGACCACCACGATGGTGGACTGCTGTCTTGAATGGGGCTTTTTTGAAAAGGCGAGGGAGTTTCTGGAGTATTATCTTTCTCGTTATGTGAAACCCTCCGGACAGTTGAACCACCGGGACAACGGAGCCTCCGTCTCCGAGCACGGGATGCTGCTCGGGACGATTGCGAGGTTCGTCGCCTACACGCGGGACGGAGAGTTCCTCGCACGCCATGCCGACTGCGTCAAAAACATCTGCGAGTGGCTTCTCGCCGCCCGCCGCGAAGGGAAGCGCGGGCCGCCGGACTCCAAAGCCTTTGGGCTGATCTGCGGCTGCCCCGAGGACGACCTCAGAAATTGGAAGACAAACTATTGGTATTCAGGAAATTGCTGGGCGTGCAGAGGTCTTGTGGAGGCGGCGAAACTGTTCATCTCGCATGGCGGCGGAATCGATCTTAGACTCGTGGAATACGGAAAACAATTGGAGTCCGAATCCGAGAGCTTCAGGAAGGACATCGTAAACTCCCTCCACGGATCGAGCGTTCATGACGGGGCGCTTTTGTTCGTCCCGCCGTTCCCCGGCTATGCCCCTCCGTTCGATACGATGCTGTCCGAGATTTTCTACGAAGGCGACGAGCGCGAGACGTTCTTCCTGTCGTCGTATGTGAACTACCGGGTGTACCCCGAGATGCTCTCCGCCGAGGTCATGGGTGACGAACTGGAGGAGGCGGTGGCCGCCTTCCGCGCCGAGAAAGGTGGCGAGGTTCTGGGCATGACCCGGATCCGCATGCCACAGAAGACCATGCCGGCACTGAACATCGACCGCTTCGATCTTCCATGGGGCGGCGACCTGATGATCGACGACTGGCCGATATATAACCAATTAGAGGCGCTCCTGAGAATGGACAAGGTCGAGAAGTTCCTTATGACCTATTACGCCCACATGGCGTATCATCAGGCGCGGGACACCTTCTTCGCCGCCGAGCACACCGACCTCATCCGCCTTTTCCCCCCGCATTGCGTGCCATCGCAGTTGACGATTCCGCTCGCCACCAGATGGATGCTGGTGTTCGAGGAGAGGGATCGGGAGGTTTTGTGGCTGGGCAAGGCCATCCCGCGGCACTGGCTTTCGGACGGGAAGGTGATTGAGCTCGCCCACGCTCCCACTCGTTGGGGAAAGGTGTGTTACCGTGTCGAATCCCATGTCGCGGACGGCCGGATCTCTGCGAGAATCAGCATGGAAGGGAATAAGATGCCGCAGGAGATTCTGCTGCGACTGCGCTGTCCGCAGGGAGCGAAAGTCATCGACGTTGACGACGGGGTCGGCAATCTTCAGATCGAGATCGACCGTGACAGGGAACTCCTGCGGATCATTCCTACAGACGGGCAAGACGAATTCGGTTTTGAAATAACTACCTCTTGACACCTCGGGTCAAGGAAAGAAAGGGATTCCACGCATGGGCAGGAAACATTTGTCTGAAGTGATGATGTGCATTGCACTTCTCGCGGCCACCGCGTTGTGCGCCGTGGGCGATGCGGACGGGGTGGACGCCAAGAAGCAGGAGAAGGCCGCGCCCACGTCATGGAAGGACTGGAACGCCACGCCGACGCCTGTCGAGGGGCGTCGGGTCGAAGATTATTATGGATTCGGCGACTACTACTGCACGGATTCCGGCAAGCCTGGGCTCATGCGCCACAGGACCGAATTCGAACTGGGGACAGAGCCTTGCGACGCCTGGCTTGTCTTCTACAGTTATCTTGATGTCGCATTCGCCAGGAAGATATCGTTCGCGCATGAGATTTATGTGAACAGCACTCCGGTCTATACCTATCCGAAGCAGGGTGAGACCTATGAGAGCCAGAACGTGGTGATTGTCCCCGCAAATGGGTTGCGGAAGGGGAAAAACGTCCTGTGGGCGCAAACCATGTGGAGCTCGATCAAGCTGATCGCGAACGGAATCGACGGCTCGCAGGTGGTGGTGAACCTCTCCCCGGCCTGGCGTTCCACTGACGAACGGCAGTCTGGCTGGGATCTTCCCGGCTACCGCGGCCCGAGCGAGGAAATGCAATATCGGTTAGGCAGGGAAGGATACCACGGCAACCTTGTCCCCTCCATGTGCCATTCGTATGCTGGATGTATTGATCTTCAAAAAGACAAGGAGATTCCCGTCTACATGGCCGGGGAAAAGGCGAAGTGGACCGTCTCGATACCGTCCCCCTTCTATGGCGTGGCGAATCCCGAACTGGAATACACGATCGCGCGGTGTTTCGACGGGCAGGGCGAACCCCTCAAGGGAAAGGGAAGCTTTATTGAGGCGAAGGAGGGGCGAAGGCTCTACGAGATGGCGTTCACCGTGCCCTCCGTCGGGGCGTACGACGTCGCGATCCGCTTCGGCGGCGCGCCCGCCATGGAGCGGAAGGAGGAGCTCGTGTCGACCGGCCCCGTCGAGCAGCCGCTCGTCGACGACGCCCGGAAGCTCGTCTCATCGCTTGACCTCACGAAGGTCGACGAGGTGGACTGCGCCAACACGGGCGACAAGGCGCACGAGCTTGTCCAAGGGCGCCTGCAAGGCAAGGAGCCCGGCGGCAAAGTCGTCACAAACAAGGGGATGACCTATTTCGAGACGGGGACAGGCACTGGGTTTCTTGGCGGTCCGGAGAAGGCGGAGTACGGCATGTGGAAGCTTACCGCGAAGGATCTCAACGAATGGCATCTGGTGGAGGTGGACATTCCCGACGACAAGGACAGGGTGCAGATCGTGGCGCTCGTCCACAATGTCGCCACCCGCGAGTACGGAGTGGAAAGCACCATCGAACTGGGCGCGCCCCGTCCGCCCACCAACGCCGTCTACACGCACCGCATGCTCTTCATCCCCAAATTCCACGACGTGCGCCTCATGATCGCCCCGTCGCCGGCGAAGCGGGACATTCCGAGCGGCGCGGCGGCGAAGGCTATCCGGCTCTACAGAATCAACGGCGCGCTGCCAGCGGTACGACGTGGAGGATCGGGAAGAGTGAGCGGCACCTACAACGAACGATCAAATTTGATCGCCGTCAGTTTCTATCCCGGATCCGAAGGGAACAACAGATTCTCCTCCGGTCAGACCTTCGCCCCCAACCAATACCGCAGATGGTACTTGGCGGTTGAGCGGCACGTCGAATATCTGCGCTTCAGCGGCCACAACGCCGTCTGCCACGGCATGTACCAATACGTGCGAGAGGAGTATCCGACGAGAAAAGGACAGACGGATTACATCGCCATCATGCTGGACATGTACCACGCCAACGGCATCGACTTCTATTGCAACATCGAATATCTGACATCGGAGCAGTTGGAGGGCGGCTCGCTCGGCCACAAGGTCAGCGGCCTGCGCGTCTCCAACGAGCAGGTTGCAGAGGGGGCGGACACCTGCCGCCTCGTGTCAAACACCGGCGCCCAGGCCGTCAACGAGCTGTTCAACAACCCGTGCCACCCGGAACTCAAAAAGGACGTGTCGCGGGTCGTCGAAAACATCGCCAACCGCTACGGCGGACACCCCGCCTTCAAGGGTATGATGGTGTTCGAGGGCACGATGGGCTGCTCGCTCAACTTCAAAGGCCCGGAGTTCGGCTACGACGACTGCACCTACACCATGTTCAAGTCCGAATCGAAACCGGACGCCCCAGTTTTTGAGGGCAAAGACCGATTTCAAAAACGATATGAGTGGATCAAGGCCACCTGCTGGGGCGACTGGGAGAAGTTCCGTTGCCGCAAGGTCTACGAACTGAACAAACACCTCGCGGCCATCCTCAAGAAGCACTCGCAGAACACGAAGCTTCTCGTGAACATCTGCGCCTGGCCATGGCAGAAGAATGTCGGCGAAGGCACCGTCGAGGAGCTGAGGGCGAAACTCATCGGAACGGGAACCGACCCCGATCTTTTCCGGAGCGATCCCGACATGCTGGTGCTCCACAACGACTGGCAGGGGCAGCATATCACGGGCAAGGAGCTTCCCCTCGTCGAACGGTATAACAACGACAAGAGGATCTGGAACTATGTGACCGGCGGCAAGCCCTGCGGGGTCTTTTTCTGGACGGGGTTCTATGAGATGTCGCTGTACTTCCCACGGGAGATGTCGAATCACTTCTGGTACGACGAGGCTCTCGCCAGCAAATATGGTGTCAATATCGAGAAGCGCTTCATTGGCTCAGCCGGAAGAGCTGGCAGAAACTATCTTTCCCCCTACGCCACGGCGCTCGCCTATGCGGATCCAGTCTTTTTCGCCAACCGCTTCACCGACGTGGCGGAGCACCGAGGATTCGAGGATGCGCGCGCCGAGGCCGGTCAAACGATGTCCTACATTCCCCTGGGATCCTATGCCACACAGCCGGGATCCACGCATCGCCTCATTTTAAAAAGAAAT
>CAYTFM010000231.1:0-5966 GCA_964436735.1 uncultured Victivallales bacterium | reverse complement strand
GCCTATGTCGTAAACAATTCTCCCACCATGGTCAAGACCCCTGTCGCCGTCACCGCCTCCGGTTTTTTCCGCCCGACACTGCGGAACGCCATCACTGGGCGGAAGCTGAACCTTGACCGCTTAAACGGCACCTGGTTCTCCAGCGGAGCCGACTACCACTGCGAGCTCGAGATGGAACCGTATCAGGTCATTCCGCTGGTTCTAACTGGCGCGGCGACGGTGGCACTCCACGGCGTGGCCTATCCTTCAGCGACACTGTCGAATAGCGCGGTCGATCTTGTCGTGTATCTGCCCGACGCCGAAAAAGGCTACTATCGGGGACCCCGTTTCGACTGGTCGTCGCTCGTCTCCAAGCTCTCCCACAACGGGCATTCATGGTTCTGGGACTGGAAGACGAAACCGCACAATCCGCTGGCGTCCGATGACGTCTCCGGACCAGCGACCGAGTTCGGCGGTGGCGGGGAACCTCCTTTCCCTCCAGGGTACGATGAAGCGGCGCCGGGTGAGACATTCGTCAAAATCGGCGTTGGTGAACTGAGGAAACCGGAGAAGCCCGAATATGGCAGAGAGCGACACCGCTATGAGATCAATTACCCGTACAAAAGCGAACGCTTCTTCCCATGGAAGACGCAACATGGCGACGACTGGATCGAGTTTGTCCAAGAGTCCCCCCCCATCAAGGGTTACCGTTACCGCCTCACACGCCGCTTCGAATTGACGGAGTCGCCAGCTGGCTTCGTCATGAAATGCCAGTTGGAGAACCTTGGAGAAAAGCCGATCACGCAAAACTGCTATGAGCACAACTTCATCAACGTCGACGGGCATGCGATTGGTCCCGACTGGAACGTGATCTATCCATTCACCCCCGTGTCGAAGCCAATGCCGGGCGTGGGAAACAACGATTTGGTGGCGTTCTCTGGACGGGAAGCCCATATCACCCGAGTCTTCGCACCCAAAGACTCCTTCGAGCAGTTGCTGGACGGCTTCGGCGGAAAACCTGCGGACAATACCGTGACCGTGTACAACAACACGCTGAAGACGGGGATCCGCGTCAGCGGGGACCACCCGATTGTCCGCAACAACCTGTTCTGCGTTGAAAAGGCGATCTGTCCTGAGTTGTTCATCAGCATACACCTCCAACCTGGAGCCTCGCTGCGGTGGCACGTCACGTACGAGCTCACGAATGAGCCGAAATGACGACGACGAAGGCATTGCAACGGCGGTAATCGAGCAACCCGCAAGAGGGAGATGCGCATGGACGAGAGCTTTCATGGCGACGAGATATCGGAGGATGCTATGCCCGCCGGGCTGGTGCCGCGGATCGACACGCTGTCGAAAAGTTGCATCAAGACCCACGGCGATTTCCAGCTCCGTCTCTCAGATACGGTTCTCAACACAGGCAACGGCCGGGTCTGGGCTGATTGGGCGGCGACCGGCGCGCCTTTTGGAACTGCGCTCCTGCTGCCCTACATAGGCTTCTTCTCGCAGCGGCATCGCCTGGCCCTGAAATTCGGCTGGATGGAGATTGTTCTGCGTGCTGGCGGAAAAGTGCTGCGGCCATACCGCGCGAGGAGTTGGTGCCAGGAATCGGCGATCCCGGTGACGGAAATCTTCTTCTTCGAGGGGCACAAGATGCTGGCGTGGTGCGCGGCGGTTCCTGGCGAGGCCAGACTTGCGCTTCATATCCGGATCACCCCACGTGGCAGCCTCGAAAACGCGGTTGTCGTCCTGCGCGGGGCCACCACACTGGGGGAGGAGGCGGGCAGCCCGTATGACGCGGTGAATGGCACCGTTGGCGATCGAAAACCGCTGAGCGTCCGTCTTTGCTCGGAGGTGGACGAGCGCTCATTGCTGATCAAGAATCCCGCGGCAGCCATCCAGGCCCGACTTTCCTGCTCACGCCCCATCCGTTGCGAAATCAAAAATGGCCAGGTCACCGTTGACAGCCCCGACGGCCCCCTCGCCAAAGACCACGTGCGGTTTGAGCTTCACTGTCCGTTGACGGACGTTCCCCCGCTCGCGCGGCATGAGGAACTTGAGGTCGGGTTCGAGCTTGTGTTCGACGCGCCCCTCGTCTCCACCACTGAACACCCCCTTTCCTTGGAGGAAGTCGGACGGGCATGGCGGGACGAGTGGCTCCGCCTGGAGCCTCTCGCCACGAACGACCCGGTGCTGACCGCCGCCTTGAAGAGAGCCGCCGTGTATTCGGCGTCGCTGCTGCCGGTCGTCGACTCGACAGGGACCGCCCCCGGCATGAGCGACCACGTGGAATGGCCGGTGGACTGCGCCCGGGACTGCTGCCATGTCGCCGAGTCGCTACTGTTTCTTAAGCCGGAATTAGTCCGACGGCATCTGGCCTTTTATTTCCACGAGGCTATTCCCCGCGCCGGCGTGGGCAAATCCTATGTGCCGACGGGCGAGACTCGGGGGCATTCCGACGCCCGGCTCCTTGACCTGGCCGCATACCCGCTCTGGCACCTCTGGCGCTATTGGAAGGCGACCGGCGACGACACGTTCGCCGCCTCGCCTCACGTGCGGGACACAGTCGACCGGATCATCAGCGAAACGCTCCTCTGGAGACATGACCGGACAGGGCTGCTGACCTCCGTAGAGCGTTCCAGCGACGAGCGTTGCGTGTTTCCCGTCTTCGTGCCGGGCAACGCCATGTTCATCGGCGCCCTCGAACGCATGGCCGAGCTTTGTCAAAACGTGTGGGGCGACCCCGACACCGCGCAACACTATCGGATGGCAGCCTTACCCCTGCGTGAGAAGATGTGGCGCCACACGGTGGTCGACGATCAGGACTTCGGCAACGTTTTCGCCTTCGAGGTCGGGGGAGAGGGGGAGTTCCTCCTCTACGAGCAGGCGGACATGCCGAACCTCCTCTCCATGCCACGGTACGGCTTCTGCGCGCCCACCGACCCCGTGTACCAAAACACGATGCGATTCGCGTTCTCCAACCGCAATCAAGGTTTCCGTTGGACGGCGGACGGCAAATATCGGCATCTGTGCGACGGCAGCAAAACCATGCCATCCAGTCCCTGGCCCCTTGGCCCGCTGGGACAGTTGCTGAGCGGCGCAGTCACACCCCGTGAAGCCGCCAGGCTCTTCGACTGGCTGCGCGACTCCCTCACCCCGGCGCTCCAACTACCCGAGATCTGCGACGCGCACACGGCCCTTCCCGTGCAACGCTACTGGTTCGGCTGGCCCACCGCGGCGCTCCTCTCCGCATTCATCGAAACGATATGCGGAATCACCCTCGGCGAGGACGTCACCATCCGCCCCATGCTCCCCGAGGGATGGGACGGATTCTCCAGCCCCCGTTTGACCGTCCGCGGCAAAGAGGTGCTCATCAAGGCGGAGAACGGGCGGACCATACTTGTCGTTGACGACCACGAGGTAGACGCGCGTCGTCCCTTCTCGCTGCCATGATCACGCGCATTCGGAAGATCAGCACAACGGCACGCTGCGGGCGATAACCTCGTCCTGCACCTCGCCGGCGAGACAGACGAACTTGGCCGACAGTCCGGAGATCCGCACGACGAGATCTTGATGGCACTCAGGATGCGCCTTGGCGTCCCGCAGCGTGTCGACCGAGACGGCGTTGGTCTGCAGCGTCGCGCCACCAAGGGCGGAGAACGCCCGCATCGCCGCCGAGAGCTTGTCGGTGAAGCCGGCTTGATTCGCCGCGAGCGGTAGCTGGACATCGAGCACGGCGTTGCCGGGGAAATCCCGCAGATCGACGCCACCCACCGCCCGCATGATGTCGGTCAGATTCTCCGCCGGCAGTACCCGTCCCGGGCTGACCCCTTGGCTCAGCATCTCACTCTTCCGCCGACCATCAGGCGTCGCCCGCACATCTTTGCCCATCCAGTAGAAGAAGTAATAGACGAAGAAGCTGGGCTGGAACGGGCCGCCGCGCTCGTTGCGCAACGGCGCGCTGAACGCGGCGATGGCGGCGCCGAACCGTGTGGCGAGCGCGTCGCACTCCGCATCACCGTGACCGAATTTCGGCAGAGCGGCCATCCGCGTCCGGAGCGGCTCGTTTCCTTTCCAGTCCTCGCGGATTGCCGTGAGCAGTTCCGCCAAGGAGACAAAACGCTTCTCGTACACCGCCTGCCGGATGGCGTACAGCGAGTCGACAACCGTGCCGAAGCCGACCAGCGCCAGCGCGGCGGGAGTGTACTTCGCCCCGCCGGCGGTATAATCACGCGCGGCGTCGACACAGCCGTCGAGACTGGCGGAGAACAAGGGACAGGGATGCGTCTCGGACCAGCCTTGACCGCCCTCGCGCAGCCACGCCGCTCCTTGACCGATGGCCTTCGCGAGCGACGCGACAAACGCAAGATACAACTCCTCGAACGTCGACGCCTTGGCGACGGCTGCGGGGATGACTTCCTCGACCACTCCACTCCGTTCCGCCGCCTCAGGCTGGAGGAAAAGATCGAGAAGCCGAGCCATGTTGAAGTAGTAATAGGCGCCGGCGCTGTGCTCGACGCCTTCGACCATCGTCTCCTGGCAGCCGCCGTTCACGTACAACCGCGCCTCGCGCTCCGTCTTGCCCGCTCGGACACATGCGGGAATCAGCACGTCGTCATTGAGGAAGGCGAAGGCGTTGTGTCCTCCGGCGGCATGCTCGGCCAGCAGTCGGACATACGCGTCGGGGGACTTCGAGCCGTAGCGGCAATTCAACTTCGGATTGATCAGTCGGTAGTGTTGATGCGCCTCGATGAACAGCCGCGTCACCTCGTTGAAGACCGGTCGCCCCTCCTCGTCGCAGCCGCCGAGTTCCACGCAGGTGCTGGTCTCCGGCCACTGGCTGTCCTCGATGTGGTGCTTGACGTCCGTGTGGAGCATCCAGCGCCCGATCATATCCCGCGCCTCGTCCTCGGTGATGACGCCCTCGAGAAGATCTCGGCGCAGCAATCCGCCGAGCAGACGGTCGGGATGGCCGATGACCGAGACGCCGATGTTCTCCAGCGAGGCGGTGGCCTCCCGGAGAAACAGCAAAGAGGCAAGTCCTTCGTGAAAATTCCGTGGCGGACGGGCGGGCACCTGCCGCGCGGCCGAGGCGATGAGTCGAAGATTGCGCAGGATGGCAGGATCCTTCTCGCTGCGCGCATGTTCCTCCGCCTTCTCCGCGAAGCGCGCGGCGACGGTAAGCAGCGCCCGGCACGAGCGTTCGGCCGCTTCGAGAAACGCAAGCTGCGCGGCGTCCCCGCCCTTTTTTCGCCGCTCCCGGATCTCGTCAATCACGCCGTCGACGCCGACGCGCAGCAGCTTCGAGTAGCCAAGGCAGTGATGGTCGGTGTCGAAGACGTTCCAGATATTCCACAACTTCCATGGGGTCTCGGCGTTTCCGCAGCAGAAGAGGCGGATATTCCGCCACTCATCAGTTTTGTGATGCCGTTGGTTCCGCGTGTGGATCATCCACGAGGCGGCGTTGAAGTGATGCGGGTTCCCCCAGTTCTCGGCGAAGCGCGTCCCCATTTCGAAGAAGAAGGGATTATTCGGAAACATGACGGGTTCAAACCGTTCGGCGATCTCCTCGTGCAAGGTGGCCTTGAGCAGGCATGCGGGCATGCCAGGATTCGCCGCCTCATACTCGTCCATCGCCCGCCACAACTCAACCTTGCGGCGCTGGTATGCAACGTTCCCCTCGATCGTGTCCGCCCGCAGCGAGGTATAGTATTGTCTCATTTCCACTTGCAGCTTTTCCATATCACACGCACCTTCCCCTCAAGGATCATTAATTGTTTCATATTTTTATTATAGGCAATTCCCCTTTTGCGCACAACAAGGAAGAACGTTGAAAGATGTTTCACAGTAGGTATATTATTGTTTCACATATTCACCACCATGCGGAAAGCAGACACGAGGAAGGATCCGCCAAGATCCCCACGAGCTTGCCTCGTGGGTGAATGAAATCCGTGGCTACCGAAGACACCCAAAAACATCTTTTCCTC
>CAYTFM010000230.1:12397-14937 GCA_964436735.1 uncultured Victivallales bacterium | reverse complement strand
GGGCGCGGCACCCTCCGCGCCATGGGAATTCGGCGCAAAAGGTGTTGCGCCCCACTAAAACAGCCTCAATTTCAGAGATTGTCCAAACTCCAGAGGCGGGCTGGAAGCCCGCGCTCCCAGGGGCTCATCGTATGGAGACACCTGATTTTACCCGCACAGGTCGCTTTTTTCCGCGGACAGCTCTTGATTTCTTCAGCCAGTGTGGCTATTATTGTTTTACATAACGAAACACTGTATTGCAATGACGCACAATAATCTCCAGAACATAGTGACGTCCCGGCGGGTTGAAGACATCGACGAGGGGTGTATGGTGGGGCAGGAGGAGCGGTTGCGGGTGGGGAGGGCGAGGGAGGACGACGATGAAGAGCGGAAGACGCATGCGTGTCGGACGGGGTTTGTGGAAGGTCAGTCGTGAGGCAGGCGGGTCAACTTGCGATATCATTACGTTTTACGTTTCACGTTTTGCGATGTGACTTAAAAATCAGGAGGGGTGCATGGCGACGCAGAGGATTGAGCGGAGAAAACCATTGACGGCGAAGGTGGGCGTGTTTGGGGTGGGGCATCACGTCTATTGGCCGCAGTTCGACGGGCTCAAAGAGGAGTTGCTAGGGAAACTTTCCTTTTTTGAGCGTAAGATAGGCGCATGTGGCGTCGAGGTGGTGAACTTCGGCATGGTCGACTGCGCGGAGGCCGCGTATGCGCTTGTCCCGCGGCTCAAGGCGGCTGACCTCGACCTCATCTTCGTCGACATGGTCACCTACGCCACCTCGTCCGCCATCGGCGCGGTCTTCCGCGAGGTCGACGTGCCGATCGTCCTCGCCGCCCTGCAGCCGCTGTCGGCGATGGACTACGCCCACGCCACGACCTACACGCAGCTGTGCAACGACGACTTCTGTTCGGTGCCCGAGTTCACGGGGGTCGCCATCCGGATGGGACGAAAGCCGCCGGAGGTCATCCTGGGAATCCGCGAGGGAGATCCGGTGGTCGACCCCGAGATCGCCGAGTGGTGTGGTGTCGCCAAGGCGTTGCATGATCTGCGCTGCGCCCGTATCGGGCACATGGGGCACGTTCTTGAGGCGATGTTGGACATGCACACCGACCCCACCGCCCTCACCACCGCCTTCGGCTGCCACGCCGTCCAGATCGAGCCCGACGACATCCTGCGCCATTTCCGCGCGGGGGACGCCGCCGCGGTTGCCGCGAAAAAGAAGCGGATTCTGGAGTTCTTCGACACGCCCGACCCTGTTTCAGATCCGTTGACGTCCAAGCTGACCGATGCCGATCTCGAGACTGCCGCCGCCGCGGCGGTCGCCCTCGACAAGCTCATCGAGGAGAAGCGGCTTGACGGTCTCGCCTACTACTACGAGGGGGAGCCTGGCTCCGAGACGCGCCGGCTCGTCACGAACCTCATCGTCGGCAACTCGCTCCTCACCAGCGCCGGTTTCCCGATGTGCGGCGAGTTCGACATCAAGACCTGCGTCGGCATGATGATCATGGACCGGCTTGAGATGGGCGGAAGCTTCGCCGAGTTCCATCCCGTCGATTTCGTGCGCGACACCGTCCTCGTCGGACACGACGGTCCGCACCATCTGAACATCGCCGACCGCCGTCCCGTGATCCGCAGCCTGAAGAAGTACCACGGCAAGCCGGGGAGCGGGGCGAGCGTCGAGTTCAGCATCCGCACCGGCCCCATCACCATGCTCAGCATCGGCGTGACGGCCGACGGTGGCTTCAAATTCGTGATCGCCGAGGGCGAGTCGATGGCCGGGCCGACCCCGCCGACTGGCAACACCAACACCCACGGACGCTTTCCGCCGGACGTGCGGACGTTCCTCAAACGGTGGGTCAAGGAGGGGCCGACGCATCACTTCGCGCTGGGCATCGGACACCGGGCCTCGACGATCGTGAAACTCGCCGAAACCCTCGGCATCCCCTGGGTCATGACCACCCCGTGACGGGAGCGTAAGGGACACGGAATTTACTAATCTGATTAGAACGTTCCGTGTCCCTATGTTTCATGTTGCGGAAGCGCGTGAACCGCTGATGGTATTTATCGTGCCGTCATGGCAGTGTGAGCATACCTGCCGCAAGACAGGCTTGCGGCGGAACAATGTTATGGACCCTGTATGATGATCTGACGGTCAAAGGCACCGAAACGAAGAACAGCGATTTCGAGGCGGCATCCGACTGGGAGCTCGAAGGGGATGGCAGCACGCAGGTGGCATATTGCGCGGATGCGGGAGTTCCGCACGGCGGCAAGAGCTGCGTCAAGGCGTGGCATAATGGCCCCGCCATTCAGAAAATGGATGTCAAAGCGGGAGCCGAGGTGAAGCTCTCCTTCTGGTACAAAGCTGCGGCAAAATAGTTGGCTCCTGCAACAGTCCGGCGGCCACCATGTTCCTCGAGCAAATGGCACATCACGAGGAAATGGTGGGCGACCTTTATCGCCTCTGCGCGAGCACCCTAAAGGCCGCGTTTGACACGATCCTTTCGCAGGATGCGAAACCTCAGGAACTGATTGCCCAGCGCATGGCCGATAC
>CAYTFM010000230.1:0-12387 GCA_964436735.1 uncultured Victivallales bacterium | reverse complement strand
GTCCGCGCTAATCTGCAAGATCCCCACGGGCTTGTCCCGTGGGTGAATGAAGTCAGTCGGTTACACCCACGGCGTGGTAAATCGCTTCTTTCCTCTTGACACTCTCCACACTGCTGGTAAAGTATCAATATGAAAACGTTTTCTTTTTGGAATGCGAAGCGGAAATAACTAGCGGAGACTCCCATGAGAATGATGAAACGTGTCGGGTGCCACCTGTCCACCGCCGCGTCGGCCGCGCTGCTGCTGGCGTCAATTCAACTCGTCGCCGCTGATGCGGTCGTTGCGCCGTCGCCATCATCCGAAGAGGAGCCATGGTTGGTGTCGCCGATTTCTGTCCCGCGCAGTTACGCCGAGAGTATTGTCATCCCGGGGAAGTCTTTTGAAGCGCGGGTGCCGGTCGAAAATCGGACTGATGGACAGCAGAAGGGGAAGTTGAGCCTTACCCTGCTTGACCTTTGGGAGACCGTCTGCGGCGAGCCGCGGGTTTTCGACTTCGACCTGCCGCCGAAAGGAAAGGCGGAGTTCAAGGCGGACTTCGCTCCGCCGCGGCTGGGTGTCTTCAAGGTGCGGGCGCGGGTCGAGTTCGGATCACGTTCGAGGGAGCGCGACGTCGAGAGCTTCGCCTGTCTGCCGGAGGGCAACCCGCCGTTTCATCCGTTCTTCGGGGCCCACGTCGGCCAAGAGACGGGGTTGCCCGAGCTTGGACGCCGTCTCGGATTCGCCGCCAACCGTTCACATGACATGACCCAATATACCTGGTGGACGCGCATGGAGCCGGAGCGTGGGCAGTGGAACAAGAGCTGTCTTGGCACGTATGAATCTCTCGACAAGCTCGGCTACAAGCAGTTAGGCACCTGGATGACCGCTCCGTACTGGGCCGTCAAACTGCCCGACGGTTCCAATCCACCGCGCAACGACGGCTACCCCAAGGGATGGGTGCCGACCGACACCGAGGCGCTCAAGAACTATGTGCGCGAGTCGCTCGCCTGGTATCCGAAGATCACGGAGTGGGAGATTTGGAACGAGCCGAACGTCTCCGGCTTTTGGACCGGCTCGCCGCAGGATTACGCCGAGTTGTGCCGTGTTGTGTACGAGGAGGCCAAGCGGGTGCGGCCGGATATCACCGTTTATGTGCAGTTCGGCGCCGAGGGGCCCTGGTGGCGCGACGCCGCGAAGGCCGGGCTGTTGAAGCACGCCGATGGCGTCTCGTTCCACGCCTATGCCACGCCGAAGGATCATCCGCAGACCGTGCTGGAGGAGATCACGAAAATCAAAAAGATCCTCGCCGACAACGGCCGTCCCGACATGCCGATCATCGACTCCGAGGGCGGGCTCTCGACCAGTTCCTTCCTGCGCGGAACCGAGCATCCCAAATTGCCGCCCGAAGGAAAGCGGGACTACAACTTCCTCGCCGCCGCCGAGCGCATGGTGCAGTGGCGCGTCGTGATGATGGCGGCTGGCGTCAAGGCCCATTACTACTACCACATATCACCGGCTGGTCTGGCCCGCGACACCGGCGCCGGCTGGGTCCCCGTTGATGTCACCGGCGCGCCGACTCCCGCGGCGGCCGCGCAGTGCGCCCTGGTGTGGCAGCTTGACGGCGGAGCCTTCGTCCGGCAGGTCGAGCGGGCCTCGGGGCTGCGATGCTACCTTTTCCAGCGCAACGACAAGTCGATCACCGCGGTGCTGTGGGCCGAGGACGGGGCGGAGTTCACTCTTACGCGTCCTGCCCCCGCGTTCGACCTCATGGGCAATCCGATCGAGGCGGAGAAGTTGCCCATTGGCTACACGCCGCTCTACCTCCGCATGGACGGCCCCGTCGACAAGGCGGCCGAGGTTTTGCAGGCGGCCGCCCTTGAAGTCGTCAAGGCTCCCGTGGCGGTTGCCGCCGCCTCGCGCGACGCTCCCGCGCCGAAGCGCATGACCTCATACTCGGTCGCCAACGAGCTTGGCATGCAGCGGCTGATCCCGCTTGATCTCGCGTCCGTCGCCAACATGGGACTGGCAGACGAGAAGGCTGGCGACAGCAAAGGCGGCTGGATGGACGAGGGACCGTTCAACGACATGAGCATGCTGGCGCAGGGGCGCCACGAGTGGCTCGGGGTGCCGTTCCAGATCGGCAAGGAGGGCTCGACGGCGCCGTGCGTCGTCACGTTGAAGGGTAAGACCTTCCCGGCGGGGCCGGACGCCGCGGGACCGGTGGCGGTGGGACGCAAAGTCCGCGGGCTGTTCTTCTGCCACGCCGCGAACTGGGCGGGCGGCAAGGGGAAAAAGGCCGCCACCTATATCATCAACTACGCCGATGGACAGAAGGCCGAGCTCGAGGTGACGACCGGCTGGAATCTCGGCGACTGGTGGTCCGACCAGCAGGAGGGGGAGGACAGTCGCACCGTCGCGCAGGTCGCCAAGGATCCTTTGGAGGCGAAGTCCCCGTACCGTTTCCTTCGCGTATGGTACTGGGAGAATACGAAAAGCGACGTCCCGGTCGAGTCGGTCACCATCAAGGGCGGCTCAACCGACGTGACGTTCGTCGCCGCGGGGATCACCGTCGCCGTCTGGTGATGGCGATTTCTTCCTCAGACGAGTATGGAGCGCCTGCCGCGAGACGCCTAACATCTTGGCAGCGAGTGTCTTATTGCCGTTGGCGCGGTGCATGGCCTCGTCGATGAGCAGATCCTCCCACGCCTCGAGTTCGGGTAGCTGTTCGGGAAAATGAAACTCCACGTCTGTCGCGGGAACCGCGGCGGATGCCGTCATCGCGGAAGGCGGTTCGGGTTCCGGTGGAATCCCCGACCGGAACGCCTCAAACGATAATGTCGTTTCTCCGGCTGCGGCGCCGCGGCTGACGGCGTCGAAGACCATTCCCTGCAGCTCGCGGACATTGCCTGGAAAGCTGTGGCGCCTCATGATGGCGAACAACCGCTCCGGTATGGCGGGCGGCGCGCTTCCTGTCTCCTTGGCGGCGGCTCGGGCGAACGCCTCGACGAGTGCCGGGATGTCCTCCAGGCGTTCACGCAGCGGCGGGATGTGGATGTGGTGCGATTTGAGTCGGTAATACAGATCGCCGCGGAACGTCCCTTTGCGCATGGCGTCCTCGAGGTCGCGGTTCGTGGCGGCGATGATCCGCGCGGTGGAGAGCTTGACGACGTCCGAGCCGACCGGATAGTACTTGCGGTCCTGGAGGACGCGGAGGAGCTTCACCTGCGATTCGTGGGCGAGGTCTCCGATTTCATCGAGGAAGAGCGTCCCTCCGCCCGCCGTCTCGATGAGCCCCTTGCGCGGCCGCTCCGCTCCCGTGAACGCTCCCCGCTCATGACCGAACAGCGTGTCGGAGAGCATGGCGTCGTCGAGTCCCGCCGCGTTGACGGTGACGAACTCCCCGGTGCGGCCGCTCGCCTTGTGGATGGCCTCGGCCATCACCTCCTTGCCCACGCCGGTCTCGCCGGTGACGAGGACGGTCAGCCCCGTCTTGGCGATCGCCTCGGCGTAGCGGAAGATGTTCAGCATGGACGGCGACGCGGTCGCGAAGCCGGCGAACGCCGCCGGGTTCTGCAAAGGCTGCGAGAGCAGCGATTGGCGCAGACTGCGGTTCTCGCACAGCAGTTCGGCGTGCTGCAGCGCCCGGAGTATCCGTGGCACGATGTCGTTGCCGGCGGTCTGTTTGTGGATGTAGTCGAAGGCGCCGAGCTTCACGCATTCGATCGCCATTTCCAGATCGTAGGCGGCGGTCACCACCACCACGGTCAGTTCGGGATGGCTTCCCGCGATCTCCTTGAGCAGATCCAATCCGGACACGTGCGGCATAGAAAGATCGAGCGAGACCACCGAGTACTCGTTTCTCGACACAAGATCCGAGACCCGTCGCGCGTCGGCGCAGCAGAAGACGTTGTCCACCCCCTCGCGGCGCAGCGACGCCTCCATGAGGCGCAGCATCGTCACGTCGTCGTCGACGAGCAGAATCGGTGAAACGGGATAGCGCGCGGCAGTGGTTTTCCCGGGAGAGGTTGTCATATTTCCCACTTTCCCTAACTATATAATTTTGTCGCCAAAATTATCCTCTACGGTAGTTCCGGTTTCGCGAAACGCAAGACGGCGACAGGCGTTTCCGCGCAGGCCTCGGTCACTTTCCGGGTGGCTCGTTTGAGGGCTGAAAAGCCATCACGGTCGACATGCGGTGGAACAGCACGATGCCATCGGTGTTAAGCAGACATTCGTAGTCGGGGTCTGATTCGACATATTTCAAGATGTTTTTGATGTTGTCCATGCTGTCGAAGCCGTCCAACAGTTTCAGATCGAACAAGAAGACGTCTGAGCCCTCAAAAGGGTTGCCAGGCAGGATCACGCGTTTGTTGCGCATGAAGTAGACGGCGAGGTTGTTTTGCGTGACAATGCTCGCGTTGACGGGAATTTGGCGGAACAGCTCGTGCAGGAACGCCACCCGATCCGACCGCGTGAAGAGGTGCGTCCGGATGGGAATGGAAAGAATGCCGAACTGTTTGTTGGGCAGATAGTGTTGGATGTAGTTATGATATCTCCTCCCGGGGAGATCGCAGAAGCAGACGTGGACGACGACCGCCAGCGTCAAGGCGGCGGCCCACGCCTGACGCCTCAGCCGCGCGGACGCCCTCAGCCGCCGCGCCATGACTCGGAGGATCCTGCCTCCCTGCAGCGCGGCGATTGGAACCACCCCGAGAAGGGTCGACGAGTAATGCCCTTGGAGCAGTTGCTGATGCTGGAAGTTGGAGAGGAATTGCACGAAAAAGACCGGACACATCAGCAGCAGAAACACGCGGCAGGAGAGCAAGGGGAGAAAGGCGAAGGGCATGAGGAGACTGAGGATCACGGCCAAGGAGTCTCTGCCCAGGCACTGATGAACGATGAGGGAGAAGGTTGCGGGCAGCGTCGAAAGGTCCGAGCCTAGCAGCTGGGAATACCGACTGACGAACCGGTAGGGCGTGTCGAGCAGCACGGGAAACCATATTTTGACGACGAAGAGCGAGATGAGCACCGTCGCCGCAAGGCACAGTATCCCGAGGGCGCGCGTCTTCCTGCGGGAGCAGAAGAGGAGGCCGCACGCCCCGAGCGGGATGACCATCTCCTCTTTTATCAGCGGACAGCAGAGGAGCAGCAGGGCGAACAGTTTCGGCTTTTTCTTCGCATGAGCCAGCCAGGCAAGGAAGAATAGCAGCGGGAAAAGCGTCTCGAAGTGGAAGTCATAAAGGGCCAGGCGGGAGTAGTAGGGGTTCAATAGGTACATCAACGTGACGAGAAGCGGGATCCTTGAGTTTCCCATCCATCGACGGCCGATGAGGTAGAGTGGTATGGCCGCTCCGGCCAGTATCGCCGACTGGGCGAACACCAGGGTCAGAGGATGGTCGTAGATCCAGTAGAGAGGAACGAGGATGAGAACCAGAGGGGAGAAGTGGTCGAAGGGACCGCGGAAGTCGCGGAAAAGACCATCGAAATGAGCCGCGTTGTGGATCATGGAATCCCAGATCCCGAAGTCCCAGGCCCCGTAGCGCATCTCGTAGTATTTGAAGCAGCCCAAAAGCGCGTAGACCAGCGCGCAAAGAGAGACGAAGAGAAGGAGGGGGCGAAATTCCTTGACCGTGTGACGCCTGTCTGGTGTGTACCCCAGCCCCCATCCCGCCACCACGGCGACGAGAACGCATGCGGCCGATACCGTGAAATAGCTTGTCATGGCTTCCTATTTCGTTTGTCAACACTTCCCCTTATGATAATGTACGGTCGAGTCCGCCTGCGCTTCAATTCAGGAAAAGCCTTTTGGAACATTATTCCCATGAACCGTCTCGCCCGTTCTTTTGATCTGATACCCTATGAGTGGTTGCTGGTAATCCTGATCGTCGCCGGGTTTTTCCTGCGCGTCTGGACATGGGAGTTTTTTGAATTCAAAGACGACCAGGCGCGGGCCATCGCCGACGCCTCGGCGACTGTCGCCTCGAGGTTCATGATAAGCCACGGGATGATGTCCGGGGTGGGGATTCCCAATCTGCCGGGCTTTTATTTCTTCATGGGGGTGGCCAGCATGATCTTCCATGACCCGTCCGCCTATGCGGCCGTCTTCATCTTCATCTCGTGCCTGACCGTGCCGGTGTGGTTGATCGGAATGCGAGGCCATTTGAGCCGAGAGACGTTGCTGGAGACTGCGGCGCTCCTTTCGCTCGCGCCCTCGCTGGTGCTGTACAGTTCGAATATTTGGGCGCAAAGCCTGCTGCCTCCGATCATGACCGCGTATTTCTGTTTGACCGTCCGGTGGCTGAGTGGAGGATCTCCGTGGCACTGGATTGGATCGTGCTGGCTGGCCTTCCTTGCCGCCTCTCTGCACCTTTCCGGTTTTTTCGTTCTGCCCGCAACCTTTTGTTTTGCGTGGATGGGCAGGGCGAAGCCGAGAACGGTGCTGATCGCAGTGGGCCCCGTATTCGTTCTGCTCCTCCCGTACCTGCTTTATCTCGTCCGCTTCGTTCCGACGCTTCCCGCTGCCGCGCCGGTGGGGCATTTCGCCCCTCTCATGAACCGCACGCTCATATTGGTCAATGAATTCCACAGCTTTGAGTTCTTCAATTATTATTTCGGCCCTGATCTCGGCAGAATAAGCGCATGGTTGCTTGGCGCCGGCGCGTGCCTTCCGCTGCGCATGGCGGCCGCCGCCGCCGCGGTCTTCATGCTGTTGGGCGCGCTCGGCGTCGCCGCGCGGTTCATGCCACCCCACCAACGCGGGAGCTGGAGGAGCGACCAGACCATCTTGTGCGGGACCGTGGCACTGCTGATGCTCGGCTCGGTGTGCCTTTCGTACATGCTGTTGCAGATACGTGCGTATCCGCATTATTTCCTCGTCACCGTTCCTGCGGGATTCGTGCTGCTGGCGCTTGGTTTCAGCGTTATCACGTCCAAACTGGTGCGGAAGGCGTTTTTCGCTATTGTCGTCATATCCAATGCCGTCTTGCTCTCCTCGGCATTGTTGTTTTTGGATATGGGGGGAGGTCATCCACTCGAATATGGCCCAAGCTATCGACTGCTTGTGGATTGGGGCGGCGAACTTGCCAGCTTAGCCGCGTCGACAGGGAAGAAACCGACCTATGATGTTCTGTTGAAAGAGTCCGCCCGACCAAAATTCGACATAGGGGCGACGAGGCGCGTCATCGACTCCCAAGTGGGTGGCGACAGGGCGGCGACAGAGCGGACGGATCGCCCCAACTTCGTGCTCGTGATAGAATGGAACCGCCAGCGTCTGGCCTATGAGGCGGTTTGGCTGGCGCAGTGACCCCACCCCCCGCTCACCTCGTTTTTCCACTTAATGAACTCGACCGCATCGACGGACACGTCTGTGCGCCATTCGATTATCCTTAGTGGCAAGGAGGCGGCCTTGACAGATTGTGGCTATTATTGTATACTATATTAGCTTTAATAAATACTTTAATATTAGCTGCGGCGGTGGGGAGATGCAGGATGGTTCGCACGGAATAGCGGCCGGTTTCGGGCCATCGGGGGACAAGCCGATCTACGCGGCGATCGCCGAACATCTGGAGCGGTTGATCACCTCGAAGCGCTTGACGCACGGCGAGCGGCTGCCGACGACGTCCGAGATGGCGAAGCTCTTCAAGGTCACCGTGCCGACGGCGCAGCAGGGGCTTGCCCTTCTCATGGACCGTGGCCTGCTCCGCCGGGCGCCCCGTGTTGGAACCTTCGTGAACGCCAATCCCATCTCGCGGACCGTCGGCGTGGTCTTCGGGCAAAATCCCTTCAACATCGAGAGTTCGTTTCCGCGGTTGCTGATCGAGCAATTCGACACGATCGGCCGTGAGGAGGAGATCAACATCGACTGCCACTTCAGTCTGGGCGGGCAGGCGTTCGAGTCGCAGTCGCGCCGCCTCAAGGAGGACGCCAAGGATGGGCGGTACGCCTGTCTCATCCCCGTCGCCGCCAGCGAGGAGTTGATGTCGTGGCTGGGGGCGCAGAAGAATGTGCCGTGGGTCTGGCCGTCAGGCTTGGACATCCAGGCGATCGCTCATGACGGGACGGCCTATCTGCTGGACAGGGGGTTCCGCAACATCGTGTTCGTCTCGATGTTCCCTCCCAAGTACTATCCCGACGAGAAGATCGGACGCGAGTATCAAGGGGTCTGGTCGGCTTTTGGCGAGCGCGGACTCTCCCTTCCCGAGAACACGGTCAGGTACTGGGGGGCTGGGGCGGAGGACGGCCATGATCACATCATCAAGTTGATGGCTGACAAGCGGTCGCGTCCGGAGGCGGTCTTCGTGAACCATGACATTCTCACGAAGGGCGTCATCAAGGGATTGGAGGAGAAGGGGGTGCGTTTCCCTGATGATGTCGCGCTTGTCAGCCACGCCAACCGCGGGGACGAGTTCCAGAGCGGCGTTTCGGTCACGAGGCTCGAACTGGATCCCGCCGAGGTCGCCCGCGGGACGTTGCGTTTTGTGAAGGAAAAATTTCTTGCCGTCCACTCCTGTGGCGGTGTCGCGCCGGGGACTGCGCCGGAGATGCTCAAGGCGAGGCTGGTAGTGGGCGCGTCGTGCGGAGAGGACGACGGCACGCGCGGTCGGAGGGAAAGATCTCCACGAGCTTGACGCTTAGAAATTCAATGTGGCGCCGCTTTGCGGCTGACCCCTCCATTACTGTCGGGGCTCGGTTCGCGGCGTCTGAACAGAGCCACGAGTGTGAACGAGTGGTTATAGACGCGGCGGAGCCGCTTCACTCGTAAAGAGGAAAGGGATGACGAGTATGGCAAGGTTCATATCGGGAATCTCCTCGGGGCTGCTGGCTCTGGGGGTTGCCGCGGCGGCGGGGGGGCTTTCCGCGGACGAGGCGCAGCCGTGGCGACAACGCCTGGAGGCGAAACGCCAGACGCCGGGCATGGTGCAGTATTACACCTTCCAGGAGGGGCGCGGCAAAACCACACGCAACTGGCTTGATGACACGCCGTTCAGTTCCATGCTCATCAGCGGCTACGACTACTTCGTGGGCAACACGCTGGATGTGCCCCGCTGGAAGGATGGCCGGTGGGAAGGCAAACCTGCGCTCAGTGTCGGCACGGCGCGAACCAGCGTCGGGCGGACGCATTTCTATGGCGTGCCGGGCAAGGATTTCACGGTGGAGCTGTCGATACGGACCGTTATTCCCGCAAGCGGCAAGGACCGCGCGGTGTTCGCTTCAGTGGGGGACGCCTACTCGGCCGGGTGGAGGCTGGAGGCAGACGGTTTCGGCTCGCGGTTCGTGCTGGGGCGTCCCACGGGCGAGGGTGAGGGCAAAGGCGTGGTGGTGGTGGGCGGCCCGTTTCTGGCGCCGCATGTCTGGCATCATCTGGTCGGGGTGCTCAACGGCGCGAAGCTGCAATTGTACGTGGACGGAGTCAAAAAAGGCGAGACGGCGTTCGACGGCGTCTACCAGCACCCGCCGACGCCGACGCAGCGGCATGCGACGCCGGAACTGGATGTGGGCGGCCTGCAGCTCGGCGACACGGCGAGTCAGCGCTCCTCGTCGCGCTTCGACATCGACGAGCTGGCTCTCTACAAACGTGCGCTGGTCGGTGGCGAGGTGGCGGGGTTCTACAGCGGTGGCCGTCCCGACGTCACGGACGAGGCGCAGCCGCGGCGGCACCAGGAGGCTCTGGCGCGTGAAGCGCGGTTGGCTGGCGTCGCCATCGATCTGCCCAGGAAGACCTTTGGTTATTTTCCCCAGGACAAGCCCATTCCTGTCACCGTGGCTATCAGCAAGGACGCCGCGGGGCTGTTCGGAGCCAAGGCGCAAGCGACCTTCGCCGTGAAGCTCTTCATGGGCGAGAAGCTTTCCGAGGAAAACTGCGCGTTCGAGATGGCGGGGGCTGCGCCCATTCTGACCGAATACCTCATCAAACCGGACCGGTGCGGCCTCTACGAGTTGGACGTGACGGTGCGGGACGAGCAGGGGCGGGTCGTGAAGTCGGCGCAGTTCGGTTTCGCCGTGTGCGCGCCGCTCCCCGACGTGGCGGCGGTACCGAAAAGCTCCATGCTGGCGAACTATGTGGGCGAGGACACCCGCGCCTTCCGTCCCTCCGTCGAGCGCGTCATCCAACCCATCTATGGCCGGGCAAAGGACGGGACGCCCAATTATGGGTCGAGCGACGAGCGGGTGGATCGCATTCTCAAAGATGGGATGGAGGTGCTGTACTGCATCGGCCTGAGCTTTTGGGATGCGGGGCGCTACCCGACGTTGGACGACTGGCGGGCGAATCCCAAGATCCACACGGACCACGTCCGCAACCTGGCGAACCGCTACAAAGGCAAGGTGAAATACTGGGAGATCTTCAACGAGCCCAACGCCCACGGCTACAGCGCGAAGGACTACGCGCAGTTGCTGAAAGAGGCCCACGCCATCTTCAAGGAGGTCGATCCCGAGGCGAAGATCGTCGGCCCCTGCGGCACATCGCAATATGACGTCTGGATCGAGGAGGTGCTGGCCGCCGGCGGGGGCGCGTACCTGGATATCCTCTCCTTCCACAACTACATCGGAACGTCTCCCCTGAGGAACATGGAGGACGCCGCCCGGACGAAAAGGGTCAAGGCGAGCATGCTCAAGCACGTCGGGAAGTTGCTGCCCATGTGGAACAGCGAGTGCGGCATCCATCAGCCCATGCGCGTTGACGGGCGTCCGGCGACCGATGCGGAGTTGGAGAAGTTTTATGGCGGCCGGGCCCGGCGGACGGACGCGGGTTGGGTGGTCGTCGGGGTTGATGCGATCGGCATGGTCAACGAGCATCTTTCGGCCTGCTGGCAGGCGCAGTCGCTGTTGGTGGAACGGGGCGAGGGCGTCGAAAAATACTTCCTTTTGATGAGCCCCTCGCAGCTCTACTGCGGACTCGCCGGCCTGCAGTTGGGCGAGAGTGCCGTCACCGAAAAGGGCGTGGCCCTGATGGCGTTGCAGTCGGTCATGCTCACCGTGACCGAGGCGCGCTTCATCCCGATGGACGTTACAGGGGCCGCGTGCGTGGCTCTGAAGGATGGGAAGGGGAAAACCACGGCGGCCCTCTTCGCCGACCAGCCCGTGACGCTGGTGTGCAAGGCCGCTCCCGCCGCGGGCGCCGCGGTCAAGGGGATGGACTACCTCGGCAATGCCTTGTCCTTCGCCACCGCAGAGGGTGGACTGCTGCGAGTCAATGTGACCGAGGAACCCATATATCTCTTCGATGTTCCTGAGAACTTTGGCCTCGCCGCCGACGGCTTGAAAATCACCTGCGGCCAAACCTTGCTTGAGCCGATGACCGAGGTTGAAGTCGTGGCGGAGGTGGGCAATCCGTATGACCGTCCGGTCGCCGCCACGCTCGGCGCCACCGTCTCGTCTGGTAGTGCTACTTCACGGGAGAAAGAGTTCAAGCTGGGTGCGAAAGAGACCCGCAAGGTTCCCGTTGTCTGGCAGACGGGCGACATCAAGAAAGGCGCGCACTGGATTCGGGCGCAGCTCCTTATCGACGGCAACCTGACAGCGGTCCGCGAGAAGTCCGGTTTCATCAGTCATGGCAAGATGACCCGCATCCCCAGGTTCGAGGGTGAATTCAAACTCGATGGCGACATGGCGAAGTGGGCGAAGGTGCCCGCGCAGACGGCGAACACCGCGGCGCAGGCCGTTATTGGCCGTCCGGTCGAGGGCGCGCCCAGTCCCGCGTTCTGGCGCGGACCGGAAGATCTGTCCTACACCTTGCAGACCGCCTGGACGGACGTGGGACTCCATTTCCTGTTGAGCGTCACCGACGACGTGTTGCGGCCGCCGCTGAACACCGAGGAGGACGCGCGTTCGTTCCTGTATGACAGCTTGGAGTTGTTCATCGACGTTCGTCCGCTGGCTGAGCGCACGGCGGCGTTCTCGCCCGGTGCTGTCCAGGTTTTGGTCGCGCCGCGGATTGGCGAGGCGGCCGCGGCGTGTCCGGTGCGGATGTGCGGTCGGGAACCGTGGCCGGTCACAATGGAGTGCGTGAGCCGGAAGCATGCGGCGGGCTATCTCATCGAGGGGACGATCCGTCCGGCCGCCGGCGGAGCGGTGAAGCTACGGGAGGGGGCGCAGATCAACCTCGACGTGTCCGTGGACGACAATGACGACCAGCCCGGGCAGGGCGGCAAGATGGGGCGTCGTATCCAGATGGCCCTGCACGGTACGGCCAACAACAACAACGACACGTCGAACTGGGGGCGGTACGCTCTTGACGCCAAGCCGCCCGCTCCGCGGTAGCATGAGCAATATGAGTCAGTTTTGTAACTGTTGGCTAACACGCCCGAAACCTGAAGGGAAACCGTTTGGAGTACAGACTTTAGTCTGCGCATTTTTCCCGACAGGCTAAAGCCTGCACTCCAAACTGAAGAGTGAAAAATCCTAACTGAA
>CAYTFM010000229.1:0-14950 GCA_964436735.1 uncultured Victivallales bacterium | reverse complement strand
TCCCCTCGAACGCGTCCAAGCGTGAGCGCATGGAGCGGAAGCTGCTCACCAAGCGAGGATCCGCGGCATACAGTCTTCGGTGTCAAACCGTCGAACCCGTGTTCGGGCAGATGCTCACAAGAGGCCTCTCCAACTTCCTGCTCAGAGGACTTGCCAAGGTGAAGTCCGAGTGGTCGATGTGGTGCTCCACCCACAATCTTCTGAAACTGTGGAGGTATGGATGGGGGCCGAACGTGAAAACGGCGGAGGCCTGACAGTGAATTCCTCAATTTTCTCATATTCAAGCATCTACGCCCATGCGCGGGAAAACAGAAAAGCGCATGGAAGGTTGATCGCACAAGTTGAGAATTCGCTAACATCATGATCAAATGTGAGTTTGAAATAACTCCAAGGTCATTGGTTTTAATTGTAGGACAGGTTCTGATATTGCCTTATATGTCTGAATTCAGCTATGAAAGACCTATGATGGTAGTGAAGTCGTTGCGGGAAATAGAAGAGGAGACGGATATGGATGTCAGGATAAACTATGCATAAATCAATGTTTGATCCGCCGCCGCGCTATCCGTTCCCCGTTCAATTGCCGCCGCCTCCCCCGCTGTTGCACGCGGTGAATTGGGGAAGCGCAATTACCTTCCCCTGGGGTTCTTTCATTTCAATGGTGCCGATTTTGTTGTAGCTGCCTTAAGTGCTCGCAGATACAGTTCGAGTTTGTCGTTCAGTTCTTCGACGACAGTCTCAAGGGAATCCTTTCCCTGCGGTGTTGCCAGGTCTTTGTGGTGCTTCTCTTCTTGCTCCATATGCGACCTCGTCAATGAATTTTAATTGATGATAAATCAATCATCATATGCGTGATTGATAGTGCGATCACGTCGGCGATTCTTGCGCGGTTATCTTCTCTACGTCTGAAAGCGAGACCTCTTTGCCGTCGATCAAAAGCACGAATTCGTTGTCGCCGCTCATCACGACGCCGTCGACAATGCCGACCGTGACCGTCTCGGTGTCCGAGTCGGTGTAGGTGACCTCCTTGCCGATCAGCGAGGAGGCGGTGCTGATTGAGGTAAGGCCGGCATTGATTTGGAACTGATCACAAAGGTCTGACATCCGCGTGCTTGCGGTCAACTGCGCCATCTGCGTGATCCATTCCTCGTTCGAAGTCGGCTCCAGCGGATCTTGGTTCTGCATTTGGGCGACAAGCAGCTTCAGAAAATCGTCAGCTCCCAACGTCTGTTCCGTTCCCACCTCAGGCAAGCTGTAGTTGGTGGTCACGAGGCTGCTGAAATCTTGCACGGTGATGTCGCTCATCTTTTGTCTCCTTTTGTGGGTTTGTTTGATCTTGCGTCCGCATCAGTCAAATCGTGACGGTTACGGTCGAGTGCATATAGCATGTAGTATGCCAGTGAAACATCGTAAAACGTTGATGGTCAATGATAAGTTACGGGATGAAGTTGCTTGTTTTCTGGAGAGGCGTGGTGCAGCCGTATACGGTAAAACTGTTTTGCGGATCATGTGCCCGACAAAGAGTGGGGGGTGCGTAACTTATTGGGGGGGCACGGAATGATGCTTGAAGAGGCTTGCTGAAGAAACGTGGCGAGGAGCGGAGGAATTGTTTGCCGGTGCGTGTGGAAAGAAATTCCGAGGATCCTACAGATCGTTATCCATAAAATCCATCGACTGATCCCATAGCCCCAACTTAGCGTAGCCGGAACCAAAAAGGTTGAAAACTCAAAAACTTTTAATCCATGCTATCTTATACGGCATGAACACACAACATCTCATCACAGAACGCTACCACGATCAAATCGTTGGAGTCATTTCCTGTTTTGACCGCATCGTTATAGCTGGCACGCTCCCCGACATCTGTCATGCGGGAGCCATGGCCGCGCAGTTGACGACGCGGAAGATGCGCATCTTCGACTACGGTGACTTCGTCGATCCGATACTGAACATGCTCCATGACAACGCGCGGGAAGTCGCCACGACTCATGGTGCCGGGATCGAACCCATCAAGAAGCTGAAGGATTTCCGGAATGAGGACAGAATCAAGGAGGTCATCGCCGCATGCGGAATTGAAAGCGGACTTGTGCATGTCTTCTCCGCGATGGGGAACTGCAACTGCTTCAAGCCATGGCATGACAAGAAGACGGGAAAGACCTTCATCGAGGCGCAAAGGCTGGGCGACAATCTTGACCCGGTTGAGCTCCAGCGGCGGCTCGACGCCGCTTTGGGACGGGCGGCTTGACGCCCGCCTCATGGCCACGCGAGCCTGGCCATCTAAAGCGGTCTCAAGCGACCGCGCTCAAAAATTCAATCCTAAAGCGAAAACTTAAGATGTGAACCTAAGGCGGTATACATAGCAGCCCAGCTGTAGTTCCCGTTCTGGTGCCTGTTGTCTTATCAACATGTCATAGTAGTTGTTGCTGTGCCTTATTTCTCCGATTTAGGCTGCGGCGGAGGTGCGGAAGGAGCATTGGTCCAGGACGCGTGCCATCAGGTTTTTCCTCGGCTTTGCCCATATGTCCTTGCGGGGGGAGCATCGTCTGTCTGATAGAACGCAGTTTCCCCACCTGCTCCTGGGTAAGGTTGTTTCTGACCTTCACCAGCATACCGAACAGTGCCCGCTTCATATCATTCTCGATACCCATGACCTTGTCCAGTTGAGCGAGAACCTTGCCCTCGTCAAGCTTCTCCTGCTTGAGCAAGGAGTCCATCGTCTCCTGCTCGGAACTCTGCTGCCACATCAGGTCGGTGAACTTCACGAGGGACTTCTGCACCGCCTCCTTGATCGCCATTCTCTGCTCGTCGGTGAGACTGAGTTCCTGCTGGTGTTGCATGATCAGTTCGGGCGGGAAGAAGTCCCCCTTCATCGGATCGAACTGTTTGCCGAACTGCATCGGACCAAGCCCTCCGGGGGCCATCGGCTGCATCTGTCCCATGGGGCCTCCGCCTCCTTGAGGGTGGAACTGGGCCCACGTTGTCGCCGTCGTCATCGCAAGGGCGAGCGCCGCGAGATTTCGTTTCATGTTCATGGCGTCTCCTTTCCGTCTGTTGTGTGGGCGGTGTCAATGTGGCCCGATGTCGAACCGTAATGTGAAAATAGTTCCGAAAACAATTTTGTCGTAATTTTTTTCTAATTCATTTCCGTCATGCCACGTGGAGCATCAGTTGTCTCTGTCGATTCGGTCACCGTGTTCCAAGGGGAAATGAATGATGTGGTGGGGGTGAGCCAGTCATCGGTGGTCGTGGCGGGAACATAGCCCAATTGGGAGCTTGTCATTGACAGGAGGCTGTCGGTCGGGAATTTCCACTCGGTTGGCAGCGTCCACTGCTCCTGTGTCTGCGCCAGTTCACGGGACGGCTGGACGCATCCCTGGCGGAGCGTCGCCATCCCCCCCGTCATGACCAGCAGTGCCATGGCGGCGACGGTCCAGCGCATTGATGGCGAGAAGAACCGTGGTGTCCCGATGGCGACTGCGTGGGCCGCCTTGGCCACGCGGCGCGAGCCGACTGACCCGGCCTCGTCGCGGTGTCGCATCTCCTTGAATAGGCCGCTGAGTTCCTTGTCGAGTGGATCAGTTCGCATAGGTGACCTCCTGTCCTTTCAGCCATTTGCGAAGATTCTGCTTGCCCCGCTCATAATGCGTCCGCGCCGATCCGATCGACACGTTCATGACCGACGATGCCTCCTGCAGGCTCAAGTCCTGGTAGAAGACCAGATGAAGCGCCTCCCGTTGGCGTTTGGGAAGCCGCAAGAGTCCGGTTTTGAACTTTCTCGTCAGATCCGTTTCGGGATTCTGATCCGGACGAGTGTCGCTCTCGGCTGATTCCGCATTCATTTTCTGCTCCTTTGTGTATTTCGAGAGACCGAGGAGGCGGAGCCAGTTGCGTCTGCACTCGTCAAGAGCCGTGCGGCGGATCATCGCGAACGGCCATGTCTTGAACGATGACCGCCCATCATATCTGGCCCCTGCCCCTGCAGAACCTTTTGGTATGCCCTCTGCAAAACGTCCTCCGCATCATGTTTGACATACCCGCAGCAACTCAACTCCCAGCCGAGGCAGACTGCGTCATGTTGTTCAAGGTGGGCCCTTAATTCGGTTTCGTCCATTATTGCGTGAGTCCCTGATTTTGCTGGTGTTCCGCACCGCCTTGCTCATTGTGCCGCGCCCTATCGATGCGCCTGTCTTTGAAAACCTCCTCCATCCCTTTGAGAGCCCCCATGGCGACCAGCTTTTTGAAAGCCGCGGGGAACAACCGTCGTTTCATCGTTTCAGCTCATGTAGTTATTTGTCGTTTGACGTTCTGTTCTATATGACAAGAATCATGGACACGCATGCAGAAAAACTGATGAACTAATACGTGAGCGAGAAGGCGGATCACGCAAAACCAAGGCGACGCGATCATGCAGCTCCTGTAATCCTGCGACCATGATCGTCGGATACAACTTGCTGAAGTTATAGTTGTCGTGATACTTCCAGCGCCAGTCCACGTACGCTCCATGCACAAGCATTCCCGGAAGGCAAATATATTTCACAAATATATTGCAATTCGTTGATGGGATGGATTTTTGCGAATAACAGGTGATTAGGCAGACGTCGTTTATCGATCCCTCAACCTGCCCACACCCAGGATTTGGCAGCATGATCGGCACGAAATTTCCCGACCCGCTCGTGTAAGCTATCCTTGACAGTCGACTGCGCAATCTTGAATCTTCAGATTCTCTGGAGGGTGACAACTCCAAAGGAGCGCAACGCAACCATAGAGTACCGTCGGCGGGGCAAACCCTACATCACGATCAACTGCGCCTCGCTGGGGTCGTTGGCGGACAGCGAGCTTTTCGGGCACGCCCGCGGCTCCTTCACCGGCGCGCACTGCGACACGGATGGCCACATCGGCTCCGCCGAGGGCGGGACGCTGCTCCTTGACGAGGTCGAGGCTCTCTCCATGGATATCCAGTCCAAGCTGCTCAGGTTCCTGGACAGCGGAGAGTATTGCAAGGTCGGCGAATCCAAACCGCGCAGGGGGGATGTCCGACTCCTCTCGGCGTCAAACAGGGATCTGGACGAGTTGTGCGAGGAGGGAAAGCTCCGGCGCGACCTGCTCTATCGTCTTGCGGGGGCCATCATACAGACAACCCCGTTGCGGGAACGGCGTGAGGACATCCCTTTGCTGGTGAAACACTTCCTCGCCATCCTAGTGGAGAAGGGAGGCTCCTTGCGGAAGTGCGTCATCACCGACGAGGCGGTGGCGACATTGCGGGAACACGACTGGCCAGGAAACGTGCGCCAACTCAAGAAGACGATCCATCTTCTCTGCGAACGGCATCCTTGCGCCACCGTGACGGCAGAAGACGTCGTGGACATTCTCGGCGGGCGAAACGTCGAGGTGGGCGTCGCAAGTTATCAGGACGAGAAGAATCGGCGGCTTGAGGAGTTCGACAAACAGTATTTCACCAAGATTCTCGTCAAGTCCGGTGGTAAGGCGAAAGTCGCCATGGACTTGACCAAGACGCATATCAAAAACTTCTATAAGAAGCTGAAGGAGCTTGGGTTTTCCACCCGCAACTTCAGACAGCGCGCTGCCTCCCGCACCTTGAGAGCCACGCAGTAAAAACCGTCCTTCCGTTGTGGGTCGGCGAACCGTCAATTCCCCTACTCAGATCGAATCCCGTAGGCTATCGAGCCTACGCGATCCCCACCTCACCCGCTCTGAGAATCTTTGCTTACCACTTCTTACCGCAGGTCGCCAGACCTACATATTGCCGATTATCGCCCTCCCGCAGATCGGCCAGAAATCGGCTCTACTGCGCAATGTATTCAAGTTGTGATGATTATGCCTTCACCGTGCTTGTTGGTATGGCGCATGCTATATGGGAATTCAAACTATTTGACACCTCATCCGCAATTGCACAGGTGATTGAGGAAAAAGCGCGGAAGCGTGACAATGCACCCAAAGGAGGAAAGTGAATGACGACGAGTAGGAAAGAGAAACTGGCGGCGAAACATCGGATAAACTGGATGAAAGGAACAACGGTATGACTATCGGAACGATACTGCTAATTGTCTTGATTCTCGCTCTCGTGGGCGCGATACCCACCTGGCCCCACAGCAAGAGTTGGGGGTATTACCCAACCGGCGGACTTGGATTCGTTGTCTTGATTCTGCTCGTGCTGGTTCTTATGGGGCGTCTTTAAAGATAGCACCGGCCGAGCTTTCTCAAACTGATATTATTGGGCACGTCTATGGGAAAGGGTATCATATGCTTTGGACAATCGCTGTCGTACTAATCGTTCTGTGGCTGCTGGGTCTGGTAAGCAGTTATATGCTGGGCGGATTTGTTCACATCCTACTTGTGATCGCGGTTGTGGTGGTGCTGGTCAGGATCATCAAAGGACGACGGGTGGTGTAGGCGGCAAATAACCCAGCAAGGGAATCGTGGTTCAAAATGAATGTGAAAATATTAGTCGCAGTCGCTTTGATCGCTCTTGGCGTAGTGGTGCTCGCTTACTCCGGCATCAGTTACACGACCAGAGGACAGCCTATCAATTTCCTCGGAATGCGCTTCGAGACCACTGAGCACCACTTCATTCCCCCGGTGGCCGGAGCGCTCGCGCTGGTCGGCGGGATCGTGTTGCTGCTCGTGAACCCCAGAAAAGTCTAAGCTTCAAATTTTGGTTTTAAGCATTCATGCCGTTGCGGTCAGTTTCTATCAAACCCGCTTCAGCAACAGCACGGACAAAAGGAGAAAAAAGCATGGAAGATAGCGCACTCGCAAAGGCACTGGAAACGCTTGAGGCAGCAGTGGTAAAGGACAGGGACAACCTCAGGAGTCTTATCAATGACAACTACTCCAGCTTGAAGGATGCGCTGACCGACAGCAAAGCCGACATGGCGCAGGCTGTCAACACCACCACGCGGCGCGCCGTCGAGGCAGCCACCCGCGCAAGAGAATTCGCCGAGATCAAGGCGAAGGAAATCGCATTAACGGTCGGCAAGGGCGTCCAAGCGAATCCATGGGCTTACGTCGGTGTCGTCATCGCCGTCGGCATCCTTGTCGGCTATATCCTCGGGCGGGACAAACCGCCAGGAAAGGAATTGAAATGATCAGCACTAATTAAAACCATTCCGTTGTCTCCATCTTCAATACACACCTTGAGGCGGAGGAGGCTGTCAAGGAATTGTAGAGAGGGGGATTCGACATGGGCAAACTGTCTATCATCGCCAAGGACTATCATGCCGATGAGCATGTTGTGGGATACTACAACACCGGTGACCGGGTGGAATACTGGGGCAAGCTGGGCGCATGCTGGGGCGGCTTCTGGGGGTTGCTGTTCGGCTCGGCGTTCTTTGTCGTGCCGGGCATTGGCCCGATCGTGGTCGGCGGCCCTCTCGTCTCATGGATCATCGGCGCGCTGGAAAGCGCCGCTGTTGTGGGCGGTTTCAGCGCGGTGGGCGCCGCGCTTTACAGCATCGGCATTCCGAAAGACAGCGTTCTCGCATACGAGACCTCGCTAAAAGCGAACAAGTTCATTGTCTTCGCCCACGGGACGACAGGAGAAATAAGCCGGGCCCGCGACATCCTGCATGGCGCCAGATCTGTAGCCACCAATGTGCACGTGTGCCGCGGCGAACCGCTCTTGTGCCCGGTCAAGGCCGACTGATGAGTCATATCTTCAATCTGCTGCCAAACCCGGATGCGAAGGTGGTATGTCTGGCGGGAGAATTCAACAACTGGATACCCGCGCCCATGAAAAAACTGGCTGGCAGTTTCCAAGCTGTCGTCGACCTGCAGCCAGGCGAATACCAATACAAGTTCGTCGTTGACGGACAATGGAGAGATGATCCCGCGGCTGCGAAGTCAGTGACAAACGCGTTTGGAACGGCGAACAGCGTTGTACTAGTAAATTGAAATGGAGAACTGAAATGACATTGTGCCCAATTGCCTTAATGACCGGCTGCAAGAAATGCCCCGCGTTTCCTCTTTGCCCTGTGAAAGGCATCATCGGCGATTACAAAAAGCATGAGAAAACACAAGCCACTCACGAGGCAAAAGCCTCTGGTAAGCATCAAAAAAAGTAGAAGAAGAAAACGATAAAAAGAAGTAATTAGAATTTCAACTTATGCAAGAAGACAAGGAGGTGGAGTCGCCAAGAGGCTCTCAGCTAAGCATGCTCAGAAAACAACCAAACTTCGGAAAAATTCCCCGCAACAAAGTAATGTGAGGTAATAGATGAAACAGAAAGCAATGTGTCTCTTGGTGTTTGCGGTGGCTGCGGCGGCAATGTTCGTCACCAGCGCGCCTCTGCGCGCGTCGGAGGCCGATGACAGGATCGAGGCGTCATTCAAGAGCACCTACGTCTATATGACATATCTTAAGGGCGATGAGATCAGGATCGAGTCCAAAGATGGCGCCGTCACGTTGACCGGATCTGTGGCCGAAGATTCCCACAAGGCGTTGGCTCGGGAGACCGTGGTGAATCTGCCCGGGGTCACCCGCGTGGATAATCAGCTGACGACCAAAGCCGATGTCGCCGCCGAAAATGCGGATTCGCTGATTGGCGGAAAGGTGAGATTCACCCTGCTGCTCCATCGCCACGTCAACGCCGACAAGACCGCCGTCGAGGTGAAAGGTGGAATCGTGACGCTGAGAGGCGAAGCTTCAAGCATGGCTCAGAAGGAGCTGACCGCCGAATACGCCAAAGATATCGAAGGCGTGAAAGAGGTGAGGAATGAGATGACGGTGGCGGCGACTCCGGTGACGGCGAAACAATGCGGCAGCTACGTCAAAGACAGACAACGTGACGCCGGTGACATCTTCACCCTCACGACAGGAATTGGCGAGGGAGCCGCCGCGCGTGTCGGCCCAATCGAGACCGGCCTGTACATCGGCCGCGACTATGCCGGACTTAGAGGCGGCGAGGGTGGCGTGATGTCCGAGTCCGCCTCCCTGTCCGACAAGCAATCCGATCAACTCGACCTCATTCTCTATTCCACCGAGCAGTTCAATCCCAGCAATGGCTTCGAATTGGCAAGGAACCGCGGGAAACTCTTCACCGCCGAGGGTATGCCTCTGGTCGCCGTCCCAACCATCGATGAGTTCAACCAGCGGCGCGGCATGTACAAAGGATGCGCCCCGTACTGGACTCAGGTTGAGGTGGTCGCCGGCATCGGGCCAAGTTTCCGGTTTGGCTTCAACGTTGGGGAGTTCGCCGATCTTCTGCTCGGATTCGTGTGCGTCGATATTTATGGAGACGACATCGCCTCCACCGAGCCTGCGCGGGCGGAGCGGACGGCAGGCCAGAAAATTGATGACGCGTCCGTCACCGCCCAGGTCAGGACGGCGTTGTCGACCCATCTCTCGACCAGCTCCGTGAGGACCAAGGTCGAGACGCGGAATGGCGAGGTCACGTTGACCGGGCTTGCCAAGAACGCGGCCGAAAAGTCTCTGGTCACCAAGCTCGTCACCGACATTCGGGGAGTGACCAGCGTGAATAACCAGATGACAGTCGAATAGGTCAAGAATGAGTGTTCTGAAAGTCCTGCTGTGCATATTGTTGCCGCCACTCGCCGTCATTGACAAGGGGTGCGGCTCGATCCTGCTCGTCACCGTGCTGACGCTGGTCGGCTGGGTGCCGGGCGTCATCGGCGCGATGGACCACTGAGGGACAAACCGCGAAGAAACAGTGTGACTCAATAGAGACGATACCACGCAAGAAACTCAAACAACGGAGGAATCTGACCTATGAGTACGATCACCACCAAAGACGGTACGGAAATCTGCTTCAAGGACTGGGGCGCAGGACAGCCTGCGGTGTTCAGCCACGGCTGGCCCCTCAGCGCTGATAGCTGGGAGGCTCAGATGCTGTTCCTGGCCTCCAAAGGCTATCGCTGCGTCGCCCATGACCGCCGCGGCCACGGCCGGTCGAGCCAACCCTGGAATGGCAACGACATGGACACCTATGCCGACGATCTCTCGGAACTCATTGAAACGCTAAATCTGAAGGATGCCGTCCTGATCGGCTTCTCCGCTGGCGGCGGAGAAGTTGCCCGCTATGTCGGCCGACACGGCACGAAACGGGTGGCAAAGGCCGCTCTTATCTCCGCCGTCCCGCCTCTCATGCTGAAAACGGCGGCCAATCCCGCCGGCTTGCCGATTGAGGTGTTCGACAAGATCCGCCTCGGCTCCATCGCCGACCGCTCACAACTCTACAAGGATCTCGCCAGTGGTCCGTTCTTCGGCGCCAACAGGCCCGGCAGCAAGGTCTCGCAGGGTGTTATCGACTCGTTCTGGCTCCAGGGGATGCAGGCCAGCCACAAGAGCACCCTCGACTGCGTCAAGGCGTTCTCCGAGACGGACTTCACCGAAGACCTCAAAAAGTTCGACGTGCCGACGCTGATCGTTCACGGTGACGACGACCAGATCGTACCAATCGCCGCCGCGGCGCTCCGCTCAGCGGAGCTGGTCAAGAACGCAACCCTCAAAATCTACTCGGGCGCACCCCACGGCCTCGCGTACACGCACAAAGAGCAGCTCAACTCCGACCTGCTGGCATTCCTTAAGATCTGAGTTAAGAACCAACCGGCCGGCCTCCAAAACAATTATACGACAAACGGTGTAACAATAATGCGATCTGTAGTCATTTTCGGAGCTGGTATTGCTGGATTAAGCGCCGCCCATGAATTGGTTCAATCAGGGTATGCTGTTTCAGTGTATGAAGCTACCGGTCAGCCAGGTGGATTCTTTAGAAGTTCCAGGCTCAGTCAAGACAATATATCCGCTTGAATTTAAGTGTCGTGTTAAGCTTTCACTTCAACCACATAAGAGGTACAACCATGAGCAATGACAAGATCAAAAGCACATCTCCGCATGTTCTGCCGTCCCTGCCGTACGCGGATAACGCGCTGGATCCCGTAATCTCAGCAAAAACGATTGGCTTCCACTACGGGAAGCATCACAAGGGATATGTAGAAAACCTAAACAAACTGGCGGCAGAAACGGAGTTTGCGGGGCTGACGCTGGAGGAGATCATCGCCGCGACAGCAGGCAAAGCGGACAAGATTGCGATCTTCAATAATGCGGCGCAAGCTTGGAACCACACGTTTTACTGGTGTGGCCTGACTCCGAAGGGCGGTGGTGAGCCACCAGTTGTGTTGAAAAAGAAAATCGAGGCCGCCTTCGGATCCCTGGACGCATGCATGAAGGAGCTGGCGACCGCGGCGACGACCCAGTTCGGAAGCGGCTGGACTTGGCTCGCGCTGGATGGCGGAAAGCTCAAGGTGGTCAAAACCGGTAATGCGGATTCACCGTTGACCAAGGGCATGAAGCCGCTATTGAACATCGACGTGTGGGAACACGCCTACTACCTGGACTATCAGAACCGCCGCGCGGACTACGTTGCCGCCGTTCTCGACAAACTGATTAACTGGGATTTCGCGGCAAAGAACCTTAGAGGAGAATAAACATGCCAGAGTTCGGATCACCCTTTTCAGGGTTGGCAAACGACAGGAAGCTCACGGATGAGGAACTCGTCAGAGCAATTCGTTTCATGGTGGCCGCTGAGTACGAAGCAATTCAGTTGTACATGCAGCTTGCCGAGTCAACGGACAACCAACTTGCCATGGAAGTGCTCAAGGACATCGCTGACGAGGAACGTGTCCACGCCGGAGAGTTTCTGAGATTGCTCCACAAGCTTGCTCCCGATGAAGAAAAGTTCTATGCCAAAGGGGCAAAAGAAGTAGAAGAAGAAATGGAGAAGCGGAAGCACAGGCTTTAGGCATAGCAAACAAACTCACCGGCGGCGGCAACAAATGCGGATCCGGCAGAAACGGCGATAAAGGAGAGTATGGCAATATGACGAGTTCAGAGATCACGGTTGCTGAACACCTGCTGATCCGGCTGAAAGAGATCGGGGTTGATCACCTCTTTGGCGTGCCGAGAGATTTCGTCCTGGGTTTCCTCAACCAGGCGCTGAAGAGCGAAGTGAAATATGTCGCCACCTGCAATGAGCTCAACGCGGCCTATGCCGCCGACGGCTACGCGCGCATTCGGGGCATAGGCGCGCTTGCCTCAACCCAGCTCGATTAGAAAGCAACAAAGCCATGGCTTACCAAAGCATCAACCCCTACGACGGCAAAATCCTGAAGACGTTCAAGCAACTCACCAACAAGCAGCTTGAGACGGCGCTCGGAACCGCCGAGGCCTGCTTCGAGACCTGGCGGCGCATGACGTTCGCCGCACGAGCGGTCATGGCCGCAAAAGCCGCTGCGATCATGCGCGCGCGCTCTGATGAGTTCGCTCGCCTTGTGACGCTCGAGATGGGAAAACTCATCGAACAGGCCCGCGGCGAAGTGGCGCTCAGTGCGGACATCATCGACTACTACGCCAAGAACGCCGAGCGCTTCCTCGCGCCACGGCGCCTCAAACCGAGCTCGGGAGAAGCAGTAGTCGAAAGCGCGCCGTTTGGCCTGCTCTTTGGCGTCCAGCCCTGGAACTTTCCTTACTACCAGCTCGCCCGCTTTGCCGCGCCCAATCTGATGGCGGGCAATGTCGTGATGGTGAAGCATGCGGAGTGCGTCCCGCAATGCGCCATCGCCTTTGAGGAACTGTGGCGGGAGGCGGGTGCCCCCGCTGGTGCCTACACCAACCTGCTGATCTCGCATGCCCAGGTGGACCGCGTGATCGACGATTCCCGGATCAAGGGTGTGGCGTTGACCGGTGGCGTGGAAGCCGCGAAAAGCGTTGCCGCCAGAGCTGGACAAAACCTCAAGAAATCGACGATGGAGCTTGGCGGCAGCGACGCCTTCATCGTGCTTGAGGATGCTGACCTTGACAAGACGGTCACGTGGGCGGTCTTGGCTAAAATGTACAACACGGGCCAGTCCTGCATCGCGGCGAAGCGATTCATCGTCGTCGAAGAATTGGCCGACCGCTTTCTCGACAAGTTTCGGACGGCGCTGGCGGCGCTCAAACCAGGAGACCCGATGGTCAAGGCGACGACGCTCGCACCTCTGTCAACGGAAGCGGCGCTGGCGCAACTGCTGGCCCAGGTCGAACGAGCCGTCGCCAAGGGCGCCACCCTGGTGATGGGTGGCAAACGGATCGATCGACCAGGCTCTTTCATGCAGCCGACGATCCTAGCAGATATCAAGCCCGGCAATCCCGCTTTCAGGGAAGAGTTCTTTGGGCCGGTCGCGCTTTTCTTCCGGGTCAAGAATGAGGACGAGGCAGTGGCACTCGCCAATGACTCGGATTTCGGGTTGGGAGGCTCGGTCTTCACCAAGGATGCCGCGCGCGGCAAACGCGTGGCAAACCGCATTGACACGGGCATGATGTTCGTCAATCACCCGGCCTTGAGTGCGCCGGATTTGCCATTTGGCGGTATCAAGAACTCCGGCTATGGACGCGAGCTTTCCAGCATGGGCATCCAAGAGTTCGTAAACAAAAAGCTGGTTTGCGTCGCTTCGATCGACGCGCTGGCCTAACGGCAATATTCGTGCTCACATCAAAACCAGGTCTGATTTACGGGGGTTGCCGTAGGTACGTTTTCAGATAATAAGACCTCAGGTTATGTTGAGCTCAACATAACTTGAGGTCTTGTTGATCGGCGATTCCATCACCGCTGGGTACAAGTGGCACGCGACCAAGGAACTGGCCGACAGGGCCACGGTCGACGCCTATTGCAACCCGTACAATCAAGCCAACAACTCCTGGCATACGGAAATGAGGGGGATATTTACCAACAACGGCCCTTACTCCGTGATGTTGCCTCATTTGAACCTGTCGAACGGCGACAACGTCCATTGGAAGAGCGAGGCTGGCGAACTGTTGGGGAGAGCGGTCGCCAAGGCCGTTGTGGGGCGGCTTGCGGCAACTCCGCAAAAAGCTCCGCCAGCGGGGGGGAAATAAGCTCGGATAGGGAAATCTTATATCTGTCCAACTTCTTGGAACTAACCAAAGAGGCCTCACATGTCACTATGGCACCGCATTGCGCATCCTTGCGTCTGGTTTACGGAAAAAGATCTGCCGCGGTTGAAGGCGAATGCCAAGCTGATTTCTGGCGTCCAAAATTCGAGGTGTTGCGCAGCGAATTGGCCGGGATCGACAGGCTTCTCAAAGACCGTCCCATCGATTTCCACCGCGGCGACAACGAGGAGGCCCTCAAGGCCGCGCTGTGCCATTTGGTGGACGGCGATGATCACTCAGGGCGGCTGTTCGCCAGCTTTCTGGAGGAGGTGCTCCCCTACAACCGGGACGTCGGACGCATCTGGCCGCTGCGCATGTCCGGCTGGGACGAGTGGGGCTGGAACGGCTTCCAGGGCAGCTCGCACGGTGGCGGGCTCGACAAACTCGACATCGAAGTGTTCTGCAACGACGAGCCGCTGCTGCGCGGCAATCTGACCCCCAATGGGCGCGTCCAGCACCTGTCCGCCTTGGGAGGATTGGGCAAAGTTCCCGACAATCCCGCGCTGCACGACCTGCATATCGAGTTCGGCTATTGGTCGACCAAACACGAGGAGTGCTTCCCCAGCGTCGCGCGGATGCGGCGCACCGTGGCGTTCGTTGACCGGTGCTACTTCCTGATCCGCGACACCCTCAGCTCTCTGGATGGCAAGGAGCACTCCTACCAGTGGCTGTTTCAGACGCTCGCCGAAGTCAACGGCCTTGGGACTCCGCTCGGCATGCGCAACCACACGTATGTCCCCCGCAAAATCTTCCTCCCCGACCAGCCGCCGCCGGAGACGCGCGTCACCGCCAGGCATGAACTGGCGGAGCCGGGACGGCTGCGCCTGGCGTCGACGCGCGCCTGTCTCGACATGCACTTCTCCCTCCATGGGAAGCAGCAGCCCTCGTCGGTCGACCTGCGGAAATTGTACACCAGCAACCATGCGGCGGCCTCGTCAAAAGACAAGCCCGTCACGCCCCCCCACCTCGCACCCATCCGCTCCCACATCGC
>CAYTFM010000228.1:8069-14955 GCA_964436735.1 uncultured Victivallales bacterium | reverse complement strand
CTTTTGCCGTGGAAGATGGCTGGGACAAACTGCTTGCCACGTCCCGCGGAGACGTCATCGCGGGTATCGTCGGCACGTATGCCTATGTCTCGAGAGACTTTGGCGAGACATGGAGGATCCGGGAGGTTTTCTCCGACTCCAGCAGCTACTATGGCACAGGAGGCGCGCTGTGCGATGATGGCCTTGTCTTGGCCGCGTGGAACTCCTATGGGAGCGCGCTCTCCACGGATGGGGGCGTGACATGGTCGGAACTGTCCATACCCACGTCGGACGACATGTCTTTGCGGCTGAGCGCCGACGGCTCCAGGCTGGCGGTGTGCATCCCGTCTGGCTTTGTCTATCTGTCGGCGGACAAGGGTGCGACGTGGATGAGAAATGCCATCACGTGCAATTATGCCGGACTGAATTGGAGTTCCGTCGCGATGACGCCAGACGGGATGCGGATGGCGGCGTGCGCATACGACGGCGATCTGTTTTTCTCGGACGATGGCGGCGGCACATGGGGGGTGAAAACCCCCACGGGAGTCAATGGTGATATAGGCTGGCAGCAGGTATGCTTGTCGCATGACGGTACCGTCGCGGTTGCCTGTTCCGCGGATGCTGGCGGTTTTTTCGTTTCAGGCGACGCAGGGGGGACATGGCGATTGTGCAATCCGACGGGCCGGGCGGATTCATCCTATGGCTTCGGAGGAGTCGCCGTCGGTGGCGGTGGCGTGATTGCCGTCATGGGCGTTGACAGCGACCTCTTTTTGAGCGGAGACGCGGGAGTCTCCTGGGGGCGCGTGGTGATCGGTGCCGGGGAATTCAGCGGAGACGGTCATGTCGCGCTGTCGGCGGATGGCTCCGTCATAGCGGTTCTTGATGGAGACGGTACCGTGTGGGTGAGCCATGATGGCGGAGCCGCATGGCTGTCCTCACGCGTCGTCGAAGTGCCGGGTGACGATTCCATGAGCCTGTATGCTGCAAGTGTGTGGGTGTCGGCGGAGGGGACGGTAATGAGTGCCGTGTGCACAGGGTATGACAGAGCCAAGGAAGTCGATTTCACGGTGATCGCCGTGTCGCTCGACGGGGGGAAAGCTTGGATGAGGGTCCCTACGCCGTTTCAGGCGGACAGCGCGTCGTGGGGGCATTTTACGCCAACCGGCGATCTGAAAGGAGGCCTGCTCGCCAGCGACTGCGGCATCTTCTTGACGAAGGACTTCGGAAAGACATGGCGAATCCTGTCCACCTACGAGGACGTTTACGCGCCGAACGGCATGGGATGCGTCGCCGTCTCCCGCGACTTCTCCAGTATCCTGCTGGGAGGGGAAATGACACCTCTTTATACAGGACGCGTCGTCGGTGATGGGGTGTTTCTGTGCTCCGACGTGAAGATATCCTTCCTGTCGGCGAGAAACACGACGAGCAGCCACTACTACGACACCTACTCGGCAACCGTCGAGATGCGCGGACCGTCTGGAACCGCTTGGAGCTTTGGTGAGAGAATCACCAAGGATGCGGAGTTCTCTGTCTCGCTCGGCAATCTGTCGTTTTCCGATCTGTTCGGCAACTCCGAAACGTTTCAATCGAGTCCGCTCGGCGGATCCGCTCTTTTCGCGGACGACGAGAAAAGCATCAGCGTCAGTTGGACGAAGGACAAGTGCTGCGTCAAGATCAAGAGCAAACGGATTGTCGATTCATATTATGGCAATCTTCTTTATGTTGACAACTCCGACGTCGTCGAAAAGAAAATTGTGGCAGGGAGGCGATACCGCGCCTCGTGCAAGATCGGCAACCTTTTGTGTGAGGGGAAAAGCGACTGGAAGGGGTGCGCCTCATTTTACAAGATCAAAGATGTAAGCGGCTGGAAGGTTGGCGGTAAGTGCTCCTCCCAGCCATAGATTATAGAGGTTTCCACGGTTCTGCGGCATAGCGTTGAGTCAGGTCACTGGCATGCCTCGGCGAGGTGCGTGACGCCAAGGCTTTTGGTGAAGGTCTCGAACGTGGTCTGTCCTTTCGGCGTGAAGCGTAGCGTTCTGGGACGTCCAGGAAGCAGCGTCAGGCAGTTGTCGTCGAACTCCCCTTTGACGCCGGTGGCGTTCAAGCTGACGAAGAACGCGGGGAGGTCGGTTGAAAGTTCCACCTCAAGGGCGTCGCCCGACTTCCGTGGCGTGAAGTTCACCTTCGCCTCCGGCAGGGCGCAGCGTTTGTAGGGGACGAAGAATTTCTCGTTGTAGGAGGTTTTGCCGTCGACGTCCCAGGTGAGCAGCATGAATGACCCGGTGGGGGCGGCGGTGAGCTTTGCGGTCTCGTAGCTCTTCAGGCAGGTCGATGACCCGGCGGGGGCGTCGACGTCGAGTTTCTCGCTGAAGGAGGTTTTGCCGGCGAAGTCGATCACCTCGATGGCGAGGCGGACCTTCTTGGCGGCGGGCGCGTCGTTGACCAGCCAGACGTCGATTCCCGCGTCGCCTTGCGGCAGGGCGGCTGCGTGCGTCTCGTTGTAGAAGCGTTTGGCCAGGTAGTGCGAGAGCTTCCATTTGCCGCCGTACTCGACCGTCGCCCACGAGCAGACGGGCCAGTTGTCGTTGATCTGCCAGTAGAGCGTCCCCATGCAGGTGGGGCGGAGGCGGCGCCAGTGTTCGATGCCCGTTTTGAGGGCGAGCCCCTGCTGGAGCTGGCTCAGGTAGAGGAAGTTCTTCAGGCCGCTCGGCATCCGGAAATAGAGCGAGATCGTCTGGATGATCCGCGAGTTGCCGCCCACGTTGCGCTGATGGTGCTCCAGCGTGGTGGAGGTCAGATTGAACTCGCTTTCCGGCGCGTACGTCCGAATCGTCTCGAGCGAGGGGAACGACTGGAAGCCGAACTCCGAGCAGAAGCGCGGCTTGATCCGGTAATAGTCCTCGAAGGGTTTGCTCCCGTGCCAGACCTCCCAGTAGTGCATGTCGCCGTAGCCGTCCTTGTGCCACGTGTCGGAGAAGTCGTTTGGTCCGGCGCAGGGCGAGCTTGGCCAGAAGGAGCGGGTGGGGTCGCACTCCTCCACCGCTTTGCCGAGCGTCCCGTGGTTGAGGCGGTCGTAGTCGACGAGGTAGCGGTCGCGGCCTTCGCGGGACTCTTTAAACCAGTTGAGCGCGCCGATGTTCTCGTTGTCACCGCACCAGAGTGCGAGGCAGGCGTGGTCGCGGAGGCGCTTGACCTGGTACTCGGCCTCGGCCTTGACGCTGGCGAGGAACTCCTTCGTGGCCGGGTACAGCGCGCAGGCGAACATGAAGTCCTGCCAGACCATCAGCCCCTTCTCGTCGCAGAGGTCGTAGAAGTCGTCGACCTCGTACTGGCCACCGCCCCAGATGCGGAGCATGTTCATCCCGGCCGCGGCGGCGCTGTCCAGGAGATCATCGAGGACGGCGCGGGTCTGCCGCTGGGGCAGGGCGTCGCACGGGATCCAGTCCGCTCCCTTGCAGAAGATGTCCACCCCGTTGACTCTGAAGACCATGGAGCGGCCGATCTTGTCGTCCTTGTTGACCAGTTCCATGATGCGCAGTCCGACGCGCTTCTTGACTTGGTCGCCGCCGAGGCGCGCGGTCAGGGTGTATAACGGCTGCGCGCCGTGGCCCAGCGGCCACCACAGTTTCGGGTTGTCGATCTTGACGGCGGCTTTGACGATGTTGAGCCCCGGTTGGAGCGTGACGGATTTCCTCGCGGAGACGCCGTCCAGTTCCACCTCGAGGGTGCTTGTGCCGCTCTTGGCGCACTCGAACTCGCAGGCGACCTCGACGGAGCACGAACCGTTCTTGTGTTTCTGTGTCGTGTAGACGTGCTCGATGCGACCAAGGTCGTTGGCGCGCAGCGAAAGGTCGCCGTACACTCCCGCGACCATCAGGCACGGACCCCAATCCCAGCCCGAGTGGCATTGCACTTTGCGGACAAGGTTGCGGTGTGGCGACTGCACGGGGTTGTTGCCGTGGGGAATTGGATAGGGGAGTTTTTTCGCCGCCGCGACCGCCGCGGCCTCGGCGGATTTGAGCAGGATCTCGATGGTGTTCCGGCCGGGCTTGAGAAGCTTGCCCACCTCGAAGCGGTGGCGCGTGAACATGTTGCTCGTCGCTCCCGCCTTTCTGCCGTTGATGGATAGTTCCGAGATGGTGTCGATCTGGTCGCAGTTGAGGAAAACCGAGGAGGCCGCCAGGAGGTCTTGTCCCGCCTCGAACTCCCGGGAGAGCAGCCAGTCCTCGCGGCCGATCCACTGCAGATCGAGCTCGTTCGTGCCCCAGTATGGGTCGGGAATTTTGCCGGCCGCGAGCAGCGCGCTATGGGTGTCGCCCGGAACTTGCGCGGGGATCGTCTCTCCCGTGCTGAGTCGTTTCATCGTCCATTCGCCGGCGAGGCTCAGTGTCTTCATCGCGAGATCTCCATTATTGTGGTGTGGTGGTCAAATGATGTCGATGCGTCCGGTGCTTAGGCGGGAAACTGAGCGGTGCCCGATCAACCTCCGCTTTTCCGGATACGCTTGTCTTGTCTAAGAATAATCCGTGCGAAGCGCGGATGCCTTGATTATTCCGCCAAAAAACCGTATTATTCCGCCATGACATGGAAAATCACGGCGAAATCGCGCTTCCCCAGGGCGGAGGACTCCTGCCTCATCTCCTTCAACGCCCTCGGCGGTGGCTATGTACCACACTCGCATGACTTTGTGGAGATCGTGGTGGTCACCGCCGGGAAGGCCTCGCACGTGGTCGACGAGCGGCGGTATCCTGTGGCGGCGGGCGACGTTTACGTGATACAGGGCGACACGGTGCACGGCTTCGCCGACGCCACGGCCGACTTCGAGATCGGCAACGTGATGTACCGCCCCGACGTCTTGAGTTTCCCCTACGAGCGGTTGCGGATGCTGCCAGGCTACCAGGCGCTGTTCGTGATCGAGCCGGCGCGGCGGCGCGGCGGGGACTTCGCCTCGCGGCTGAGCCTCGACGGCGAGGGGATGCGCGGCGCGCTTGAGCGGATCAAGCGGCTTGATGACGAGCTGAAAGAGCGGGCGGAGGGATTTGAGTGCGCCGTTCAGGCGTGCCTGCTGGATCTGATTGTATTTCTGTCCCGCCTTTATTCCGGCAGCGGCGAGGGGAGGAACAACGGCGTGCTGCGTCTTGGCGAGACCGTGGCGTGGATGGAGAAGAACTTCACGCGGCCGACGACCGTCGCCGATCTCGCCGAACGGGCTGGCGTGTCGGAGCGGCACTTCCTCAGGGTCTACAAGCAGGCCTTCGGCGCGAGTCCGATGCGGCGGCTTATCGAGCTGCGCGTCCGCCGCGCCGCCGAACTGCTGCGCGCCGGGCGTCACACCGTCGCCGACGCCGCGCTGGCAAGCGGTTTCAACGACAGCAACTACTTCACGCGGCAGTTCCGCCGCATCATAGGCGCCGCGCCCAAGAAGTACGCCATGCGTTTAACTGAGAAGGCGCGCCTTCTCAGTTAAACATCGAGCCTCTGCAGCTCTATCACTTTGTTGTTGTCGTCGCAGGTCAGCACAAAGTTCCCGTGAATCCCCTGTGGCGTGATGAACCGCTTCAGCAACGCGGCCGGGAACTGGACGGTGCGCCCGTCGGCGCAGCGGGCGACCATGTGCTGAATCCGTCCCCGGTAGTAGTCCACGAACTGGTTTTGAGATAGATGGATTGGAAAGTGGTAGTTTTTCACATGGCGCTGGATGAAAGTGGTTGATTCGTTGCTGTTAGTGTAGCTGGCGTCTGCGTCAAATCAAGGATCTGCGGTGGCGGTTGGTCGGCGCCGAGACCCGCTTGACCACGCGTGGCAGCTGTGGTATTCTTGCGTGGCGCGCATGAGGTTTCCAAACTCGATTGAAGGGAAAGACAATATGGACGACACACCATCATCGACCGGCCAGAGCGATCCCGTTGCAACTCCCGGCGGCGAAAACACGCCCCAGGAGGCGACCAAGGACGAGAGGACGATCGCCATGTTGACGCATCTCTGCGGTTTGTGCTGGTTCGCGTTTCCGCTCATCGGGAACATCATCGCCCCGCTGGTCGTGTGGTTGATCAAGATGAACGAGATGCCGTTCGTCAACGATCAGGGGCGCGAGGCGGTGAACTTCCAGATCAGCTGCAGCATCTACATGCTGGTGCTGACGGGCCTCGCATTCGTACTCTCATTTGTCTGCTTGGGGATTTTGCTTATCCCCTTCATCTTCGGGCTCGTGCTGGTCGATGTCATCTTCATGATCATCGCCGCCCTCAAGGCGAACAGCGGCGTCCGCTACCGCTACCCCTGCTGCATCCGGCTCATCAAGTAGGACGTGAGCGCGGCGGCGAGAGAGTGGCCGAAGGCGCGGGAGGTCTGCTGGTTGACCTCCGCGCCGTTGGCAAGGGCGTAGGGGATCTCGCTGGTCGTCGCCAGTTTGATGCTTTGAAGCATTTCCGCCCAGAAGGTGCTGCAGGCGGTTTTGCTGGTGTTCCACTCCTGTCCGAAGGGGAGGTTGTCGGACGCCTTGAACGGCAGTGGGCTTTTGTTGACCGCTTCGAGGATCTCCGAGAAGGCCTTCTGCGCGCGCCAGATCTGGTCGAGCGGCGAGCCGACGATGAAGTTCGAGTTGTTGCGCCCCTCCCTGATCCACGGGCAGTGGATGTCGAGGAAGAGTTGGAATGGCCGTTCGGGATTTTGAGAGAGATCCATGATCGACTTGACTTCCGGATAGAGCGGGGAATCGAGGTAGTCGCGGTTGTGGTCGTGCGGACGGCGGTTCTTCCCCTGGTCGCCTTCCTCGACGCCGTCCTTGTCGACGAACGGGACGACGACGACCTCGAACTCTTGCAGAAGTCGGGAATCCTTGTCGTCGAGTAGGGCGTCGATGATGCCCTCGAGGACGTAGTTGGCCATCATCTCGCAGGCGTGATGG
>CAYTFM010000228.1:0-8059 GCA_964436735.1 uncultured Victivallales bacterium | reverse complement strand
CAGCGCGATGAGAGGTTTGTGTCCGCCGTCAGGCTCGGTGATGGTGAGCATCTCGACGCGTCGTCCTTTCCGCGAGCGGCACAGCGTTCCGAGGTGGAGGCGGTTGTCGTTCTGGCGCGCGGCGAGGAACGCCGTCAGATGGCGCTCAAGATACGGCATTCCCATGCTGAAGAGGACGCTTTCTTGTCCGGGAGGAAAGGTGTACGAGAAACCGTCGCCCTGGCACGGGCCGAGCCACTGCCAATTGTCGCCGCCGTCAAGGCTTGCCGCGGGGCCGAGATTGGAGAATCTGTTGGGGGCGTCGGCGTGGAATTTGAGAGTCTTCCCCGCCGCGCCGTCGACGCGGAAGCACCAGTAGAACCAGTCGCCTTCGGTGTCTCGGAGGTCGGGTTTGAAGTGTACATCGTCACCTTCGGATTTCACGACAACCGCGTTGCCGCCGGGGAAGTCGCTTGATACGGAATAGGTCGGCATGCGTCACTCCTTGGTGTCGAGGTCTTCCGCCAGCCAGGTGGCGACGCGTTCGGCGTGGGCGCTTTTCAGGTCGAGGAGGTGGGGTACGGGGTGTCGCTCGCCGGGGATCTCGAGGTTGAAGATTCCATTGTAGCCGATGTCGCGGAAGGCCGCCATCGTCTCCATCCAATCGATCTTGCCGCCGCCCGGGGTTTTGTGCTGGTCGCCCGAGCCGTCGTTGTCGGAGATGTGCGTGCAGATGAGCAGCGCGCCGAAGTCTCGGATCATTCTCGGCAGGTTGAGCCCTTGGACGTTGGCGTGCGAGGTGTCGATCGTCACGCCGAGCGACTTGCTGTGGACGGCGTCGGCGAGTTCGAGCAGATCCTCGGTCACGGAGCCGAAGCGGCGCTTGCCGGCCTGAGAGGGCCAGTCGAAAAGGTTCTCCACGCCGATGCGCAGGCCAAGCGGTCCGGCGACGTCGACGAGCCGCTTGAACGCCTCGATGTTCTCCCGAAGGATCCGGTGATGATCCCCCTTCGTCTGGAAGCCGCCGCCGCTGCCAGGATGGATGACGATGTTCCGCGCTCCGAGTTTGGCGGATATCTCGAAGTGTTTGATGGACAGGGCGATATCCTTTTCCCGCCGCGCGGCGTCGGGGTGGGTGACGTCGGCGCAGAGGTGGGCGTGGGCCTGAGGGATGGAAAGCTTCAGCTCTTTTGCGAGAGCGAGCGCCTTCTCGATTTCGGCCTCCGGATCAGCCGCCGCCATGATCATGTCCAGATGTTCGGTCGATACCTCGAACGCGCGCCATCCGTGGCTCGTGAGCCGGGCCAGCGCCCGGTCAAGCGGCAACTCGACCAGCATTCCCGTCCAAATTCCTGAATACATAATATCCTCCCGTATATGTCAAAAGTTATTTCCGTCTTGAGAGCTAAGTCTAATCGATATGGAAAAATTTTACCATAGGCGACGTGAAATTCGCATGAAACGGGACGGAATAACTTATGACAGCCGCGAGGCGTAGTTCGTGGGCGTCATGCCGGTGCGGCGCTTGAAGAGGGCGCAGAAATAGGGAAAGTCGCGGAAGCCCGAGGCGAAGCAGACCTCCTTGACTGACATGGATCCCGCGCCGAGCAGGCTTTGGGCCGCTTGGAGCCTGCGGGCGATCAACCGTTGGATCGGCGAGGAGTCGAGGTGACGGCGGAACAGCAGGTGCAGATGCGAGGCGCTTGTCCCCGCGGCGGCCGCGAGTTCCGCAACCTCGATGGGCTCGGCGAAGCGCTTCTCGATCAGCTCCAACGCGAGGCGGACCGCCTGCGGGAGGTGTTCCTCGCCTCCGCGTCGCTGATGCTCACGGTGTTCCCAGGTTAGTCGGGCATAGTGGCAGAACGCCGTCTCGGGCGTCTGCCCTTCCTTCCTTAGAAACAAGGCGAGGGCGCGTCGGCAGAACCGCTCGCATTCGGCGATGTCGCTCCACCCGCTCAGCGGCGGCGGCGCTTCAGACGGCTTGCCGGAGACCTCGAAGCGGAAGACGACTGTCTCGTAGGGGTCGCTCTCGTGGGCCGTGACCCGCACCACGTCGCCCGGCAGATACCAGAGCGACGAGCCGGGGCCGACGTCCATCGCCTCGCCCTTGACCTCGAAATAGCCTCGCCCTTTGACGATCACTTCGATTTCCTCGATATGATCCTCCAGCCGGCGCGGCTGGTGCCAGCGGTTCGGCGGCGCCTGGTAGTGCCAGAAATGCAGCGAGCCGGTCAGATGGGGGAACATTCCTTGCATAAAAATCCGAGATTCGAAGTCCGAAATTCAAACTGCTACAATATATTGGTGGTGGCACATAATTTTCACCTGGCGTTTACACATGAAGCGATCAATCTGGCAATTTCAGCCGATCGGCGTGTTCCACTGCGCCGAGCGCTATCCGTACGACGCCGCGCGGCAGGGGGTCGTGGGAGAGGCGACGGGTGTCGTGCGCCTTGACGAGGGGCGTGGTTTCGAGGAGGCTTTGCGCGACCTGGGAGGATTTTCACGCCTGTGGCTGGTGTATGTCTTCCATCAGAATGCGAACTGGCGCCCGATGGTCCTTCCTCCCCGCGGCCGCCGCAAGGTCGGCGTCTTCGCCTGCCGGGCCCCGTATCGCCCCAACCCGATTGGAATCTCCTGCGTCGAACTGCAGGCGGTCAACGGCCTCGAGGTACACGTGCGGGGGCATGACCTGCTCGACGGCACGCCGATCCTTGACATCAAACCGTATCTCGCCTACGCCGATAGCTTTCCGGACGCCACAACCGGCTGGTTGGCGGAGACCGCGGCGGATCCGCTCTACACTGTCGCGTTTGAAGCCGCGGCTGTGGAGCGCGTCGCATGGCTCAATAAGCGCGGCGTGCCCTGTATCGGAGATTTCCTGCGTCGGCAGCTTGAGCGCGACCCTTGCTCCGGCAAACGCAAGCGCATCCGGCCGCTGTCCCGCTCAGAAGGCATGTGGGAGATCGCTTACCGGACGTGGCGGGCTCATTACCGAGTGGAGGAAGGCGGGAGGATGGTGCACATTTTTCGCGTGGAAAGCGGCTATTCCGCCGCCGACCTGGCTGATTCTGTCGATCCCCACGAGGACAAGGCCACACACCGTGAATTCCTCGCCGCGTTCGCATAACCCGCCGAGGGTCTTGAATCTTCGGGAATTCAATGTGGGCTGCTGTGCGGCTATCCCTCCATGATTGTCGGGGCTCGGTTCACGGCGTCTGAACAGAGCCACGAGCGTGAGCGAGTGGTTGTGGCTGCGGTTGAAACGGCCGCCTCATTTCGAAGGCAAGATGATTTTCTCAGGGATATAATGCGGGAATGGGGGTTGACAACCAAGACTATGCAAAGTATACTTTAATATATGTTAATTTTAATGTTTTATAAAGGTATACTTAGTGAAACCGCGCAACGGCTGTCTTTGGAATTCCATACGGGATGAGCTCGCCGTCCGGATACGCACGGGAAAACTCAAGCCGGGGGATCCGTTCTTGTCGGCGGACGAACTTTCGGCAAACTATAAGGTCAGCAACATTACCAGCCGCCGCGTTCTTGACGAGCTTGCCGCGATGAACCTTATCCGCCGTGTCAAAGGGAAAGGCTCTTTCATCAAAGGGCCGCCTCCGTGCGATGAGATCTTCCTGGTCGTCGAGTCCGACGTTGGTCTTGACGCGATCTTGAGACACTACATATACAACGCGGTCAGCAAAGGGGTCGGGTTGGCCGCCGCCGAGGCGGGTATCAACGTCACGACCGTGTCGCCTGACTATGTGGCGCTCGCCGCGGAATCGAAGAAGAAGTTGAATGTGGTCATGATCCGCGGGATCCTCAAGAACAAGACCGCCGCCGAATATCTCGCCAGTCCGGAGGTCAACTGCGTCTGCTGCCATGCGGTAGAGCGGTGCCCTGGGATCGTCACCATCGTCGAGCCTTTGAAGGAGGGGGCGATTCTGATGACCGAGCATCTTGTCGCAGAGGGGCATGAGAGGATCGCCTTCATGATGCCCGCCTCCGCCCACAAGTGGTTCAAAAGCCGCTTCGACGGCTACTACGAGACGTTGATGCGGCACGGAAAGCCCTTCGGCTTCGACTTGGTGAAAGAGGTTTCGGAAGAGTATGAAAGCGTGTGCATGAGGATGGACGAGCTCCGCGCCCTTCCCGAGCCGCCGAGCGCATTGTTCTGCGCCACGGACGCGATTGCGCTTCACGTTCTGAGATATTGCCGGGAGAATGGCGTCCGGGTGCCGAAGGAACTGGCGGTCGCGGGATTCGACAACCGGATCGAATGCGAGATCGCGAATCCGCCGCTCACCAGCGTTGACACGAGGTGGGAGGAGCAGGGAAGGCGTGCCGTGTCCTGCCTGCTCCAGATGGCGTCGGGGAGGAAAATAAAAGGATTTTGCATCGGCGTGAGGCCGGAGCTGGTTGTGAGGGAGAGCGCATAGGGGGGAATAGATGGGGATATCGATCACCGCAAGGGTAATCCGTGAGAGATAAGGGAGGATCACATGCTGAAGCTCAAACTGGCCGCGCTGCTCGGATTGCTCTCGACAGTCGTTATGGCGCAGGATCTCATCAAGAACGGCGGATTTGAGGAGGAGTGCGCCGGCGTGCCGCCGGGGTGGGACATGAGCGGCGGACAGGCCCCTGCCGACTACTACACCCGCGACACGAATAATCCGCGCAGCGGCCAGGCGTGCTTACGCATCCTTCATCCGGCGGACGCCGGTTGGCGCGGGATCGACGTGTCGCCCGACCGCGTTCCCGTGAAACAATCGATGATCTACACGATATCGTTCTGGGCGCGCGCGGAGCCGGCCGGCGTGGCGAAGTTCGAGTGGAGAGGCATCCAGTCGATCAAACCGTTTATGGACGCGTCCTCGAAAGGATTGTTCAAGTTGGATGTCGGAGGAGAGTGGAAGGAGTTCACGTTCACGGCGCGCGAGGGACTGGATATGTTCGCCGATGAAAGCCATTTCCTGCGCTTGGGCTTCGGGGCGGTCTGGAACGCCAAGGATGCGCGCACGCTGTGGATCGACGACCTGCGCGTCACCGAGCAGCCGGATCCGAAGCCGACCGGCCTGCTCTGTGATCGGACCATTCCGCACGACGCCCTTCAGCACCGGCTGAAGCCGGGCGACAAGCTGGAGTTCACCGTGGATGCGAAGAGTCGGCTGCGCCCCGCGACGCGGGAGGCGGGCGGCCTGTCGTTCCACATGGTCGGCGGGTGGACCGAGCCGTACAGTCCGAAGGGAAAATACCAGCTCGGACCGCTGGAGGACGCGATCCGCGAGATGCGGCTGCCGATGACCCGGGTCTATGCGGTGGGCGAACCGCCGTTCGGCCTTGAAACGGGCATCGACAAGGTCGCCGAAATGCTGAAGCGCGTCGACCTGTCGGAGGAGCGCTGCGTGCTGGAGTTCGAGCATCAGCACGCGAACACGAAGCTGCCGCCGGAGACCTGGGCGAGCGGTGTAAAGCATTCGCTGGAAAGCGGCTACAAGTTTCATAAATGGGAGATCGTCAACGAGCCATTCTCTTCGGACTGGGGTAACGGCAAGGCGTTCTCCTCGCCGGACGCCTTCATCGAGCACTTCAAGGCCGTCGGCTCCGCTATCCGGGCCGTGGATCCGCAGGCGCAACTCGGTCTGGATATCTTTGGCAATAATGACAACGTGATGTGGGGCAACTATCTGCTGAAGCAGCTCGCCGGCCAGTATGACTTTGTCGCGCCGCACTACTACTATTGGGCGAACCTGAAGACGACGCCGTTCGAGGAGGTCGTGCTGACCGGGAACTACCAGATGCTCGACCGCGCGCTGCGCACGCAGGCGCTCATCCGCGCCTACAATCCCGCGCGCGACGCCTATCAATACGACACCGAGTGGGGGGTGCTCGGGCATCAGGCGGGCGAGGAGGAGGGCTTCAACGTCCGCACGGCGAACATCATGGCCACGACGCACGTCGCTGTGCGGATGATCTACTACGCCCGCGAGGACATCCTCCGCGGCGCCAGCGGCTGGTGCCTGCTGGGCTGGATCAAGAAGTGCGCCAACGGCATCCTCACGCTGAACGCCCCGGAGAAGCGCTACATGCTCTACTGGCTCTACTACTACTTCAACCGTCACGTCGGCGAGACGGTGGCGGCGATGGAGGGCACCGCTCCCTACTATCAGCCGCAGCAGGCCAGGGACCGCGAGCGGTTCGGCGGCCCGTTGACGCCCACGCTGGCGACCTTGAGCAAGGATGAAAAGGAGCTGTACCTGGTCATCGCCAACGGTTCATGGACGACCTCCGTGCCGTGCCGCGTGCGCCTGCAAAATTTCACCGTGGGCCGCGCGACGGGCGTCGTGCTGACTAACGACGATCTTGACGCCAATCCGCTGCTTGAGCGGAAAGAGGATTTTGTCAAGGACTTCACCGTGGCCATCGAGGGCGACGCCGTGACCTGCGCCATTCCTCCGCATGCGGTGGTGTTCGTGACGCTGGAACGCGCGAAGTAGGAAATTGCATAGTAGTTCCCGCACAGAGATAATAGTATTGCAATATGCCTGAAGGTTGCGAGAGGTGGTTTGCTCTGATAGAATCATCATTGTTATACGCAATGATAAGTTGTTTTAAGCAATGGAGGATATATGACCGCACCGCAGGCCGTCCGGATGTCGAAGCGAATCGCCCTGTTGCGCGACGAGGTTATGGGACGCAAAGGCTCGTTTGTCGCGAACGCCAATCCGCTAATCTGCGATGTCGCCCTGTGGCGGTCGTTCGAGGAGGGGCAGTCGCGGGTGCAGCGGCGCGCGGCGTTCCTGCGGGAACTGGTCAGGCTCGCTCCCGTCCAGATCGGAGCCGACTGGACGCTTGCCGGAGAGCACCTGCGTCCTCTCAATGCCGGAATAGGCGCGTCGAACGATCCGGCGCATGCCGCGCGCTTCGCCGAGCTGGGAATCGACGAGGCGGAGGCGGAGAAAGTCAAGCGTTGCGTCGCGGCGTGGAATGGTGACACGAAGGTTGCGTTTCCTGGCGGGACATTTTTTGCGGACGTCGGCGTTTCCGCTCCCGGCAGCGCGGTGGGCAAGGGCGGTTGGGGTGGTGCGACGGGCGTGGATGTCTTTTGGGCGGGGGGCTGGGTCGAGAACCACAGCATCCGCGACTTCGCGAAGGTCATGCGCATCGGCTTTGGCGGGATAAAAGAGGAAATAGAAAAAGAGCTGTCCGCCGCCGAGTTGACCGATCCGGAATTTCCCCGCAAGGAAAACTTCTGGCGCGCCGCGCTGAGCGTCTGCGAGGCTGGCATCCTGCTTGGCCAGCGCTACGCCGAGTGCGCGGCGGCGAAGGCGGCCGTGGCCACTGCGCCTGCCGAAAAGAAACGGTTGACGACGATGGCTGAGCTGTGTGCCAGGGTGCCCGCCCGCGGCGCCCGGAATCTGCGCGAGGCGGTCCAGGCGCTCTGGTTCGCCCACATTCTCACCTGCGGCGAGGATGGCATCAACGCCAACTCGATCGGCCGTCTCGACCAGATTCTGTACCCGTATTACGCAGCCGACCTTAAAGCTGGAAGGATCGACAAAAAGCACGCCCTCGAATTGATGGAGGAGTTGGCCTGCAAGCCGTATCTCGACTACGACGCGCAGGCGATCACGCTCGGCGGCGTGGCCAAGCACGGGAAGTGCGCCGTCAACGACCTGAGCTACCTCATTCTCGAGGCCACGCGGAACGTCGGTTTCATCCGTGACGTCTCCATCCGCGTCCACAAGAATTCTCCGGCGGAGTTTCTCACGCTCGCCTCCGAACTGATCGCCGAGGGCGGCGGCATACCATTCCTTTTCAATGACGACTGTTTCATCAAGGCGCTGACCGACAGGGGGATCGCCCTCGAGGACGCGCGGGACTACGCCCCGATCGGCTGCATCGAGCTGACCATTCCCGGCAAGGCCAACCCGCACGCCGTCTCCGGCTGGTTCAACGCCGTCAAGTGCCTGGAGCTCGCGCTGTTCGACGGCGTTGATCCCCGGACCGGCGTCCAGATGGGGCCGAAGACCGGCGGCCTCGCATAGCGCTGGATGCCGGCGGCGGCGAGGGTGGA
>CAYTFM010000227.1:0-14998 GCA_964436735.1 uncultured Victivallales bacterium | reverse complement strand
AAGTATATTATATGGGCATCCCGTTCGCAATAATATTTGTTAGACAGGCTCCATAGCAACGCTTTCAATATTTGAGAAACACTCTATACGATAACCTATCCGACAAACGATTAAAAACCACTGTCCAAGCGATCCGATCACTTCTTGGCGATGCGTATACAATGTTCCCGCTTCAGCCATTTGTCGCATCAGACATTATTCTTTATTGGTTAGAACGGAAGCAACGGCTGTATCATCTCCGGTTCATCATCTTGCGAGAGGGTCTGATGCTCGTCTTCAAACGACGACACGGAAAGCCCCACTAAACGGATCTGCCGCGTGCCAACCTCCGTCTTGGCGAGCAACGGACCGGCTCGGGACATGATCTCTTCCGCCGTCGAAAACCTCTCCGACGTGGATGCGCTGCGGGTAATCTGTGTGAAGTCGGAATATTTGATCTTGAGCGTAAGCGTCCTGCCTTTCCTCCCCTCCTCGACAAGCAACTCCTCAACCGACTCCGCCAACGAGCGCAGGGTCTCCAGTACGAAAGCCTTGTCAGTTGTGTCGGTTTCGAACGTGGTCTCCCTGCCAACCGATTTCCGAATCCAATTTGGCTCGACCTGACGGTCGTCGACGCCTCGCGCAATGTCGTAGAAAAACGCTCCGCTCCTCCCGAACAACCCCACCAGTTCTTCCTTGGTTAACTTCTTCAAGTCCGCACCGGTCAGTATGCCGAATTCGCCCATCCGCTTCTCAGTGACCTTTCCCACGCCATAAAACTTTCCGATGGGCAACGCACTGATAAAGGCGTCGGCCTCCCATGGCGGGACAACGGTCAAGCCGTCAGGCTTTTTGCTGTCAGACGCGGCTTTCGCGATAAACATGCTGAACGAGACTCCGGCCGAGGCGGTGAGGCGCGTCTCCCTCCGTATTCTCTCTCGAATCTCTCTGGCGATCAAGGTGGCCGAGGGCATGCCCTTTTTGTTGGTGGTGACGTCGAGGTACGCCTCGTCGAGGGACAGTGGCTCGACAAGATCGCTGTACTCAAGGAAGATCCGCCTAATGTGCCGTGAGACCTCCTCGTAGGCTTCGAAACGGGGCGGCAGAAACACTCCCTGCGGACAGAGGCGAAAGGCTCTGCTCGAGGCCATAGCCGAGTGGACGCCAAACTTCCGCGCCTCGTAGGAGCAGGCACAGACAACTCCTCGGCTGTCCGGCGATCCACCCACAATCACTGGCCTGCCTTTCAGCTTCGGGGCGTCCCGCTGTTCGACTGACGCATAGAAGGCGTCCATGTCGACATGAATGATCTTACGGCAATGGTGGTGGATGGGATGAGGCATGATTTGCTACAATCTCCTGCGGTAATCCTCTTTTCAATGAATTAGTTTCTTGTCGCTTGCGAAATACCGTCATGGGGAAATATATATATTCACAGTCAATTGATGCAATCAGGACGGGGCAATGCGGACGAACTTCCTTCAACTCATCGCCATGACGATGCTTCTCGCAGGCGCCGCCGCGCTCGCCATCCCGGCGTCGGCCTGCGACGTGCCGGTATTCCGCTACGCCCTTGAACGATGGGAGCCGGAACTGTTCAGGATCTGCGCCGTCGTCACCACCGAACCTCCACCACCAGTGCAGGATGAGTTCGGGAAGCTGTTCGGCGCGGCGGCCCATCCCGCCGCGGCTGACGCCTCGAACATAGAGTTGTCAGTCTTGTCTCCTCTCACACATCCATTTGGCGCGGACAAGGCGACGTCCCCTCCCTCAGACGATATCGTCCCACAGCTCGTAGAGAAAAACTTCACCGCCACGACACTTGTCGCCTTCCCTCCAAGGAGCGTGGGACAGCACATCATGTGGAGCAGGCCGCTCACCGTCAACTCCGCCACCGAGCTCCTCACGTCTCCCGCCCGCGCCAGCACCGTGAATCTTCTGCTGCGGGGAGCGGCGACGGTGTGGCTTCTTTTCGAGGAGGGCGACAAGGAGAAGGATGACGCGCTGGAGTCATCGCTTCGTTCAACCCTTGCGAAGACCGCGGACGCGCTGCTCAAGGCCGACGAGGCGCTTAGACAGGAGGTCGCGGCAAGTGGTTCACCTTCAGGAATGCCGGAGCGCCCTCCCCTGCCTGCGCTCTCGTTCCCGATAGTCCGCATCGCGAAAGACGCGCCTGAGGAGCGTTTCCTGATCGCCATGCTCAAGGACTTCTTCGCCAACGCCTCGGGAGGCCAACTTGAACCGCCCTTCATCGTCCCGGTGTTCGGCCGCGGCAGAGCACTGACCGCGTTGGCCGGCTCTGAGGTCTCGGAGTCGTTCCTCTTGAAGATCTGCACCTACCTTGTCGGTCCCTGCTCCTGTGAGGCGAAGGAGTTGAACCCGGGTGTCGATCTGCTGATCTCGGCCGACTGGGCCGGTTCTGTAGCGCAGACCATCACCGACGCGCGGGCCCTTCCGCCCCTTGTCGGAGCCGGGGATATCGCCGCACCTCCCCCGCCACCGCCAGTCGCCGCCGTCCCTTCCACCCTTTCGCGCCCCCTGCCTGAACGGCCCCCCGAGCCCCAGTCAACCTCCCTGCTCTCCTCGCCCAATCTCCTTCTCGCCGCGCTCTCGCTTGTGGCCGCCCTCATACTATTGACAATGTCTTATTTCATGTTAGCGAGGGACTAACACATGTGGGTCACCACGCTTGTCTTCAAGGAGATTGCCCATCGTCCACTTCAATTCGTATCGGGGATAGCGGCGGTGGCGGTGGCGACCGTGGGGCTCGCCGCGGGCACCGCGTCGCTCCGCGGGTTTGACAAGGCGACGGAGCGGATCCTCGAGGAGCAACGAGCGGCCACAGAGCGGGAAATGGCGACGCTCGAGGACGAGTTGCGCAAGAGCATGAAGGGGCTTGGCTTCAACATCCACATCTTCCCTGAGGGGCAGGATCTTTCAGAGGTCTATTCCCAGGGCTACGCCTCGAAAACAATGCCGGAAAGCCATGCGGAGCGTCTCGCCAACAGCGACGTGATCGTCATCAACCACCTCCTCCCCAGCCTCACGATCAAGGCGAAATGGCCCGAGACGGGGCGGACCGTGCTGGTCATCGGCGTCAAAGGGGAAATACCACAGAAACACCGCAGCGGCAAGATCTTGGAACCGATGCTGCATCCCGTGCCCTCGGGACACGCCTCGCTGGGGCACGAGCTCGTCGCAAGCATTGGCCTCAAGAAGGAGCAGCGCATCACCTTCATGGGCAAGGAGTTCGTGGTCGACAAGTGCGAAGAGGAACGGGGAAGTATCGACGACATCACCATCTGGCTGAACCTCAAGGAGGCGCAGGCTCTCTTCGGCAAGGAGGGGCAGATCAACTCGATACTCGCCCTCGAATGCAACTGCGCCACCGTGGACCGGTTAGGCGAGGTGCGCCGCGAGATCGGCCGCATCCTGCCGGGAGTGGAAATCATCGAAGTGAAGAGCAATGCGCTGGCGCGGGCCGAGGCGCGGCTCAATGGGGCGAAGGCCGCTGACGCGCAGACGGCGCGCATCGCCGCCGACCGCCACAAGCTGAAACGAGGCAGGGAACGGGCCTCGCTGATCTCGGCGGCGATCCTCGCCGCCGTCTGCGCCGCATGGATCGCCTACCTCACGCACTTCAACGTCACGCACCGATGGCGCGAGATTGGCACGCTGCTCTCAATCGGCGTCGCACGCCCCACCATTCTTCTTCTGTTCCTGCTGCGCGCCGCCGCCACCGGCGCTGCCGGAGCGGTGGCCGGATGGCTCATACTCTGCCTCGCCGCCGCCATGCGGTTCCGTTTTGAAGGATTCGGCTTACTGGAATTGCTTGGGCGGCAGGACGCCGCGTCAACCTTCATCGCCGCCATCGCGCTCGCCTGCGCGGCGGCATGGATCCCCGCCCTGTGGGCGTCACTTAAAGATCCAGCCGACATTCTGAGGGAATAGGATGAGCCTCCGACTGCAAAACGCAAGAAAAAATTTCAAAGGCCCGGGAGGCGTCGTCGTCGCCGCGGTCGACGACGTCTGCCTCGACTTGAAGCCGGGTGACTTCTGCGCGATCCATGGACCGAGCGGCTCCGGCAAGACAACGCTCCTCCTTGTGGCGGGCGCCCTGCTGTCACCAGACAGCGGCTCCGTGTCGATCTGCGGACTCGCCCCCTATGCGATGCGGCCCGCGGCCCGCTCCCGTCTCCGCGCGGATCACGTCGGCTTCGTCTTTCAGCAGTTCCACTTGTTTCCCTACTTGACCGTGCTGGAAAACGTCCTGTCGCCAACGCTTGCGAAACGCAGCGGTAAGGATGTGAAGGCGGAGGCGGTCGAACTGCTCCGCAGCCTCTGCCTAGACCACCGCATGCGGCACACGCCTCATGCGCTCAGCGTCGGAGAGCAGCGGCGGGCCGCCCTCGCTCGCGCCCTCCTTTTCGCCCCATCCGTCCTCATCGCCGACGAACCCACTGGCAACCTCGATCCGGCGAACGCCGCCGTCATCATCTCCCGGCTCACCGCCTTCGCCGCGAATGGCGGAGTCGTGCTTGTGGCCACGCATGACGACGCGGCGGCGCAGGCTGCCACTCTCCGGCTCGAGATGCGGCAGGGAAAACTGGGATAGCCACGCGAGTGGGGCAGACGCGACAAATGGCATAAAAAAAGCCCCGGCGAACCGGGGCTGGTAGTCGACGTACATTCCCAACGCTTATTTCTTCTTCAGCTTGCCGGGGCGGAGCTTCTCGACCCTGTTCTTCAGGTCTTTGCCGGGACGGAATTTGACGACGACACGCTCTGGAATGGTCACCTCATCAGCCGGCTTGTTGGGGTTACGCCCCTTGCGGCTCTTGCGGACCTTCACCTCGAAGACGCCGAAATTGCGCAGTTCGATGTCCCGGGAAGCTGCCAGCTCATCGGAAATATAATCGAGCGTCTTCTGGACAACCGTGGCGACGTCATTCTGGGTGAGCCCCGTCTCGTTGGCGATTCGAACCACCAGATCACGTTTTGTCATAATCGTCATTCTCCTATGCTTTGGAATAGTTAGTACATAGCTCGTTACCTAAGATACACTTAAGCACGCGTCCCGCAAGGGTGCTTCAATTTTTTTTTGAATTTTCCATCGAGAACCCCCTCTGTGGACCCTGTTCATTTTCACCCTATTTTTCAGCATCGGCCCGTTGTCAATCCGGACTGAGCACAATAGATTATCTTCCCTCACGCATCATACTTCAGGAGACAACACTCATGACAGTCGCCGAAATCGTCAACAGGCGCGGGAATGCGCGGGAGAACCTCCTCCAGATATTGCATGACATCCAAGACGCCTCGGGAGACAATTCCCTGCACAAAGAGACGATCGACGAACTGTCCGTCATCATGGACATTTCGGTTTCGGACATCGTCGGCACCGCCACCTTCTACACCATGTTCAGCCTGAAGCCCCGAGGCAGGCACCTCGTCCGCCTCTGCGAAAGCCCCCCATGCTGGCTGATGGGATCCGACACCATTTTAGAAGTTCTCGTCCGCAAACTCGGAATCGGGTTCGGCGGCACCACAAAGGACGGCATGTTCACCCTCGAGCCGACAAGCTGTCTCGGCGTCTGCGGAGTCGCTCCGGCAATGATGGTCGACGATGTCGTATACGGCAACCTCACCGAGCGCAAGATCGAGGAGATCCTCGAGGGGTTCAGCGACACTGCCCGCAAACCGCAGAAGCCCATCGCCAAGACGAAAACGTCCCCCATCAAACCAGCGGCCACCCCCAAGACGGGGAAGCCGAAGGCCACCATTCCCGCCCGCAAGAAATCCGCTGCGAAAACGTAACACGAGGACATGAACTTCCGCCGAGGCGGTTTTCATTTTTTGCGGAGACAGACGCGCATGCCCACACCAAGGACGTATGTGATAGTTCCGATCGACGCCGACACGGTGATCGCCGGTGCGAAGGAAGTCAAACAATGCCTTTTGTCCGAGATCGGCAAACAAGGATTGAGCGGTGAGGTTAAGGTCGTTGAGACCGGGCCGATCGGCCCTTCGAACGCCGGTGTTCTCGTCGCCATCCAACCGGACGGCGTGGTGTACGGCAACATCCGGGCGCAGGACGTGCCGTTCCTCGTCGAGGAGCATCTGGTCAAAGGCCGTTACTGCTCCCGCTTCCTCCTGCCTGGCAGGCAACCCGTGCTGCCCGTGATCTCCGCATTCGACTCGCGGCTGAGCCAGAGCAAGGGGCGCATCGTCCTCGACAACTGCGGGCGGATCGATCCCGAGAGCATCGACGAGTACATCGCCAACGACGGCTATTTCGCGCTCGGCACGGCACTCACCCAGATGACTCCGGACGGCGTCATCGAGGCCGTCAAGAAATCCGGCCTCCGCGGACGCGGCGGCGCGGGTTTCCCCACCGGCGTCAAATGGGGTTTCTGCGCCCCTGTCAAAGCTGACCAGAAATATGTGATATGCAACGCCGACGAGGGGGAACCTGGCACCTTCAAGGACCGTCTCATCATGGAGGGTGATCCGCACAAGGTGCTCGAGGGCATGGCGATATGCGGGTACGCCATCGGCGCGACGAAGGGTTTCGTCTACATTAGAGGCGAGTACAAGCTTTCGATCGACCGCCTCAAGAAGGCCGTATCCGACGCCAAGCAGTACGGCCTGCTCGGCACGAACATCTTCGGCGGAGGATTCGACTTCGACGTGGAGGTCAAGATCGGCGCGGGCGCCTACGTCTGCGGCGAGGAGACCGCCCTCATCGAATCCATGGAGGGCAAGCGCGGGCTGCCCCGCCTCAAGCCGCCCTTCCCCGCCCAGTGCGGCTTCAAGGGCAAGCCGACCAACGTCAACAATGTCGAAACGCTCGCCAACGTCCCTGCCATCATCCGCAACGGAGCCGACTGGTTCCGCTCCATCGGCACGCCGGGCACGCCGGGCACGAAAGTCTACACGGTTCTTGGACACATCAACGCCCCTGGTCTCATCGAAGTGCCGGTCGGCGTCACCCTCAGAGAGGTCATAGAAGACTACGCTGGCGGCATGAAATCGGGCGCGTTCCAGATGGCGCAACTCGGCGGCACCGCAGGCGACGTGCTCGGGCAGGAGATGCTTGACGTCCCGCTCGACTACGACTCGCTGCTGAAAGTCGGTCACGCGCTAGGCTCGGGGGCCATCCTCGTCATGAACGAAACCGTCGACGTGAAAGCCTTTCTCCACAGCTGCATGCACTTCTTCCTCCACGAGTCATGCGGCAACTGCAACCCCTGCCGCAACGGACTCAAGATTCTCCGCGACATCACTGCCCGCCTCAAGGCAGGCAAGGGTTACAAGGACGACATCGACGCGCTTGAGGAGATATCGATGACGCTCAAGTCCACGGCATTCTGTCCTCTGGGACAATCTCCGGCCGGCCCGATCATGTCCGCGCTCCGTTATTTCCGCCCGCAGATGCAGGCGGGGATCGACAAGACCACTTCCAAGCCGAAACCGAAACGTGGCAACCGTGAACTCACCATGCTTTCGGAATGACACAACGATCTCACCAACACGACCATAAAAAACAACAGGAGATGATCACATGTCTGTGAACTTGACGATCAATAAGATCCCCGTCTCCGTTCCGGAGGGGACAACGGTTCTTGATGCCGCCCGCTCGGTCGGCTTGAAAATCCCCACCCTCTGCCATCTCGCCGACATCACCAGCCCCGGCTCCTGCCGCGTCTGCCTTGTCGAGATCGAGGGAGCCCGCGCCCTCCAGCCCTCCTGCGTCACCAAAGTCGCCAGCGGCATGGTCGTCAAGACCAACACCAAGTCGGCCCGCGAGGCGCGCCGCCTCTCCGTCGAACTCATGCTCGCGAACCATCCCTGGGACTGCAACGCCTGCGTGCGCAACAACGACTGCGAGCTGCAATCCCTCGCCAAGGAAATGGGCATCACCGAGGTGCGCTTTCCGTACGACAAGGAGCAGACTCCCGTCGACACCTCCACCCCCGCCGTCGTCCGCGACATGAACAAGTGCGTTCTCTGCCGTCGCTGCGTCTCGGTCTGCCAGGACGTCCAAGGCGTCGGCAGCCTCGCGCCGCGCCTGCGTGGTTTCGACACCGTCATCGGCGTCGGCTCCGGCGATGAGCTCAGCCAGGCCGTCTGCGTGCAATGCGGCCAATGCTCGGCGGTCTGCCCGGTTGGAGCCATCTACGAGAAGGACGCCATCGAGGATGTCTGGGCCGCCCTCGACGATCCGAAGAAGCACGTGGTGGTGCAGACGGCTCCCGCCATCCGCGCCGCCCTTGGCGAGTGTTTCGATCTCGAACCCGGCACACTCGTCACCGGTAAGATGGTCACCGCCTTGCGCCGTCTCGGCTTCGCGAAGGTTTTCGACACCAACTTCACCGCCGACCTCACCATCATCGAGGAGGGGCACGAGTTCCTCACGCGTCTCAAGCAGGTCCTTGTCGAGAAGAAGCAAGGCGTCAAACTGCCGATGTTCACCAGTTGCTCGCCGGGATGGATCAACTTCATGGAGTTCTTCTACCCCGACTTGCTCGACAACCTCTCCACCTGCAAGTCACCCCAGCAGATGTTCGGAGCTCTGGCGAAGACCTACTACGCCCAAAAGGAGGGTGTCGATCCGAAAGACATCGTGGTCGTCTCCGTCATGCCCTGCACGGCGAAGAAATTCGAGTGCGACCGTGGCGAGATGAACTCCTCGGGCTGGAAGGATGTCGACTTCGTCCTCACCACCCGCGAACTCGGCCGCATGATCGCCGAGGCCGGGATCGACTTCATGAGTCTTCCCGACGGGGAGCAGGACGCGCCGATGGGCATGTCCACCGGAGCCGCCGACATCTTCGCCAACACGGGTGGCGTCATGGAGGCTGCCCTGCGCACCGTCTATGAGGTCGTCACCGGCCGCGAGCTGCCCACTGGCAACCTGCATGTCGGCCCGATCCAGGGGCTTGAGGGGCTCAAAGAATGCTCGCTGAAACTGGAAGGGTGCAAGCCTGAGTGGAGTTTCTTAGAAGGCGTCACCGCCAAAGTCGCTGTCGCCCATGGACTCAACAACGCCCGCAAGGCCTGCGACCTTGTCACGGAGGGCAACCCCCACGGCTGGCACTTCATCGAGGTCATGTGCTGCCCCGGAGGTTGCATCGGCGGCGGCGGACAGCCTCGGCTTACGACCAACGAGGCCCGGCAGAAGCGCATAAAGGCGATCTACAAGGAGGACGAGGGCCGTCAAAAGCGCAAGTCGCACGACAACCCCGCCATCGCACAGATCTACCAGGAATTCCTCAAGGAGCCGCTCGGGCACAAGTCGCACGAACTCCTTCACACGCATTACCACAAGAAAGAAAAGGCTCTGATGCCGCACAAGTAAAACGACGTCAGACCGATTCAACAAATTAAGCTCCATCCGCAGCGGATGGAGCTTTTTTTCGTGTAGGGTGAATGCCGTAAGTCGGGCGTCCACAATACGCCAGCCATCATACATTACGTCATCATGCGCATTGCTGGAGGATGACGGCCACATCGACGGGAGAGATGTCACTCCGCTCACCAAGCATGGTCTTCCGCTCCTCGAGACGACGTCCTATCTTGGCGGCGGCATCCTTGGCGTCGATCTTGTAATCCGAAAGCCGTGTTTTCATGCCGATCGAGTTGAAGAACTCCTCGGTCGCCTTGATCGCCGCGTCGGCCGCTTTCGCCTCCGTACCCTTTTTGAGTTGTATGCCGAAGACACGTGAGCCATACTGAAGCAGTTTCGCCATCTTCGCCTCCCTGCAATGCGCAAGCAGTCTTGGTAGAACGACTGCGAGCGACTGGGCGTGATCGATGCCGTAGAAAGCGGTCAACTCATGCCCGATCATGTGGGTCGCCCAATCTTGCGGCACACCACAGCCGACAAGACCGTTCAGCGCATTGGTGGCGGCCCACATCACATTGGCTCGGGCCTCATAGTCGCTGGGGTTCTTGAGAACTTTCGGCCCCTCTTCGATCAACGTCAAGAGAACCGCCTCCGCCTGTCGATCCTGCAAGGGAGCGTTCACGTCGAACGTCATATACTGCTCGATGACATGGACATATGCATCGACAACACCATTGATCGTCTGCCGATCTGGCAAGGTATAAGTCGTCTCGGGATCAAGGATGGAGAATTGCGGATAGACGTGAGGGCTGCTGAAATGCAACTTCTCGCCGAGGGAGGCACGTGAAATGACGGAGTTGGTGTTCATCTCCGAACCAGTGGCGGGAAGCGTGAGCACCGCGCCGAGCGGGACGGCCGAGGTGACCTCCGCTCCCTTCGCGAGAATATCCCATGGGTCACCCGCGCCGTGCCGGGCCGCGGCGGCAATGAACTTGGTGGCGTCAAGCACCGAGCCACCACCAACGGAAAGAAGGAAACCGATTTTGTCGCGCTTGACTACTTCTACCGCCTTCATGCACGTCTCGTACAAGGGGTTTGGCTCGATCCCGGCAAACTCGCTCACGCGGCGTGTGCCAAGCGCTGCCTTAACCTGGTCATACACGCCATTTTTCTTGATGGAGCCGCCGCCATAGATCAGCATCACCGTGGTGTCAGCAGGAACGAGACCGTCGAGCGCGGCGATGGTTCCCTTGCCGAAAACGACCTTGACCGGATTGTGGAACTCGAAATTCAACATGGATCACCTCATGCGATTCTATTGTGAAAATTTGTTTCCGCAGAACCAATAAATTAGATGAACAAGGCCTCACTTGCCAACGCCACTGCCCTTCTCCATCGCCTCGCCCAGCATCGCCTCCAGTGCCGCCCGTGTCCGGACGCCGGTGAAACGGCGGACCACATAGCCGTCCTTGTCAATCATCACCGTAGTAGGCAAGTCGTTGGCCCCGTAGGCGACGGCCATCTTGCCGGTGTCAAGCAGCACCGTTCCCTTGATCTCCTTCGTGCGGCAGAACACCTCCACATCATGCCGCGCCTCGTCAGGCAAGCGAGGAGTCAGCAACGCCTCGTCGTCAACCTCATCGCCATGGCACCCCGCCTCCGCATGGTCATGCTCATGGTGTTCGTGCTTGTACTCGTGCTCGATAGGCACCAAATCGACAGGGACGTTCACCAGAACGACCCGATCGGCGAACCGACGCTCCAATTCAGTCAAATCGTCGAGTTGCGCATGCGTCCGCCTCAATCGGGTGTGCCAGAAATGCAAAACGACCGTCTTGCCACCGCCGACGACAGGATTAAACTGCCGCCCCTCCAGTGTGGGACTTGAGACCGTTGGAGCGCAGACAAGTGGCGGGCGCGCCACCTTCGTGCGTGCCGGAGCCGTCGGAAACTCGTCCATATGCTGCTGCGCCCACCTGCGCCACGCCTCGAACGCGGCGCGGTTTTCGGCGGCGGACAGATTGCCGCGGGCCCCGAAGTCCACGCCATGGCGTTTGGCCAACCAACCCGCGGCCTGCAACACCACGACAGGATCAGCATCATCCAGCAGGGGAACCACCGTTCGCGTGAAAGAGACGTCTGCTCCCGCTAAGCGCATAAACTCCAGCGCTTTCGTCCGGATCAGCGGATCCGCGTCGGAAAGCAGCGGCAGGAAGCATGCGACATCCTGCGCGGCGGAAGCTTGCCTTAGCGCGACAGCGGCGTTCATGCGGACCTCGCTATCGGCATCGCTCAAAGCCGTCAGCAAAAGAGGGCGCAACTCGGCGACATACCGGGGATTCATGATGCAGACGTCCCGCGCCAACTCGGTGGCGAACGCGCGGTGCGGCAGATGGTTCGTATTCCATAGAGTGCGAATTTCCTTCACGGGATCGGCAGACGCATCCCGCCGCTCCTCCAAAACGGCTCGGTCGGGGCTCTCGGAGTGCAGCGCCATCGAACCGACCAGCGTCGGCCGCCACAAAGGCGCCGACGCCACCAGCAGAACACACGCCCCTCCCAACGCCATGAAGCGTCGACGGCATCGCCTTGCCTGATTGCAGGCACCACCTTCCATACCATCCATACGCACACCTCTACGACATCCGAAAATCGGAACACGAAGCTCACACGCCGCGGCGGCAACGCCGAAAGGAATCCGGCGTCTCGCCCGCATGTCGTTTGAACGTTTTGTTGAAAAACACATGGTCGCGGAACCCCGTCTCGGCAGCCACCTCCTTGCATGTCAACGAGGTCGTCCGCAGCAAGACCTTCGCCGCCGCGACACGCAGCCTGATGATGTCCGCGATCGGCGACAGGCCGAACGCCGCCTTGTAGCGCCTACAGAAGTAGGCGGGGGATATTTTACATTTCGACGCCAATTCCTCCAACGTCAGATGATCGGCGAACCTGCGCTCCACGGTCTTCCGCGCGCTGAACAGCCCCGAGTCGTCCTCGACGGCCGCGGGGACACTGCCCCGCACGGCGTCAAGCAGAACAGAAAGCGTCTGTGCGACGGTGACAAAAGCCCCCATCCCCCCTTCCGTCTGCCGCCGGGTCAGCGTGTCCAGGAGGTCGACGAGCAACCCCGACAACTGCCGCATACGCCATTCCTCCACTTGGAAAAGGCCTTCGAACGGCTGAATCGTGGTGCCGGAGTACAGCGACAGCACCTTGTTGAAGGGGAGGCGTAGTGGCAAATCCCCCGACTCGACACTAAAGGTCAACTCGTGGTACGCGACCGACCCTTTGTCGCAGGGGCCAAAATCATGCGCCTCACCAGGCGACGCCAGCGCAAGCGTCCCCGGAGCGCACGCGCACCGCCTCCCCTTGAAGGAGAAACGGTTGCCGCCGTCGACGTACAGCACCATGTGATAGACGTCATGCGCATGCTCCCGTGGGGCGGAGTCGCTCCTGTTGATCCGCCGCTCATCCAAAGACATATGCTGGATGAGGAAGTCGTAGCTCCTCCCCTTCCAGCGCAGCCCAAGAAGCTGTGGAGCGCGCTCCGGCCTCGATGTCATGATGTAGTTCATACGCCCCACATGTCAAGATACTACTATTATATGTCAATTCATTCCTCTTTACGATACGCATGAAGTCCAATATACTTCAATCAACAACAACTTGAGGAGCACAGCGCATGAACTCGCGGGAGATCGTCTTCGCCAATCTGGACCACCAACATCCTCCGAGAATCGCCTTCGAATTCGGCGCGGAGGGACGCATCAGCGACTTTGTCGGTGCCGGACTGTCCCCTTCAAAAAAATACCATCAGAAGCGCTGGACCGAGAGAGACTTCGAATACTACGACGACGAGTGGGGCAACATCTGGCGGCGGATGCCCGAGGGATGCGCCGCCGGCGAGATCGACACGCCAGCCCTTGCGGACTGGCGTTCCCTCGACACGCTCAAACTGCCCGACTGGGATGCACCCTATCGCTACGAGGCCATGCGCACGACCTTCTCGCAGGCGCCCGACAAGTTCAAGCTCGCCTGGATCCCCGGCTGGGTGTTCGCCACGAGCCGCTATCTGCGTAAGATGGAGATCTATTTCATGGATCTGATCGAGTACCCCGACGAGATCGAGCGCCTCCACAGCAAGGTCGCCGACCTCATCGCCACGGTCATACCGCAACTAGCCGAGGCGGGTGCGGATGGCTTCATCTTCTGCGAGGATCTTGGCGTGCAGGATAGAACACTCATCTCACCGAATATGTGGCGCGATCTCTTCGGGAAGCACTACCTGCGCCTCACGGGGATCGCCAAGGAATGCGGACTCCGGGTCTTCATGCACTCCTGCGGCTACAATTGGGATCTGATCGACGACCTGGTGGACGCCGGAATCGACTGCTTCCAGTTCGACCAGCCTGCGAACTACGACATGCCCGCCCTCGCCCGGAAACTCAAAGAGCGCAAAGTGGCGCTCTACTCGCCCACGGACATCCAAAAAGTGCTCCCGACGGGCGACGAGCAGTTCATCCGAGCCGAAAGCCGCCGCATGATCGAGACCTTCAACGGCGGCATGATCGTCAAAAGCTATCCCGATCTCAAAGGCATCGGCGTGAAGCCCGAATGGGACCAGTGGGCCTACGAGGAGTTCACCCGCTTCGCCTCCGTGGGGTGAAGGATGGCGCATCCGCGTGGAAGCAGTAGTTTTTCAGGCTTATAATTCACGGTACATCGTGAAATCATAGGCCCGAAAAACTATAGTAGCGTCATGCCACACCATCCACCCACACAGACAAGACTCTCTCGGGCACAGCGTTTGGAGGCGATCGACCTCTACCCCGTTCTATCCTCGGAGTTCACCTGCGGACGCTCCGTCCTGGAAGTCCTCGCCCAGATCGCCAGCGGCGGCGCGCGGATCGTCCAGTTGCGCGAAAAGGCGAAAACGAAGCGAGAAGTATTCGAACTTGCGGTCGCATATCGAAAAGTCTGCGACAAGTATTCGATGCTGCTCATCGTCAATGACCACGTAGACGTCGCGCTCGCCGCAGGGGCGGACGGCGTTCACCTCGGCCAGGACGACCTGCCAGTCTCCGCCGCGAGAGCCATCGCCCCCGACCTGCTCCTCGGCGCGTCGACCCACTCCCGCGAGGAGGCACTGGAGGCCCAGGCTGCAGGAGCTGACTACGTGAACCTCGGCCCGATCTATCCCACCGCCACGAAACTCGTGCCAACCGGCGTCGTCGGCATCCAACTCATCAAAGAAGTCGCCCCCCTCCTCCATATCCCATTCACGGTGATGGGAGGGATCAAGGAACACCACCTTCCCGAACTGCTCGCCGCCGGCGCCAGAAGAATCGCCATGGTCACGGAGATCACCCAAGCCGACGACGTCGCCGTCAAGGTGAGGGTGCTTAGGAGCCATTTCCCCGCAGGTTGAATGGCTGTTCCGAAACTTTCAAGACCTTCCGCCTTCCACCTTCCACCTTCCGCCTTCCACCTCCTGTAACGGCATAATTTCCCATTGCGCCAACTTTGGCGACGGCTTTGTGTTGGCCACACGCACGAACTTGGTGGTTGCCAAAGCCTCCCTGATTCGCGTCATAATCTCTTCCCGCCTACACAAACACTAAGGGCTCAATGCAAAATAACCTGCACATTTGCTGGCAGCTATTCTGGCTT
>CAYTFM010000226.1:12975-15140 GCA_964436735.1 uncultured Victivallales bacterium | reverse complement strand
ACCCATGGGACAAGCCCATGGGGGTCGGGAAAGATCCCAACGGGCTTGTCCCGTTGGTGAATCAAATCAGTCGACTACGTGCGCAGTCAAGCAAAATTCTCGACCCCCGCGGCCTTGCGCCGTGGGTGAGCGAGTTCATGTGCAACAAGCTGCGGGCAAAGCCCGCTTAATGAAAGGATCATCTCATGGAACGCACATCGTCGCCCGTCGTCTTCTGGCACTCGGATCCCGTGGGCCCCAACGAGACTGTCATGCTGTCGGGACATCTGTTGGGAAAAGGCTCGAAGGTCGAACTGCTGCGTCTTGACGACGACAAGGCGGGCAAGACACCCAAGGAATTCAAGAGTGACTGGCACGGGGCCGTCGAACCGGAGATCATCTCGCAAGAGGAGCAGTCGCTGGCCTTCGTGGTTCCCGCCGACTTGAAGATGGGCGTCTACGCCTGCCGCGTCCGGCGCGGCGCGGCGGCGTCGGACATGTTCCTGGTCAACGCTCCAGACTGCTGGTGGTTCCAGGGCGACAAGGGACTGCGCGCGACCACCGCGGGGTCGTGGCTGCGCGTGCTGGGCAAGGCGCTCAGCCCCGAGGGCGAGGCGACCGCGATGCTCGCGTCAGGCGGCAAGCAGCAGACCATCAAAGCGGTCAAGGCCTCGCAGTACTCGCTTGAGTTCAAGATACCAGCCACCACGGCCGCCGGAGAGCACGAACTGTTCGTCCACAACGGGTTCGGCGGCGCGGCCGGATGGCGAAAGGCGGCCGTTCTGACGATCCACGCCAAATCCACCGCCCGCGCGGTCGTGCTGAGCGTCGTCGGCCTTGCCGCCGACCCCGAGGGGTTGAAGGACAGCACCATCGCGATCATCCAGGCGACGGAGCGCCTCTCCTCCTACGGTGGCGGCGTGGTCTACTTCCCGAGCGGACGCTACCGCATCGACTCGATCCTGCGCACCGGCACCTGGATCACCTCACCGCTCGTCATCCCGCGCGGCATCTCCTTCAAGGGCGAGGGGCGCGACAAGGTCAGCCTGTGGTGGCCCGACCAGAAGGAGCCGATGTACACCCTGATCGAATGCATGGGGCAGAACACGATCAGCGACCTCTCGATCTACACGCAGGGACGGCACAACTCGACCATCAGCGCGGACACCGACGACATCACGATCCACAACGTCCTGATCCGCGCCAACTGCTACTACATGTGCTGCCAGAACGGCAGGTCGCACCATCGCCGCGGCGTCGAGGAGCCGTGGTACAAGATGGGCAACGCCCTGGAGTTCAACCGCAGCCGCAACGTCCAGATCACCAACTGCGACATCTACAACTCCACCGCCATCTTCCGCTTCAAGCACGTCGAGGGGCTGCGCATCGCCGACTGCGTCGTCCACGGCTGCGGCCTCGGCGAGATCGCCGGCGGCGACGGCAAGATCATCGAGAACATCGACTTCCACGCCAACTCGCTGACCTCCTGGGGCTCCTCCTGCACGCTGCACTACGGTGCCGTGCGCAATCAGCACCTCTACTTCGCCCACAACAAGATCGCCCGCATCTACGGCGGCGACCACGAGGCCCTCACGTTCGACGGCCACGGCACCGCCTACGCCGGCGCGGTGAAGAAAGTCGAGGGGACGGAAGTGACGCTCGCCCGCGACCCGCTCACCGGCATGGACGGCTGCCGCGACAACCTGCCCTCGCTCGAGCGCACCACGATGTTCATCCTCGGCGGCCGCGGCCGCGGACAGTACCGCCACATCGCCTCCTTCGACGGACGGACGATGCGCCTCGAGTCACCCTTCACCGTCGAACCCGACGCCACCTCCGTCGTTTCGATCGGCGGCTTCAACGGACGCCACCTCATCGTCGGCAACACCATGGAGGACACCGGCACCGTCGTCCAACTCTATCCGCCCAACTTCGAGTGCGTCGTCGCCGAGAACAAAGCTATCCGCGCCTCCAACATGAACAGTTGCAGCAAGATCGGACGCAACACCGGCAACCGCTTCCAGCGCCTCGAACCGAGCTGGTACAACCAGTTCCTCGACAACCGCGTGCTCGTCGGCAACGGCTGGGGCGGCGGCGAGTCCGAGATCGACCGCTGGCTTGGCGGCGAAGGCACCCTCCACACCTGGGGCTGGCAAGTGCGGTCCTCCGGCGACCAGTTCGGCGCC
>CAYTFM010000226.1:9876-12965 GCA_964436735.1 uncultured Victivallales bacterium | reverse complement strand
AATGGTGCGTCGCCCACCGAGATCTACCCTTCGGAGCACACTCTTACCCTACACCACGCTCTTCCGGTCGGCCCACAACAAGATCGCCCGCATCTACGGCGGCGACCAGGACGCCCAACTCGAGGAGAAGGATCTTGAGGAGCTGCTCGGCATGCGCAACCCCACGCCGGGCAAGACGCTTCCCTCGAGCATCTTCCAGATCATCCGACGCCACGTCGTCGACAACAACAGCTCCATCAGAATCCGCGGCGCCGTGGCCGACACCCTCGTCGAAGGCTGCAAACTCGCCGCCTCCAAGCGCGGCGTCCGCGTCGACAGCGAGGTGACGAAGCCGCACTGCGCGGACATCGGCCAGCTCTTCTTCGAGCCGCCGCAACCGGAGCTGCCCCAAGACGCGCCGCAGCCGTTCCTCTCGCCCGTCCGAGTGATCGCCAGAAACAACACATTCGACGGCGTCGCGACACCGTACAGCGGCACCGCCCTGCGCTGGGCGAAGATCATCAAATAAGTCAGCAACATCCAAATGGAAGCGAGGATAACATGCGCGTCAGGTCGTCTGCCATGAACAGGTCGCATCATCGCAACCTGTTCACCTTGATCGAATTGCTCGTGGTGATCGCCATCATCGCGATCCTCGCCTCGCTGCTGCTGCCGGCCCTCACGAAATCGAAGAACAAGGCGAAGCAGATCGGCTGCCTGAACAACCTGAAGCAGCTCGTCTCCGGAGCCGTGCTCTATTCGGACGACTACGGCGGCTGGCTTCCGGTCTCCTCGAACAGCGCCGGCATCGCCAACATATGGCGCGGCACGCTGGCTCCGTACGTGGGCGCCGACCCCCAAAACTCCGCCTCGCTCGGGCGCGGCGTCTTCCGTTGCCCCATGTGGAAAAACAACATCGTCGATGCGGAGCAATGGTGGGGGGGCCTCGGCTGGAACTCCACCTACATGGGGTATGCGGATGGCTTCAGCGTCCCCCGACGAAACCTGAAAACCATCCCGCGGACCTCCGAGACGATACTGCTGGGCGACGCCACGGACTGGTTCAACACCGGCTATTGGGAGCTCTACTACATGTACCCCCCTTCCAACGCCTCCCCCTCGCCGCCCGTCGGCAACCGGCATGACGGGGGCCTCTGTGCCGGATTCACAGACGGCCATTCAGAATGGAAACAAAGATCGATGCTCACGGCGGGACAGAACGGCGACATAGACTGGTACTACCCCAACAGCGGCGGCCCCGGCAACAAGTGAGAATCGAGCCATGAAAACACAGATGGATGGAACCACGCCATGAACAAACCCGGCATCATCACCCGCGTCCAGCAATTGGCCGACTTCGACCATAACGGGAGAAGCATCCATGCGGCCTACCTGCATGTCACCTTCGGCGACGGCCGCATCGGAGCGATCTACGCCGCCAGCTGCCTTCCTAACGGTCCCGGTCCGCATCCGGCGGTGGTTCATTGCCCGGGCGGCGGTCAAGGCGTGTACCCCGAGGATCTGGCGTGGTGGGCGGGACACGGGTTCGCCTGCGTCGCCTTCGACTGGCAGATCGGGCACTGGCAGTGGAATGATCCGTCGCGCAAATCGTGCTGGCCGCCGCGGGTGACGATCCAGGATGTCGCGCCGCGGGAATGGGATCAGGCGGTGCTGCCGATGGCGGTGCAGGGGGTGGGAGCGGCGATCGACTGGCTGACGACCATGCCGACGGTCGACACCACGCGAATTGGCTGCACCGGCATCAGCTGGGGCGGCTACCTGTGCTGGCTGGCGGGAGTGTGCGAACCCCGACTGCGCGCCATCGCCCCGGTGTACGGTTGCGGCGGATTGTTCGCGCCGGAACGCGAATGGGTGGGCGCCGCCACTCCCCTCGTCGAACGCTACCGCGCCGAATGCGACCCCGTGGCCCTGGCCGGTTCGGCTCGCGCGCCGGTGGCCTATCTCGGAGCGGCGAATGACTTTTTCGGCTGGCCAGCCGTCGCTGATAGCTTGCTCGACGAAGTGCCGGTCACATCCCGTCGCAGTTGGGTGATGAACGTGGATCACGGAGTGCTCCCCGCGCAAAGCTTGCTGGCCGTGGCGTGGATGCGTCAGCATTTGGCGGATGGCCCGGCGGTGCCCGCAACCCCGCAATGGAAGGATGGCAAACTGGAGATCGACCACTCTGCGCCGGTGAAAGCGGTTCACCCATGGTGGACTCCCAGCTTCGGTCCCGACGACACCCGTTGCTGGTGGCCGGGCGAGCCCCCGCCAACGGCGCCGGTGGTCGCCAGGTGCGCCAGCGTGCTCTACGCCGATGGCTTTCTCCTCAGCAGCGCCGTTGTCCCGGCAACAGCGGAAGAGCGCGCCCGCCCGACACCGGATCTCGGCGACCGCTGGCCGGATCCCCTCGCCGGGCTGGGCATCAGAAGCGGCACGCAGCTGCGCGACAACGGCGCCACCATCGAGCCGGATGGCGCCGGCGGAGCGCGCCTCTGGAGTGAGCGCGGAGAAGGATTCTCCTCGTACGCCCCCGCGGACCCGCGGTGGAACCGTCCCGGCTTCGCCGGATTCCGTATGCGCCTGACCGGAGTGGAACCCGGCCGGAACATCGGCGTGACCTTGTGCGCCTTCCAAGGAGCGAAGCGCCCAAGCTGGCGCGGCGAGGTGACGCTCGGAGCCGATGGTGTTGTATGCGTCGACCGCACCACCGTGCCCCTGCCCGCGGATATTCCATGGTCGGCGGTCTTCAAGGCCAACTTCGACGGCATGGGCGCGCCGCGTTTCACCATCGCCGGGCTTAACCGAATCATGGAAGTGTAAACACGCACAACACATACGATCACAACCCTCACATAGGGAGGTTCCGATGCGCACGAAAAGACATCAGGCGGAAACGCATAGAATCAAGGAAATGTTCACCTTGATCGAACTGCTCGTGGTCATCGCGATCATCGCCATCCTCGCGGCGCTGCTGCTGCCCGCCCTGAAGGCGGCGCGGAGCTCGGCGAAGTCCATACTCTGCCTGAGCAACCTACGCCAAAGCATGACCGCGGTGCTGGGATATGCCACCGACTACAATGGCGTGGGTATGCCCGACGACGGCTGGA
>CAYTFM010000226.1:1757-9866 GCA_964436735.1 uncultured Victivallales bacterium | reverse complement strand
CGTCCAACGGCAACGACCCGGCGGCTGGACCGGGCGCCGCGGCGCGCTCATGGGCGGATCTGTTGCGGTATGGCGGCTTCCTTTCGGATGCGACCATACGCCAGACGTCCCTGTCATATGGGGGAGGAAGCTGCATCGTCATCACCGAGGTTTCGCGCAACAATGCGACCTCCTGCCCGGACTTCCCGCTGCCGTCGGTGGCAGTCACGCTCAGCGGTATGACGTTCCAGCCGGGACAGGTGCCGGGGACGTGGTCCTACGGCATCCGCACGTCGCCGTGGTACACCACGGAAGGAGAGAAGTGGGTGATCAACGGGCCCACCAACAATTCCTGCTGGTATCCGCGTATGGAAACTCTGGTTCCAAACCGAATGTATATGGCGGACTCCATCAATGGCAATTTCATCCTGGGAGGCACCACCATCGCCACGCAGAGCGCAGGCATTAAGGGCGACGCCCCAGCCGTGGCCTGGTCGGGCGTGGCGCAACGCCGCCACAACAATCGGGTCAACGCCGCCTTCCCGGACGGTCACGCCACCTCGCTGAACGAGCAGGAGTTGCACGAGACGATTCCCAGCAACCCCAGCGACGGCTATTCCGTGCCGCGATGAGTCTGTCTTTCATCACTATAATATGGACGTTTGGTAACTTAATCGCTTAGTAATGGAATAAAGGGGTGGTATGAAACTGCTGATGTGCTTAGTTGTGGTGTTGTGTGCGGCGGCGGCGTGGACGGAGTCATCGCCCCAGACGAATCACGACACCGAGGGGTGGAACCTCTCCAAAGGACACGTGGTGAAAAACCAGCAGGGCGAGTGCGTCGTCAGGCTGGAACTGAAGGTCGACCGCGGGTGCTCCGGCATGGGAAACACGGTCGCGCTGGAAGCTGGCCGCGACTATGAACTCAAAATCGACTACACGTCCAACAACGAGAAGTCGGACAGGGACAGAGGCTCCTGGATCTATCTCGCGTTCAGGGACGCGCAGGACAAGAATGTCGCCGAGCAGTTTCATCTGTTCGAACAGTCGGCATCCTGGAAAAGCAAAGCGATTCCGTTCAAAACCCCGGCCGGAGCGGCGAAGGACTTCATGAGCTTCCGCCAGCAGCAGCGCATAGGCACATTGGACATCAAGTCCGTCGAATTGAGGCAGGCGGGTCCGGAGGGGAAAGCGGTGATGACCCTCACCCCCGCTGCCATGGCGGCGCTGGAGTGGATGGTGAATCCGGGCAAGAAGCTCAGTCCCGATGGGGAAAACTCGCCGCTGGACGGCACTATTTTCCAGCCGTATCTGAAGGGGAAAGCCCCCCAGATCGTGCGCGACCTCGGCACCGAGACGGTCGATGGCGTGCAGGTGCGGAAGGTGATCTTCCGGTCGATGACCGTCGGCGGCGAAGCACAGGATGTCTACGCCATCATCGCGCGGCCTCCCGGCGAGGGGAATTTCCCCGGTCTCCTCTGGCTGCACGGAGGCTACGGCTGCGCGGAGGCCTCGGCGGCGATCCGCTACGCCAAGGCCGGGTACGTGGTGGTCGCTCCCGACCTTCCGGGAATTGGCGACCCGAAAAAATGTCCCAACTCGGTCGGCCCTTGGACGTTTCGCTTTGCCAAGCTTGGTTTTACGGTGAAACCCGATCCGACCGCGGATGGAACATTCGACGCGGTGGTCGCGGCGCTCCAGGCGTTCGATCTGCTCGCCGCGCAACCTGGCGTCATCAAGGACCGGATCGGCATAAGCGGCATCTCCATGGGCGGCTACACCACGACCATGATCTCCGGCCTGCTCGGCGAGCGGGTGCGGGCGGCCTACTCGAAATACGGCTGCGGGTTCTATGACCGCGGCAGCACGTGGAAAAAAGAGCTTGAGGATCTGCCGGATGATCAACGCGAAGCATGGCTGCGTAACTTCGACGCCGGCCGCCGGGCCTCGGGCATCAAGGCACCCTATTTCAACGCCGCCGCCGCCAGTGATCATTTTTTCTGGCCGCCCGCGGTGAACGCCACTCTCTCCGCGATACCGGCTGGCGGCAATCAGGCGTACGCGCCGGCGAACCACCGCCTGACAGACATCCCCGACGGGGAGAACCTCGATCTGTTGTACCTGGCCTACTGGCTGAAGGGCGAAGGCAAACCATTTCCAAAAGTAACGGTCGAGAGTTGTGAGCCGCAGTCCGATGGAGGAAAGCGCGTCACCTTTTCCGTACAAACTGAAGTGCCAGTCAAGACCGCCACCCTGTATGTCACGGCTGGCGGAGAGAGCTGGGAGAAAAGCGCATGGGAGCCGATCACCGCGCAGCCCGCGGGAGAGTACCGGTTTCAGGCCGTCATCCCAGCCGACAAGATCGACAAGCGGGGAGCGTGGTTCGTGAACGTCTCCGACGCGCGCCCGGCGACCGCCGGAAGCTTCGTGTATGGCATGGGCGCCGCCGGAACCGGGTCAACTCTGCAGCCGTTGGGTGTTGTTCCCATGGAGCGTAAATGATGATGAAAAACACACTGTGGTATAACAGCTTTTCTGACGAATACATGAGCGGTCTGCCGATAGGAACGGGTAGACTGGCGGCGATGATCGTTGGCGCTCCGAAAAAAGAACGTATCGCCCTCAATCATGAGTGGCTCTGGCGAGGCGCCAATAGAAGCCGCGACAACGTGAAATCGGCGCCTCTCCTCAAAGAAGTCAGACAACTCCTGCTGAGCGGGAACTACGCGGAAGGAACCCAAAAGGGCAACGAGGCCTTTGGCGGCGGGGGCGGCATGAGAAGAAAAGAGAGCCCCTGCCGCGTGGATCCCTACCAGCCAGCCGGCGATCTGTTCATCGAAGCTTCGCATGGCGGAATTTCGAATTACAGACGCGAACTCGATCTCGACACAGCGATCGCCACCGTATCTTACACCTCCGGCGGGATCGCATTCAAGAGGGAATACCTCGCGCACATTGGACATGACCTCCTGATCGGACGCCTCGTTTCCACGAAGCCATCCAATCTGGCACTGCGTCTCTCAAGAACGGAAAAGGACACGGCGTGCTTTCTGCGGTTTGATGGGGTCGCTGACTCGATGGTCATGGATGGGCAGTTCGAATCCGGCATCGGCTTCAGGGTCGCGCTCAAGCTTCTTGCCTGCGACGGAACGACAGAATACTCCGGCGCGTCGCTGAGAATCCGCGGTGCCACGGAAACCATATTCGCCCTCAACATCGGCACCTCGGCGAAGGCCGTGGCCCCGGCCGAGGAGATCGCGGCACGCCCGTGGCCGCACCATGAGTGGGAGAAACTACGGAAGACCCACCTCTCGGCCTACCGGAGCTTCTACGGCGCGCTGCGCATGGACATTGCCACTCCTCCATCCTCTTTGCCAACTGACGAGCGTATGGAGGCCATGCGGAAAGGCGACGACGACCCGGGCATCGTCGAACTCTATTTCAAATACGGCCGCTACCTGTTGGTGGCGAGCACCGCCACGGGTGAACTTCCTCCGAATCTCCAAGGCAAATGGAACGAGGACATCAACCCGCCCTGGGAATGCGACTACCATCACGACATCAATCTTCAGATGAACTTCTGGCCCGCTGAAAGCACCGCTCTCCAGTACACCACCGAGGCCCTTTTCAAATACCTGGAACGCTTCGTCCCGCATGCGAGGAAGGCGGCGAAGGACCTCTACGGCTGCGACGGCATATACCTCCCTATCCAAACCGATGCCTGGGCGCGCGCGACACCCGAGTCTTTCGGGTGGTCTGTGTGGGTGGGAGCGGCGCCATGGCTGGCGCAGCATTTCTGGTGGCATTATGAATTCAGCCAGGACGCCGAGTTCCTTAGAGACCGCGCCTATCCTTTCTTCAAAGAAGTCGCCGCGTTCTTCGAAAGCTACCTCGTCGAAGACGCCTCCGGGAGGCTCCAGATCGTGCCGTCGCAGTCCCCCGAGAACCGCTTCGACAAAGGCGGCGACCTCCCCGTGACCTTATGCGTGTCTGCCACGATGGACGTCATCCTCGCACGCAACGCCTTTGACTATGCCATCGCCTCCGCCACATTGCTCGACGTCGACCACGCGAAGCGGAAGACATGGGAGACCATGCGCAAAAAACTTCCCTCCCTCAAGATCGGACGACATGGCCAGCTTCTTGAATGGAACAAGGAGTTCAAGGAACTGGAGCCAGGCCATCGTCATCTGTCGCACTTGATCGGCGTGTATCCGGGCGACTGTCTCGACCCTGAGAAAACGCCCGATCTATGGAACGCCGCCACCAACTCCCTCGAAAGAAGACTCGCGGCGGGAGGCGGACACACGGGGTGGAGCCGCTCCTGGGTCGCCTGCCTGTTCGCCCGCCTTGGCAGAGGCGCCGAAGCGTGGGAGCATCTCTCGCATCTCATCTCCGACTTCGCGACGATGTCGCTGCTCGATTTGCATCCGCCCCGGATATTCCAGATCGACGGCAATTTCGGCGGCGCCGCGGCGGTCTCCGAGATGCTTCTCCAAAGCTATCATGGCGAGTTGCGCCTGTTGCCATGCCTTCCCGCCGCATGGCCGAAAGGCGCCGTCAAGGGCTTGCGGGCCCGCGGCGCGTTCATTGTCGACGTCGAATGGAACGAGGGGCGGCTCACCAAGGCGTCAATCACGTCACAAAAGGGGAAAACCTGCGTCATCATCGCTGGAGCTTCTTCCCTCAAGGTCAGCAAGAACGGCATAATAGTGCGACATGCGACAGACGGCGACCGCATCTCATTCGACACCAAAGCTGGAGACGTATATTCAATCTACCCAATCAATTGATCATGCTACTATGAACCAATAACCACAAAGGAGTTCTGATGATGGCAACACGCATGCGGACAATCTCTCGGATCGGAGGGCTTCTGGTCGTATCCGCCGCCTGTCTCCTCGCTGCGGGCGCGGATGAGGCCGCCGCCCCCAAAGCGTCGCTCATCGCGAACGGCGACTTCAAAGCGCTCGACGACAAAGGGCGCCCCACAGGCTGGAGTCTCGCCGAGAAAGGTGTGAGCGTCGTGGCCGAAGGGGATCAACGCGCCTTGACGCTGAAAACGACGGAACCGTCTTCGACGTCCGCCGTACAGGAACTCACGCTCGACCCGTCGTGGGGAGTGCTGCGCTTCACCTATCAAGCGCGGGTGAAAGCCATCACGGTCGGAAAGGAATCCTGGAACGACGCCCGCATCGCGCTCACCGTCCTCGGCCCCGACAAAAAAGTCTCCCACATGGTCGCCGGCAACTGGCAGGCGCCCACCGACGGCTGGATCGAGGTCTCTCTCAATATTGTACTACCCGATGGAGCGACAAAGGCGAAGATCTCTCCCGCCATCTTTGACACCGTGGGTGAATGGGAGTTGCGCAACCTGCGCGTGGAACTGCTCGCCAAACGCGGCGAGGGGATCGACGCCACGGTTCCCGTTGGCCAATCGGTGACCTGGGGAAAGGAGCCGGTAGAGGCGCAGGGCCCTCACCGTTCGGTCATGTGCCTCAACGGCTTGTGGCATTTCCAGCCCGCCCTCGGCCCCGCCGTCGAAGCTCCTCAGAAAACCGGTTGGGGTTGGATCCGGGTGCCCGGAAGCTGGCGCGGCAGCGCCTTGCCGGGAGTGACCAGAGCCGCCGGCCCGTCATGGGAAGGGTTCAAGGAGGAAACACCCGCCACGTGGTATGAGCGCGATCTGACGATTCCGGCGGCGTGGTCCGGCCGCTCCATCATTCTTGAGCTGACCCGCGTCTCGACCGACGCCGCCGTGTTCATCGACGGCAAAGAAATCGGCCGCGTGTCGTGGCCCTGCGGCGAGGTCGACCTCACCGCCGCCGTCAAACCAGGAACAACCCACCAGCTGCGCCTCAAGGTCGTCGCCACGGCCGACGCCGCCGAGGTCATCCGCTACATGGGCATGGCGGAGGGACAGATCCTGAAGGAGAAGGTTGTGCTGAACACCCGAGGGCTGATCGGCGACGTCCTGCTCGCCAGCCGTCCCACCGGCGCGCGCCTCACCGGCTGCGCCATACGCACGTCGGTGCAGGATATGAAACTCGCAGTCGACCTTGAGTATGAAGGACTCGCGACGGCGGGCGACATCAAGATGACCGCCGTCGTCCGCGACGCCAAAGGGACTGAAGTGAAGCGGTTCGACGACACCGTCGAGGCCGCCGCCGGAGCCGGCACAGTCGCCGCGTCGTGGAAATGGAGAGACGCGCAACTGTGGGACATCGACTCGCCGAACCTCTACACCCTCGAGCTTTCCGCCAAAGGCCCCGGCCTCGACGACACGCTCGTGGAGCGCTTCGGCTTCCGCGAGTTCCGCCTCGACGGCAAACGCTTCCTCTTGAACGAAAAGGAACTACGCATCCGCCCCGTCCACATGAACGCCGAGGGACTTGTCAGCGGCAACCTCGCGCTGATGAACTCGTTCTTCACCGGCATGCGCGCCAACGGCTACAACTGCAGCGAGCTCTGGCCCTGGGACCGCTACGAGCGCGGCTCGATTGAATACGACAATCTCTGGTGCTCCGTGGCAGATCAGTTCGGTTTCATCGTCATCTGTCCCGCTCTGTCCCAGGGCCACCTGTTGGGCGAGTGGGAGAAGCCCGGGGTCAAGGACGGCTGGGTCGCGCGCATGACCCCGATGCTGAAGCGCCTGCGCAACCATCCCTCCATCGTGATGTGGGTCACCGGCGCCAACCGCTTCGGACACGGCCAGGACCAGAACCCCGAGGTGATAGGCTCGAAAGAACGGGCGTGGATCGCCGATCCCACCTGGCGCCGCACCGCCGCGTTCGGCGAGGAATCGGCAGTCATGATAAAGAAGGTCGACCCCACCCGCCCCGTCGTGATGCACGCTGGCGGCGCCGTAGGCGACGTCTACACAGCCAACAACTACCTCTGCCTCACGGCCCTCCAGGAGCGCGAGGAGTGGCCCTCGCGGTGGGTCAAGGACGGCGACATGCCGGTCCTGATGGTCGAGTTCGGCACGCCGCTCTACACCACCTTCCACCGCGGCCGCCACGGCTACGGGCACGCCTCGACGAGTGAGCCGATGTATTCCGAGTTCTGCGCCATCTACGAAGGAGCCGACGCCTACAAGACGGAGACCCCCGCCTACCGCAAGACCCTCGCTGCCACCTTCGAGAAGGATCAATTGTGGAGCAGCTGGCACGGCATCGACGCCGAGCAGCTCCATCCCGGCTACCAGCAACTGCAGGCGTTGTTCATGCGCAACACCTGGCGTTCGTGGCGCACCTGGGGCGTCACCGGCGGCATGGTCCCGTGGTCGAATATGGGATGGCAGAAGGACTCCGGCACCGCCGCCGCCGCCATGGGGCTCAAGCCGCGGCCACCCGTCACCATGCCCGCCTTCACCCCTGGCCTCCGCGGCACCTGGCACCCAGCCCGCGACGCCTCCATCGCGCATTTCCTCCAACCTGAAGGCATGATCCCAAACATCGTCTCAGATGCGCTTTCCTCGTCCAACCAGGAGACGCTGGCCTGGATCGCCGGCGCCCCGGACTTCGTCGACAAGACGCACAACTTCCGCCCCGGAGACAAAGTCCACAAGCAGATCGCCCTGCTCAACGACAGCCGCAAACCGTTGCGCTACAAAGCGTCATGGAGTGCGGAACTGGGCGGCACGCGCCTCGCCGAAGACACGGAGGAAGGCGAGATCGACCCGGCGGCCACGGAATTTCTTTCGCTGAAATTCAAACTGCCCGCGACGATCGCCGCCGACCGTGTCGAGGGCATCATCAAGCTTGAATGCGCCATCGGCAAGGCGAAGCACACCGACAGCTTCCCCTTCCGCGTCTACCGTCCCGCCGAAGGCAAGTTTCCCGCCATCGCGCTGCTCGACCCGAAAGGCGACACCGCCGCGTTGCTCAAGAGCCTCGGCGTGACCGCCCAGCCATGGGATGGCACCGCCACCGACAAACTGCTCGTGGTCGGACGCAACGCCCTCGCGAAGGGCGGCGCGGATTCCGCGGCGGTGGAGAAGCTTCTGCGCGCCGGCGGCCGCGTCCTGCTCATGGCGCAGGATCCCGACTGGATGCGCAATCGGCTCGGGCTGCGCGTCGCTTGGCAATTGACGCGCCGTGGATTCCCGACGCTGCCCGCCCATCCCGC
>CAYTFM010000226.1:0-1747 GCA_964436735.1 uncultured Victivallales bacterium | reverse complement strand
CACTGATCAATCCCTTCGACTCCTGAATCGCCGACGCCCGCCCCCTCCGCTGCCCGCCGCACGGCTGGCGCCGGCGAGCCCGTCACGCCATCAGCAGCGCCGCCATTGAGGTGCCGCACCGCGCCGGCTGGCGTCCGTTGATCGCCTGCGAGTTCGACAGCGCCTACACGCCGCTGGCGGAGATGGCGATCGGGTCCGGCACGCTCACCGTCTGCATGCTCGACCTCGAGGACCACGCCGCCGCTGATCCCGCCGCCGAACGGCTCACGCGGTCGATCCTCGCGGCCGCCGCTTCGGTCAAACCCGAACCGCGCGTCCCCGTGGTCTATCTGGGCGGCCCCGACGGCGACGCCCTGCTCTCCACGTCTGGCATCGTTCATAAAAAAACCGAAACGCTGCCCGAGTCCGGCATCGTGACGATCGGCTCCGACGCTGCGATCGATAATGCCGCCCTCGACGCTTTCCTGAAAAAAGGCGGCAAGGCTCTCATCCTGCCGCGCCGCGCCGAAGCCGCGCCGCTGGGCGTGAAACTGTCCAAGGTCGAGAAGCACGCCGGATCCTTGTCGCTGCCGACATGGGCGAGTTGCCGCGGCCTGTTGCCGGGCGATCTGCGCAGACGCGCGGACGGCGAAGCGTGGATCGTCGCCTCCGGCGCCGACGAGATAGGCGCCGACGGACTTCTGGCGGAGATCCGACGTGGGAATGGCATCGCCGTCTTCTTTCAGCCCGACGCCGCCGCGCTCGACGCGGACAAGCTCAGCTACAACCGCTTCACGCGCTGGCACTGGACCCGCGCCCTGACGCAGATCGCCTCAAACCTCGGCGCCGAGTGCGAGTGCGACAACCGTCTCTTCAAGCCGATACCGCCGCCGGACATCCTCCCATTGACGGGCACGTGGAAGGCGATCCTCACCCTGCCGCTGCCGTCGATCGGGGAGAAAGACCCCAAACACAAAGATCCCGGCATCACCGACCGCTCCAAAACCCTTGTCGCCAAAGACGCCGACGAGTCCGGCATGCAAGACGTCGCCATCTCGAAGGAGTGGGAAACCTACGGCGGCGCATGGACCAGCGCGGACGGCGAGGGTGTCTTCCGCCGCGCGGTCGACATCCCGGCCACCTGGGCAGGCAAGGATCTGACGCTCTCTCTGGGAGCGATCGATGATTTCGACATCACCTTCTTCGATGGCGAGAAAGTGGGCGCCACCGACATCACGGTGAAAAACTTCTGGAACACACCGCGCCTCTACACCATCCCCGGGAAACTGGTCACGGCCGGACGCCATGTGATCGCCGTGCGCGTCTTCGACCACTTCGGCGGCGGCGGCATGCCCGGAGCCTCCGAACTATTGACGCTGGCGCCGAAGGAGCCGACGACCCCGCCACCGGCGTCGCTCTACTATCCCGACTGGCGCGCCGACTTCCCGCTCGGCGACGACCCGTACCGCTACTATCGGTGGTGAGAAGAAACGAGGCGGCTTCATCGGAGCATGTCATGCGTTTTCGCATTTCCTGCCCCAAGGGGGCTGTGTATCAGAGCCCACGGTTGGCGCCCCGCGCCTACCCTGGGTGAAATCAGGCCGTGATTCAACCCCACCGGGGTTGTGTCCACAACAATTTTGCCACAAGGATGTTACACAACCCCATCAGGGTTGAAACGAATACCACACGGTCCCAGGGTAGCGCTTTCGCGCAACCCTGGGCTATGAGACGTAGCCCCCTACCTTAGAAAATAATTCAAGCTGTA
>CAYTFM010000225.1:13842-15251 GCA_964436735.1 uncultured Victivallales bacterium | reverse complement strand
ATGGCGACGGAATGGACGACGCATGGGAATTGGCGTATTTCAAAGACCTTGCGCGCGACGGTTCCGGCGACTTCGACGGCGACGGGTTGACCGACCTTCAGGAATATCTGGTTGGAGCAAATCCATGCTCCAAAGACACCGATTGCGATGGCGTCGATGATGCTGCAGAAGTGGCGGCGGGCACCAACCCCCTCAAGTCTGATACGGACGGCGACGGACTTCCAGATGGCTGGGAGATGGCGAACGGCCTTAATCCTCTTGACCCCAACGACGCCGCGGAGGACCACGATGGCGACGGCTATCCCACCATCTTCGAGTTCCTGCGCAACTCTGCGTGGAACGACCCGGCTTCCACCCCCAAAGCCACCATCTATGTCTCCTCCTCGGCGGCACCTGACGGCGACGGCTCTATCTCTCGGCCGTTTAGCAGCTTGAGTGCCGCCATGACAACCGCCCGAAACTATGACATCGTCGAAGTCGGCCCTGGGCTCTACAAAGGATCGACTAATCGAGGTTTGCGTCCTTTATATGCGGAGAAAATCATCATCCGCTCCGAGAAAGGAGCCCATGAGACCATCATCGATGGGGAGGAGCAAAACAGTAATTGCTTCTACTTCACTTGTGACGGCAAGTGTGTGGTCGTCAATGGCTTCACCATGCAGAGATTCGGGGCGGAATGCGTCTCAAACTGGTCCGGCGGCTATGCGCTCTCTAACTGTGTATTCAAGAGCAATAAAGGCGATAGTGTCTTCAACGTCAGTACATCCGGCAAGGCTGTCGTCAAAAACTGCCTGTTTCTCGACAATTCCACCCAGCGCGCATGCAATTATGGCGGGGCTGTGGCGTTTTACCACTGCACCTTCATCCGCAATAAAAGCGCATATGGTTATGGCGCAGTGTTTTCAAACAACAACGTGGTGCTCGTCAACTGTGTTCTCTGGGATAACACACCTCGGCAGTTGTATGGAACAGCCACCGTGTCCAATTCCTGCGTCAAAGACGGTTGCGTTGGCGCAGGCAACATCTCCACCGATCCGAAGCTGACCCGCTTTGGTCGTCTGACCAGTGGGTCGCCGTGCATTGACGCGGGCAGTTCAACCGCTGCTGTTCCGCGCTTCGATATCGACGGTGAAGCGCGTCCCTATGGTGCGGCACCCGACATTGGCACCGACGAATTTGTCGACTGCGATGGTGACACCTTGCCTGATTCATGGGAGACCGCATTCTTCGGCACCCTTACCTATGGTCCCAGCGAGGATGCCGACAACGATGGTAGTTCCAATCTTGCCGAATACCTTGCCGGCACCAACCCCAGCAGTGCCGACACGGACGGCGATGGGCTTCTGGACGGTGATGAAGCCATCCATGGCACTGCCCCGACCAATCCTGACACAGACGACGACGGCCTC
>CAYTFM010000225.1:216-13832 GCA_964436735.1 uncultured Victivallales bacterium | reverse complement strand
GGGGACTTACCTGAAGCGGCTTGAGAAGCTCGAGGAGGTCGCCAACTCGTTCAACCCTCTTGACCAGAGTGATGGCGGAATGGATCACGAGGGCGATGGCTTTCCGACCGTCTATGAATTCATCCATGGTTCCGCTTGGAGCGACCGTAGATCAACTCCGACACCAACTATTTTTGTCGTGCCGTCAGCGTTTGCCGGGGGAGATGGTTCCGCCGAAAAGCCGTTTGCGGATATGCAAACCGCCTTTGCCGCCGCCCAGCCATTCGACATCGTCCAGCTCGCTCCTGGAGTTTACAAGGGCCCCGCAAACAAAGCCCTAAGCCTTACCTCCCAAAAAATCCTTGTCTACTCGGAGAAAGGACCGACCGACACGATTGTGGACTGTGAGAATAGCGGCAGCTTTGCTACGCTGTCGCGGTGCTCCACCAGCATGGTGATACGTGGCTTGCGCATCATAAACGCCAGCCAATACCACTATTATATCAGCGAAGGTGCTCCCCAGATAGTGGACTGCTTGTTTTCGGGGCTCACGCTTTCCACGTCTTATGCGTTGATCACATGTTCCAACTCATCGCCGACGATTAAAAATTGTGTTTTCTCCGACAACACCAGCACCTCCTCCTCGACGTCAATGATCAGTTTCTCTAGTTCTTCACCTTTGCTTGCGAACTGTGTATTCAGTAACAACATGATAAGTCCATACCGATTCGCCTTGGAGTTCAGTAATTCCAATGCCAGGATCGTCAGCTGCACGTTCCACCGCAACGGAAAGATGTCCATGCCTTATTCGTACTACGGTGCCGTCCTTAGCGCCAACGGCGGAAACGTCACCGTGCACAATAGCATTCTATGGGATCTCGCCGGAACCGAATTGTATGGTTCCGCCACCGTGGTAGATTCTTGCGTGAAAGGCGGTTATGCCGGAACTGGCAACTTCGACGCTGAGCCGAAGCTGACGAGAGGGGGGCGACTCACGCCGTTGTCCCCATGTGTCGACGCCGGCAATCCCACCACGGCGACCTCCTTTGACATGGATGGCGAACTGCGGCCTTCTGGCGCCAAGCCCGACATCGGAGCGGACGAGTTCATCGACTCCGATGGCGATGATATGGCAGACGCATGGGAACTCGCCTATTTCGGCGATTTGAGCCATGGTCCTGGGGAGGATCCCGACAAGGACTCGGTCGACAACCTCCGCGAGTATCTTTCGAGCACCAATCCGAATGACTGCCGCGACATCGACGGCGATGGCATGAGCGACGACTGGGAGATTCAATTCGGTCTTGCCCCCAGAAACGCTGCGGACGCTTCGGGCGATCCGGATGGCGACCAACTCACAAACCTTCAGGAGTTCAAAGCGGGGACGAATCCCACCGTCGCCGACACGGATGGCGACAGTTTCATCGACGGCGAAGAGGTTGAGAGCAGGTCGGATCCGAGTGATCCGTACAGCTTCCCTGGGCAGTTCATCGTGGTGGGCCCCAGTCCGCTTTATGTGCCGGAAGGCGGCGGCGCGTCATGCCAACTGTCGCTTTCGGTGAAACCGTGTGTCACGGAGGCGCTTTCGTTACGCATCGTCCAACCGCAGGGAGGCGGGTTCCAGCTTGAGGCAACCAGTCCCTTCACGTATGGCCTGACGGACTGGAGCCAGCCTCAAGCGGTCCGCGTGGTGAAAGCCGCGGGAACTTCGACGGCGGCGGGATTCGCCGAACTTGTCGTGGAAAGCCGCTACTACGGCGTCGTGACCGTGCCGCTCATCGAGCGCAAAAACACCAGTGTGCTTCATTTCGTCGCTGGTCCGGGAGGATCGACGACTCCCTGTGGAGATGTGACCGTCGCGCGGGGCGAAACTGTCACGGTCACCGCTTTCCCCCAGGTTGGCTGTGAATTCGACTGCTGGTCTGGCGATGTTACACAGGGGAACGAGCGAGTCAATCCGCTGACGATTGTGGCAGACGCGCCGAAGACGCTCTTCGCAGCGTTCAGGAGGACATCGTTATTTCGCGCGAGGTTCGAGATCGATGGCGCAACGTCCGTATGGACTTCCGTCGCGCTGCCGTTGGAAGGCGATTGGCGGCTCGCCCCGACGCTTCACGCGGGTGCGGGAGGAGAGGGGGCCTATTTCGACGATGTCTCGGTTGCTGCCGGAGCGCAAGCCGCGCGTGCGTATGGATTCGAGGCTGAGTTGTCCGGCGCGGTTCCGAGCGGGTGGTCGGCGCGGCCTCTCGACTACCATGCGGTGGTCAGCGACGATCGCTGCATGACCGGCGGCAAGGCGCTCCGACTTCCTCCCGCCTCTGATCAAGACGCTGGCATCACGCTTCAAACCGCTGTCACTCCTGGCGATGGCGTGTTCTCGTTTGCGCTGTGGCTTGATTCCCCGTCTTGCCCCGGCCGCGTGGCCGCCGCGTGGTTCTTGGGCGTTCCACTCGACTTTGTGTCGGAAAAAGATGGCACCATCGCCGCATTCACGTATGATCCGTCGACGCCCAGTTGTGCCCGCCGCGTCTTCTCTGGCATCCAGCCGGGACGTTGGATCAACGTCGCTATTCACGTCGACATGTACGTTGATGTCGACAACGATGGCATGGATGACGAGTGGGAACTCCTCATGTTCGGCGATCTCTCGCAGACCGCCCTGGAGGACTACGATGGTGATGGGTGGACCAACCGTGACGAATATGCGGGAGGGACAAACCCGCGCCTTCCCGATCCCACGGTGGGGTTCTTCGCCGCGTTTTCGACCGTAACCACATCTGCGGGAACAGTCGCTCTTCCCGTCTCACTCTCCTATGCCGCCGCCGCGCCCGTCCGCGTGTCGGTCGAGGTCACCGCGGGGACAGCCAAAAACGGGAAGGACTTCCACCTTGTCATGCCTTGCGCGGTCACGTTCTCCCCCGGTGAGACGCTGAAGCATGTCACGGTGGGAATTGTGAACAACGGTCCGAGTGGAGCTCCTGATAAGACCGTCGCGCTATCCCTTGTCAACCCGCTGGGCGCCGCCGCCGCTTTTCCGTCAACCTATGCGCTCACCATCACGGAACGCGGGGTGGGCGATGACTCGGATGGAGACGGACTGCCGGACTGGTGGGAGATCAAATACTTTGGCGACCTCAGATTTGGTGCGGGCGACGACCCGGATTCCGACGGATACGTCAATCTCGTGGAATACAAAAGGGGCATGAACCCCAATGCCGGCGTCAAGCGTGACAACAGCAACACGCTGAAACTCAGACTTGACATACCGGCTCCTTGACCGGGATCGATCAACCATACATGAGGATAATTCGTATGAGGGTAGAGAGGTTCACGCATCAGGCCTGGCGCGCCGCCGCATTCTGCGTCTCAATCATTTTCGCCGTTCCCCCCGTCATGGCCGAGCATGCGCCACCACTGCCGGAACCATATGCGAGCTACTATAGGAACATCTTCATCCCCGCGGTCCAGGAGCGACACCATGCCGTGACGAATGACGAGTTCAAGCTCCCGATCTACGTCATTACCAGGAATGCTCAACTCATCTACCAGGGCACCACCGAGACGATCGACTTTCTGATGGCTTCCCACCAAGCCCCCATCTACTACCGCGACAAAAATGGCAACGGCCGGTGGGATGCCGACGAACTGGTGTGGGCTGACAAAGGCTCCGGTGACGCTTTGAGCGTGTTCAATCTTGACGCGGACACCGTCGTCTCAGGAGCTCCCGCCGCCGCCGACAACGGCGCATGGGGGAAGCGCAATGGCATTTCATTCGGCGACCTGAATGGCGATGGGCAGTGGGCGGAGAACGAGCCTGTCTGGCAGGGCGGATCATACGTCATATCCGAACTCGCTCACGTCGAATGCGTCATCTCCAGCCTTATACCGCAGTATTACAACCACCTTGCGAACGGAGGGGGGCCCGAAGGCCTCAACAACCTGCCCGCATGGAGCATTCAATCGATGTACGAACAGTTGGGGGATCTTGCCAATGCCCCGCTTAACTCGCTCAAGGATGTTCCCAAATGGTTCGAGAAACAGGTCGCCATCCTCCGCCTGCTCAGATGGCCGAAGTCAAAACACGCCGCAAGCGAATGGACGTATGAGGCGAGCGCGCAAGGAGGGTGGGCTTCCTGTTTTAAAAACAAGTCCTACTGGTCAAACGCCAGCATAAGCTTTCACAGCTTTTACCTGGGAAATGGCTGGAGCATCGGCGGATCACACACCGCAGGATACTACACCAATGACGAACGGTATTATGTCACCACCATCAACGAGCCATTGCCTTATGACAAGCCCATGGAGCAGCTTCCGGACTATCTTGGTCTGGGCGACTACTGCTTTGGCGATCTTTCGACTGACACGCCTGGATGGAGCTCCTCCTCCGGCTCCTTCTCCTGCTATTCAAATCTGCAGAAGACCGCGACACGCAATCCGTGCAGAAATGGTGGCAATACCCAGGAGGGGGTCTTCTCGAAAGGATCGCAGATACAATGCGCGATGTCAACGATTGCCATCGCCAACTTCATGCCGGTCATCGTTGACTTCGACGTGTATCTGGTCTACTCGAGCATCGGTGCTGGCAGGAACGAGACCAACTACGAGGAGGATGCGCAGCACGTCCTTGATGAATCCTACCAGTATGCTCCCTCGCCTGCCGCGGGCAAGGAATGCGGCAAGCTGAACCTTCTCTTCAGCACCAGCCTCCAGCCAGGCGGAACCGCCGAGCAGGACATCTTCCCCGAGTACGCCGCAGGTCAAGTGCCGCCCTCTCCTCCCACCTCGCCCTATGAAACCGGATGGCGCGACTACTGGTCGATCTGCCATGAGACCGGCATTGCCGGCGTCAGCGGCTATGCGGTTGTCGTTGCCAAGCCTCAATTCGGCGCCAATGGCGGCGGCGGAGGCGGCGGCGGAGGAGGAAGCTGCACGATCCCTTCGCCCCCCACGACCCCGATCAAGGATACCGTCGAGAAGCTCGCCGAACACCTCGACGTGAACCGTGATGACCTTGTCGACATTGGCGTCGGCCTTCATACAGCCGGATCCGACACCGGCACCGCTACTTTCGACTTCGAACGGGAGAACCCGCAGATAATCATCCCCGTCGCCGCCGACCCATTCAGCAATCTCCCCATTCACGCCTACATTGCGCAAGGCGCCTTTCCGGGAACTGGCAACAGCTACTGGACGCACCCGGACGCCGATGGCGATGGACTTCCCTTCGCCTTCAGTCTCCATACCCGTGTTTTCACTGTGGAGTTCACAAATAAAACTGACGCGCACGTCAAGAAAGTCGCGGTCGTCCGCCCCAGGGGCAATATAACCGTCTTTGAATTCGACTGGTTCCCCGAGACTTCCACCTTCCGCGAGTTCGGCCACCCATGCGGGGTGAACGCGGGACGTACTTACGTTCTGCGGGACATGACTCCCGCCAACCATACTGACCTCCGCTATGACCTTGCCTTCGAATCTGGCATCGTGCATTCCTTCTCCGAGTGGCTCGTCTCCGTCTCCAACCCCGCCGGGTTGACCACGAACGCGCCAGCCGCCCTCGGCGTTGACCGACTTATAATGACCAATGCCATATCCAGCCCGCTTTATGACGTGACACTCTCCTGGAGAAAAGGGCGTGTCGAGTCGTTCCATTACGCCTACAAATTCAAGTCAACCCTGTCCGCCGACTGCGCGCTCAGCTACGGCGTCGATGGCGGAATCGCCGCCGTGGCGAAAACCAAATTCCCCGAATCCGCGATCACGACTCTGGCGCAGAACGAGTTCACCCTGGGCAACGGCGTGAACGTCAAGAAGGAGGGAACTTGCATCACCATGCGCATACCTGGGGCGGGCGAGCTGCTCACCACCTTCAGTCTCAACAACAACAAACTACTGGAGCGCATGACCATCACACACGGTTCACACTCTGCCACCACAACATATGCGCGGAGCACTGCCAGTGGTCGTCATCCTCTCAACCATGCGCCGCGCTGGTCGAGCGTCGAATCAATCACCCATCCCGACGGGTTGCTTGAAAGCTTCGAATACGCGCCTGACACCGGCTGGCTGACGCGTCGCGTTGTCCCCTATGGTCAAAATCTCTATATGGTCACCTCATATAGCTACGACAAGACGCTTTCCGAAGGAGAAGCGGCGGATCCAAAGAGGATTGTTGAACGACCACGGCGGAGCGTCCGTGGTGTGGCGGCTGATCCCCAGAATGACGGAGCCCCGGTCTCCGCCGAGTTTCACTCCTACTCGGGACTTGTCACGACCACGCGCAGGGCCTCATCGAGTTCGGCCACGTGGGGAGATGCCAACAATCTTGAGACAAAGACGACTATCGCCCCCTACGGCCCCCCCTCGGTTGTCATGCCTGCCGGATCGTTCACCAACACCGCCACGTCCGGTGCCGACGCCACGCTGACGGTCACTGCGACTTCACCCGGTGCGGTCATGACAACCGTCGTGTCGCCGTTGGGGGACATCATCTCCTCCACTTCAAGCTTCGAAAAAATCTGTGTCGGAAAAAGCGTTGCCGAACTTGACGACTTCGGCCGCATTAAGGCGCGAACCAACCTTGATGGCTCGCAGGAACTCTACGAGTATCCCGAAATCGGCGAGCATTTCGCGTTCCTCCCCAGCAAACAAACACTTACAAAGGAAGGGCGTGCGCTTCGGGAAGCAACGTATAAGCAGCGTGACCCATATGGCAGGCCAACCGTTGTCGAAGATGGCAGAGGGACGAACAGTTTTACCTATGACGCCAGCGGAAACACAACCGCACGGATCCACACTCCCAAAGGCGGCATCCCCGTCGTCGAGTCCTCGACCTACGATGCGCTGAACCGCCTCGTCGAACGATGCGATATGTATGGAAGCACGAGCATCCAGTACCACGGATGCCCCAATGCGCGCACGATTAGCTGGCCGGACGGGAAAATCGAGGAGGTCGTGACCAATCCCGACGGTTCCGTGAGGGAAGTCATACGTGAACTCAATCCGGTCAAATATGAATATGGCTTCGAGGAAGGTAAAGGGCTCTGCACGCGGGCGGTTACCCCAGTCTCCCAAGGCGTCGAAACAGCCTCGACCAGCTATTCGGACTTCCTCGGCCGCGTCTGGTTGACGGAAAACTCTAATGGCTACTGGAGCAAGTCCTTCTTTGACAAGGCCGGAAGAGTCGTGGCGACAAGCGATTCGTCCGGACGCCTGTCCGAAACGCTGTACGACACCATGGGACGCGTCACAAGTTCCACGGTCAATGGCCTGCTCACCACCTATGCATATGCCACCGCGGCGGACGCCCCGCGGGGAAGGGCATACCGCGAAACCACCACCACCATGCACGCCGACACGGGCAACCGCGTCGTCGTCCAGAAACACTACCTTGATGGTCAAGACTCCGCGGAAACCGTCAATGGACGCACGACAACTTACTCGCGGCAACTGCTTGGCGGCGATCTGTTCAAGAACGAGATCAAACGACCTGACGGGAGTGTCTTCACCACCAGTGCGCTCTCCAACCCGCTTGAGGTCACTGAGAACGCTCCCGGGTACCGCTCCACGACCTACTTCGATCCCAACGGACGCGGCAAGAGGTTGTGCGACTCGGCTGGCGCTGACGTCAGTTGTTTGCATGAGGGCGCCACCTCCCGCGTGAAGCAGGTCGCCGCCAAGGACGGCTCGTGGGCCACCTATGAACATGAGCGGGGATCGGACAACGTGAAAGCTCTCAAAGCCAACGGCGGCACGAACATCGCTATCACGCGCGGCCACACGCAAGCAGGCGGTGAGATGGTCGAACTGTCTGGCGAGGGCGACGCCGTCTTCCCGGTCACCTCGACGCAGAATGTCCAGGGGGGCGTCGCCAGTCTTGAGACTGTCGGCAAGCCGGGCAAGGCCAAGACGCAATGGGTGCGAACCCCGGCGTTGAACCGCAACGAGAAGATCATAAATGGCTCCTCGGCCTATGCCGCCTTCGCTCATCCAGATGGACGCCCCAACAGCATCAACCGTCAACTGTCGGCCAACGATTCCCTGACCAAGACCTTCACATATACCGCGCCGCCGCAGCTTTTCCCGGCGGGATGGCGGCATACGGCCACAGGGAGCGCGGTTGCGGCACCCAATGTCGTTCTAGCCAGCCACACCTCGCACGGAGATCCGCGCTCCATTACCGTCGAAGGGGTTTGCGCATATGCCGTTGACTATGACTCGGAACGACGCGTCGGCGCGGTCGCCTTCACCCCGGCACCCGCCGTACCCGCCGCCCCGGCTCAGGCAGAATACCACTACGATCAATTGACACGTGTGAGAAGTGGCGCGAAGCTTGGTACTGAGAACATCTCCTATCAGTATGACGAGGCGGGGCGGATCACCTCCATTGTATCAGGTCCCATTAGCGTCACTTATGCGTACCGGCCGGGAAGCGTGCGGGACATCGACAGCACGGTCATTACTGCCGATGGTAAGGCGATTCTCACGCGGAACATCGAGCGCGAACCTTCAACGCTGCGCATCTCGGAGATTACCCATCTCGGAACGGACGGAACCCCACTCGGGGCATTCTCATATGAACACTTCCCCGACAGCGGAAAGACGAAAAAGACAACGATCACGGACGTGTGCGGCAAGTCGTTGGAATGGGAATTCCTCTACGACAAGCGGGGGCAGCTCAGCTCAGCTGTCCGCTCAACGACGAATGACAACGGCCCGCTGGCCTCTTACCGCTATGATGCCGACTCCATTGCGAATGTGCTCATGATGGGGAAAGTGCGAGCGGATGGCTCCTCTTCCACCTCCACCCCCGACCTCTTCAACCGCATGGCCGTCAGGAAAATCGGATCGACTCTCGAGGTGTGCGGTTCCGCTGCCCCCAATGCCGCGGTCGCCGTGAACGACATTCCCGCGGCGCGCAACGGAGAGCTGTTCACCGCCACCATCCCCGTCCAAAACACCGATTCCGCAGTGACGGCCGAGTTGACCGTCTCCGCCGCGAAATATGACCTGACAGCCGCCCCGGACGCAGGTGGCCTCAATCCCGGTAACGAAGCTGGCGCCGATGTCGTCCAGGAGATGAGCCTCTCTCTGCCCGTCCCGCAAGCGGTGGAAACGCCCTCGTATGATCAGGCCGGCCGCCTCCTCGAGAACAGTATCTGGAAATATTCCTGGGACAGCGATGACCGCTTGATTGGCATCGAGTCGAAAATCCCCGTCAGAAACGGCAAACTCCTCAAAATCCAGAATTACTACGATCACGCCGGCCGTCGTGTCTGCAAGCAGGTCTACTCCGCTCCCGACACTAATCACTGGACACTAATCACTGAACACAGTTTTTACTATGACACCGTCCTGCTCGATGGCTCCCCCGCCGACTTCGGCCTCCTCACCGCCGAAACCATCACCACCTATCCCCTCAACCTTCCACCCACCACCCTCAACCTTTCTTATGTATGGGGTTTGGATCTCAATGGAAGCTACCAAGGGCAGGGGGGCGTCGGCGGCCTGTGCGCCATCGTCGACAAGACCACCAGCAAGACGTATATTCCCGCAATGGATTCCCAAGGCACCATCCACGCCCTCATCGACGCCGCCGACGGCTCCACCGCCGCCGAGTACGACTACGACCCCTACGGCCGCCTCATCAATGCGACTGGTCCCTTCGCCTCTCAAAACCCATTCCGGTTCCAGTCCAAATACCTCGACCCCGAAACCTCTCTCTACTATTTCGGCTTCCGCTACTACGATCCCTCCACCTGCCGCTGGCTCTGCGCCGACCCGATGGAGGAGGAAGGCGGGCTGAACCTGTATGCGTTCTGCGGGAACGATCCGGTGAACAGGGTGGAGTATCTGGGACTGGCTCTGTATGCGTTTGATGGTACTGGGAATAATAAAAATAAATTGTCAAATTACACAAATATTTCCAAGTTGGCAAACGCCTATACAGATGGTCAAGCTTTTTATTTGCCAGGTGTCGGTTCGGGGGGATTTTTCGATAGGATTTGGGGAGGTATTACAGGAGATGGTGGTAAAGACATCGTGGATGAGATGTATGAAAAAGTTGTCCAAGAATACAACAGTGGTGATCCCAACATAGACATTATTGGATTTAGTCGGGGTGCTTCCTTGGCTCGTGCGCTTGCCAACAAAATAGCCAAAGAAGGAATAAAGGTCAATTATGAATCCTATCAGAAATACTACAGCCAGGGCGAACTCATCACGCCTGAACGAGTTTATCCCAAGATCAGATTCCTTGGTCTATTTGATTCGGTCGCCTCGTTTGGCATACCAGGAAACGACATTAATATTGGCTATGACCTTAGCATACCGTGGAACGTTGGATTCACAGCCCATTCGGTTGCAGACAACGAATACAGAGGCACTTTTCCGTTACACTCTATTTACGCCATTGATGAACCAATTGACTTGAAAAGAAAGATTGAAAAGAGGTTTTTAGGTTGCCATTCCGACAATGGAGCGAGTTACAACCTCATAACAGCTTCGATTCCTTCGCTGTTTTGGATGGCTGACATGGGGAATTCGGTGAGCAAGGGGCAGATGTTTGACTACAAGAAGCTCGGAGGTGTGGAGAACGCCATTTACAAGAGATGGAAAAGCGGTGCGATCAACATGAAAGATTATATTCATGACTCAAGGTTGAATGAAGCGACAAACAAGCCCATGCTGATGTACATGAAAGATTGGCTTTTCCCTTCAGCAAGACAAATCTATTATCCCCAATTTTGAGGTCGTTATGCGTAAGTTTATAGAGATTGCTTGTGTGCTCGGAGTTCTTATTCTCGTCTTATATCTACTATTCGGAAGATTGGATAGGACTAAATATGATGTTCAGTGTAAGAATTCTTGTGACGGAGAAATAAGCGATGTCGTTGTTAAATACAATAATTTTGTTTATGGGCCAATATCCATTAAAGCACAGGGCAAAGGTTTATATTATATGAGGGCAGATACGCAGTCGCCAATCCCCGACAAGGCGAATGTTGAATGGAGCACCCCTGACAACGTTAAGCATTCACAGACAGTCGAAGTCAAGAACAAAATAAACGCAGACAGGCAACGTCTAACCCTTATCTTCACCATCACCCCGTCAAACGAAGTGGTTCTCAGCACGGATTGAATTATTGAGGTATGAAGTCCAAATGTGACGGGATTGCTACCGTGGTAAATCAATTCTCTAAAGGCTGGCTCTTACCTTTCGGCACTGGTTGGTTTGTCTTCCTGATTGGATTGTGCCTTCTGTCCGTCATCAACACAAAAGATGGGCACATGGACGGCTTGGTTGGATTCTTGTACTTTGGGATGCTCATCTGCCTTGGATGGCTCATGTGGCGAATATCGAAAAGAGCAACATCACTCATCGTCAGAGTCCTCTTCATGGGGTTCAACATATGCCTGGCACTGTTCTTGAGTTTCTTCTTCATGCTCTCGCTCATCAAGGTATGGAAATAACCTCTTCATGATTCTTGACTCGAAATGCATGGTCTGTGGAAATGCTCACAAGAGGAGATCGTTCCTTCTTGATTCGGGAGTCTGCCCCATATGCCAGACTAATATTTCGCCTGCCGAGATCAAAACCATCCTCACCCAGGGACATATCGTCAGAGGCTTCATCACCTGCATGATTCTTGTGCTTGCCGCATTCATCCTGCCCTTGGCTTATGAGATGTTTGCCGTGAAAGGTGGAAGTGATGCGGCAAGTAAAGGAATGACCACGGGATTTCTATTCTTCATCCCTGTCTTTATCATGTCCTTCATCGCCATCTCTATGTTTTTTAGAACCCTATTGGCTTTCCCAAGGATTGAAACAAAACATAGGGTTCTTGGCTTGATCCCGAGTGTGCTCCTTCTGCTGTTGGTGTTGATTATTTCATTACATTGACGGGAAGAAGTTTCTTGGTTGAGATTAGTTTCTGAAGCTTGAGGTGTGAGATGAAAACCGTCAATTATTTCCTTTTGATTACTGTTCTGCTTTGCTGTAACGGCTGCAAGTCCGAGCCGGAATATAGTGTTGTCGTGAGAAATAGAACCGTCAACAGCTTAGAGGCATTAAAAATTTACTGGGGTGACAACTATATAGTGCAACTTGGCAATATTTATCCAAATTCAGGTAAAGAAGAAGGCATTATTAAACCCCCCAATGGCAAAACCGTTCTGACATACCTATTAAATGATAAGGAAATTAAAAAAGAGATAGACATTATAGGCAAGATACCGAAGAACGAATCAGGCAGGATAATTCTTTACATCAGAGAGAATGACGTGGTGGACGTGGAGTTCAAGAAGGGGAAATGACCCTACCCCGACAAAGACACGGATGCGCAAAGACACGGAATACGTAGATGATCGGAGCAAGTAATCGGAGAAGGATCAAAACGGGTGGTGCGAGTGGGAGGTCATCGCCTACAAGGGGACCCGAGCAACAGAGTCGTCGTGGAACCGTAGACGCAATCATTCAGTATTTGAAAGGCAGAGACAGACGCAATCCTGCCTTCCCGCGTCCTTCTGCTCGCCAAATTCTGACTCCTACGCAGTTTTTGACTCTGTATCTTCAGGATGGTATGGTACAGCAATGCGTCGTATTTATCCGAATCCCCGCATCAGGTGGGGGGAAAGGAAAGAGACCAAGTGACAGAGCCGCTTTCCTGACCTCTTCGATGCCATGAACACCGGGATGGGAGGATATATGCCTGCCAGGGGTGCAATATGAAATGCTTCTTGATATCAATAGATTAAAATGAAACGTCACGAGATAGAGTTCTATTTTAAAATGGCTTTGCGGCAAGTATTTGAGGCGCAAAAAGCATTGCTCGGGCATAAACGCAAAGACAAATGCCTACACATATTTTCCGAGTTGAACAGCTTAGGGGCCGATTTAAGTGATTGGCTCAATGGAAAATACGAGACTACAAATCCCGTTGAGCATTTTTTCAAGAGGGCTCGGGCTATTGAGAAAAAGGCAAGCGATTTGTCAGAAAAGTTATGGTGCCCCGTTCTTGTCAATATTGAGAGGATATTCGGTTACATACGTTCGACTGAGAACAAACTGAAAAACGAAGTCAACTTCAAACGATCTTTAGAAACACATTTGGACATCATTAGATTGGGGCTCCTTGAGCAAGTGAAAGGGGCGAGATTATTAGAAAACAACAGTGATTTAGGAGAGGAGATAGAGAAGATTTTCGCCGAGTTTCTGCAAGACAATCTTGGCAATAACGTGAAGGTTTTGAGGGGTGGCCACATATATGACCACGAGAACAACAGATCAAACCAGATGGACATTATCGTCACGATACCAGAGGCTATTGCTTTTTGTCCTTCTGAAACACGGCAAGGAAAGAACAACGCCTTAGTGGACCAAGTGATAGCGGCTTTCTCAATAAAATCAACACTCACAAAGAAAGAGTTTCATAAAGCCTGGAAAGACATACAGAGCATCCCCGTTTTCAAGGATAAAGAAAAAGAATACACGGGATTAAAAAACCACGCTTGGCCTCTTTGCTTTATCTTGGCGACGAGTACAACATCTCTCAAGGAGATTGAAAAAGAGTGGGAGAAACTGGCATTGGCCACCCCCACCCATTTCGCTCAAATAGTCTATGTGCTTGACTCGGGTTACG
>CAYTFM010000225.1:0-206 GCA_964436735.1 uncultured Victivallales bacterium | reverse complement strand
ATCCTGGCAATACTACATGGCCTTTAAGGGGATATCCCCATAGAAAGCCTGACGAGATCAGGTTTTACACGGATTTGGATGCCGGCCTAGGACTTGGTTGGATTATTGCATGTATCATTGGCCGTGCGCAACACGTTGCAAGTCCGATGCGGCCATTGAAAACAATAAATAGAATCGCTGAGATGATAGAATATCAAGAGCTTAGA
>CAYTFM010000224.1:0-15474 GCA_964436735.1 uncultured Victivallales bacterium | reverse complement strand
CCTTTGGAGATCTTGTCGACGTAGGTCGCCGCCACGTTCAGCGGGCCGATCACGGCATCCAGCGTTTCGTTGAAGCCCTGCACGATCTTGCGGAAGTCGCCCTGATGCTTTGAAGCGTCGGCGCGAGCTGCAAGCTTACCATCGACGGCCGCCTTGGCCAGCATGGCGGCGTCCGCCACCAGCGCGTTGATCGTCCCGACCATCGCCTGAAGAGCTTTGCCCAGCACGTCTTTGTCGGACGCGAGCGTGACAGTCACCCCTGACGCATTACCTTTGGCCACCTCGTCCGCAATGCACACTTTCGCCTTCGTGGCGACGATGAGTTCCTGGATCGCCGCAGCCAATTGGCCGATCTCATCCGTGCGACACAACAGGTCCTGCGGGACCTCCTTGATGTCGCCTTTCGCGACTTCCGCCAACAATTCGACACCCGTGTGAATCGGTTTCGAGATGAGTCTGCTCAACAAGGCCCCGCCAATCCCTCCGACAAGTCCCAGCGCGACAACAATGAGGCACACGATCTGCACGACTTTCCGGGACTCGTTCTCAATGCTGCTCCTCGCGGTCCTCACGCCTTCATCCATCTCGCTTTTAAAGACCGTCGCCCCCATGGCGTAGGTGGTCTCTCCGAGGCGTATGAAGGAGAACGCGGCATATTTCTCCTTTTCCTCGAACACATAACTTCCCGACACCTCCTTTCCAGAGAGGGCGGACGCGGTGAACGTGGCGAGTTCTCCATGTTTTTTTTCGAGAATACAAACATCCTTGTTGTGGAGGCCGTATTTCGGATGGACGAGAAGGAAGCCAGCCGGGTCGGCTATAAAGGGATATCCCGTCTTGCCATATACCCGGTTGCGCAGAATAAGCTTCAACGCATGCAGTTCAAGATTGAAAGTGATCACGCCATCCAACTCGCCGTTAAGGTAGACGGGGCTGGAGACGCGTAATACTGGACGGCTCGCATTTTTCGAGATTTCCGCCCTGCTGTAGCTCAGTTCTCCGGGCTTAAGCTTGCACGCCTTGACAAACCAATCGACGCCCGACCGTGTTCCCAAGGCCGCCTCTACCCTACCCAATTTGACGTTCAGACGCTCGTCCCCTTTCTTATCAATGTACCTGATCTGCTCGTAGAAGTGGAATGGCGTCCCGTCCGCATCGGGAAGGAATGCGTACTGGTAATAGGTTTTCAATTCTTCCAGCACAGACGCCTTCGCAATCTCCGTGTTCAACTTGTCGGTCAGATAACTCTTCAACACTATAGATGAGCTAAGTTTCCAAAGGTCGCTTTCAACCGAGCGGATGAAAGAAAATATCTGGTCACGATCACTCTGCGTCCCCACCTGCAGTTGCTGAATGGACGTCTTCTCTATTTCCGCCCCCATGTCCGCAGACACCTTCCCCGCCAACTGCCGAAGCACAAACAGATAGGATAAGGACAGCACGAGCGAGGGCACGACGACGAGAGCGATGCTGAAGAGCGTCAGTTTCGTTTTGATCGACATGGGATTATCCTCCTTATCTTAATTTAGACAGCAGGATCAACGAAAAGTCATTTACCGCGCGCGCAGATGGCGACGGCGAGGTTCTCGAGGACAAGCCGCGGCGATGACGCGCTCGACACCAGTTCGCGGTTGGCCTCAAGCAGAAACGTCAGACAGCGGGCCATGCGCTCCTGGGGAAATGCGGCGAACTGCTCGTAGACCTTATAAGCCCGATAGGGATGCCATGAGACGATGGGGTTGTCCTCCAATTCCGTCTTCAGTTCCTCGGGAGCGGAGGCGATCTTTGCCTGGAAGGTCTGGTAGGAGCATCTGCCTTTGATTGAAAGACGCGACGCGGCGGCCCCCATCTTGATCAGATCCTTGAACTTCGAAATGGCGCCGTACAGTATGGGGAGCTCAGGCCGCGAACTGGAAGACGACTCCGCGCGCTTGCTTTCAAGCAGAACATCAAGAGATCCAAGAGCCGAATCGAGGCTCATTGACGCCAAGGCGTCCGCAAACGCCCATGCCGCCGCCTCGGGTGTTCTCGCGCCGACTTCGCGGCAGTCCGCCAAGGTTATACCACGGGCAAGGTCAGCGTGGCAGGCCAACTTCCTGACCTCCATGGTGAGCCTCCCGGTGTCGCCACCAGCTGTCTCGGCGATGAAGTCGATCGCCGCCGGGTCGATGCGGGTTCCCTCCGCGGCGCAGATCTCGGCAATCTTCTCGCGGAGACTCCGGCCGTAGTTCTTGTCCATCGTATTGAGCTTCTGGCAGAGATGCACCACGCCTTTCTTCTCGCAGAATTTATAGAAGGAGCTCCGGCGGTCCATCTCGGCGGCATCGATCACCAGCGTCGTGTCATCCAGGCACCCCGCGTTGATCATGTCAACAACGTCGGAGAACGCCTTCTGAAGCGGAGAATCCTTCTTGCCCTTGCCCGTTCCCGACGACTCCTCGCCGTCCTCATCGGAGGAATGCTTGAACCCGGCGAAGTGCTTAAGCCACAAGGTGCGCTTCGTGCCGAAGAAGGAGGGAACGCCAATGGCCTTGACGAGCTCGGAGACGATCTGATGGGGTTTCGCGCTTTCCGACGTTGAAGAGGCGGATCCGGCCTTCCCGAGTCTGACGCTCTTGTAGTCGATCACCTCCAGCGACAAGGCATCACCGGACTGGGCAACGCATTCCGCGACCACCGCGGCAGCCTTCGCCTTGATGGCGGTGTCGTCGTCTCCGGTTATCAGCACAAGAGGCATGAGTCTTCTCCCGCTTCACCCCGCGGCAAAGTCAATGGCACCCACGACACGTGGCGGCACTGTTGCATGCGGAAACAGGGGCGAATGGCACCGTTTGCCGACCATCCTTCAGATGCGGCAAGGCGAGTGACTGGACTGTCGGATCGACCACGCCGAAAAAATTCCCATATTTATGGCAGTTCAACGCCTCGATGTAGGCGCTGATCTTGGTGAAGGTGCTGCAGGGATCCGTGGTCGGATCCACGCAGTCGCCGTCAAGCACCAACAGTGGAATCCCCGCATCCTGCAGTTCCTCGCGGAGATGCTTGATGAAGCAACTGTCGGCCATCGAGCATCTGCCAAACCCATGGTTGTAGAGGATGCAGCCGTTGAACTTTCCGTGAGCCGCATAGTTTTTGATATGACGGACTCGGAGCTCCGGGTCGAGGAAGCCGACGGTGAGGAGCTTCCGCGCCAGGGAGCGGTACGGATCCCTGGTGTCGAGCGGCTCCCAGCCAATGAAGTTGACCTCCTCGAAGACGATCGGCGCACCGCATGATAGCTCGATGAAGTCGAGAAGTCGACTGTCATAGAATGGCGGCAAATGGAGCCACAACACTCTGTGTGTGTCATCGATGCCGATTTTCCCGTCAAGCTGCGCCTTGCGCTGCTCCAGCTCCTCCAGAAAGAGCTTCTGCTGGTCCACCAGCTCCCGGCGGCCCCACAGCTGCGAGAAGATGATGGAGAAATAGACGGCAAGCCCCCCTCGGATGAGCGGGGGGTTCGTGAACCTCAACTCATTGCATTTCAACGAGATGCCGCGTGCCTCATTGGATATGTCGCACGCTTCGGCAAGACGCCCCATGTCCATTTTGAGCCCCATGGCCTTTTCCATATGCGAGACCGCCTCGGCCAACCCATCCGCCAAATGCTCTACCGCCACATCGTCGTGTGTGATCGGCGTTTGCAGGGAGTAGAAGCGATCTTTCAAGCCATATGAACGGACAAGGTCGGCGAAAATGCGCTCGCCCTGCTGGCAGGGTTCGGCGGTCGAGACGCCGAAATCCGGCTTGGGCAGATCGCATCCCTCGAGGACGCGGAGGAACGAGCAGGTCTCGGCGGAGAATCCCTTGTAGGCGGCCTTGTCGAAGAACGACTTTATCTTCTTGCGGCTCCGAGCGTGCAGGGCGGCGTAGGTCTCGAGCGTGAGCGACCTGACGCCGAGGGCGTTCAAAATCTCGGAAGGGAAAAAGAGATTGCGCCACACCAGCGGAGCCTTGCTCTTCGAGAAGAACTCCTTGCTCGTCTGCTTGGCGCGGAGCGTGATGGACTTCAGCTGGGTGCCTTCGGCATAGACCGACTTCCTGACGAGTTTGTTCTTGAGTCCGGCGTACTCCTGGGCGAGGTAGGCGGCGCCAAGCGCACCCATCACCCGATGAAACTTCGGGATGGCGATCTCGTTGCCCGTAATTTCCTTCAGATAGTAGGCGACGGCCTGATTCGAGGCGACACCGCCCTGGAAGATGATGGTGCCTTTGTAGTTGTAGAAGATCTCGCCGACGCCGGAGATGACCGTCCTCGCCTGAGCGCGGCACGCCCCGCCGATGATGTCGCCAAGCGGGTAGCGGTTTTTGAACTTGTTGATGGAGGTGGCGCTGAGAACGGCGCAGATCGACGAGACCTCGAGATCGGAATCGTAGTTGACCTTGTCCGCCATGTCCTCGATGGGAATACTGAGTTTGGCGGCGACGCTGTCGAGGAACGCCCCCGTGCCCGCGGCGCATATGCCACTCATCTTGGAGGTCCACATCCGCATCTTCTCGTTGTAGATCATCGCCTTGCTGTCCTGCCCCCCGACGTCGAGAATCGCCTGGCAGTCCGGATAGTACTTCAACGCGCCGGCGACGTGGGCGGTCACCTCGCTGACCTGGAAGTCATAGGGGATGAAGCGCTTGGTGTCCTCAATGATCTGACTGCCCGTGACGACCGTGCATTCGATGTCACCGAAAGCACACCCGGCGTCTGCCAGGAAATCGGTGAGCGTCTTTTGGAGGGCCCCCAGATTGCACTGCCCGCACTGCCCGCAGCGGCCAGTGCAGGTCAACTTGCCGCCCTCGACCGGGCGCGTCCTCTGGTACAACGTGTGGCGGACCTTCCCCTTGTCAGTCACCAGCACAGCCTTCAGCGTCGTGGAACCAATATCCACCCCAAGAAACAATTGACTCATTTTTCTACCTGCGTTCTTAACAGATCTCATCTTCAAATACGATCGTAATGGGGTGTCATCACCGCACCCCCGAGGCGGCCTCCAACTGGGCCCGCGAATTCTCTATGTCAATCAGAGCCGAGATGTCATTCAACTCGGCCGTGATCAAGTCCTTCTGCGCCTCGTTCAGGCGGGTGACGGACGTGTTGCCGGCGTTGTACTCCTCGCGCACCAGATCTCTCTGCTTCTTGGTCATCTCCAAGGTTTCGTTGAGGATCTTGGCGGAGGCGATGCTCGCCAGCAGTTTGGCATGCGCTTTCCGCACGTCGGTCACGACGCTTATCCAACTTGAGGCCACCTGCTCCTCGGCGATGGCGACGTTGGCCTGCGCCTGCCGCACCTGCATCCAGCGAGAGCCGCCATCGAAAAGCAGCCAGTTCACATTCATGCCATAATTGTACAGCAGATCATATGACCGGGGGCGGGCGCTGCCGATGGGATAATTCTCCTTCTGGTCCGTCCGGCTGTACCCATAGTTCATGTCGAGCACCACCTGTGGGAGGAAGCTGCCCCACGTCGAGTAGAGACTGAATTGGGAAGCCGACAGCGCCTCTCTGAACGCCTTCAGATCTGGCCGCTGGGAAAGAGCCATGTCAAGGAAATACTCGATCTCGAGAGAGAACTCCATCTCATGCCCGATGTCTATCTCGGGGAACTGGACGTCGTCGGGCACTGAACCGGTTGTCAACCCCATCAACTCCGCAAGCATCAACCGATAGGTGTCATAACTCAACCGCGCCATGATCACGTTATCCGTCGCATTGTTCTTCAGAATCTTGAAATTCAGAAGGTCGCTGAGCGAAGACGCACCGGCGTCATACTTCAACTGCGTGTCGTCAACCATCTGCTGCTGGAACACCTCATCCGCCTCCGAGACCCGCATGTGGGCTCGATTCAGCAGCACCTGGTTATAGGTCAGGGTAATCGCTTGAATCAATAATCGGCGCGCGTCGCGGTTCAATGACTCCGACTGCTTCGCCAAGGCGCGCGCGCCAAGCATGTTCATGGTGTCCATCAGGCCATTGAAGACCACCCATTGCCCCGACAGCAGCGCCCCGTAGGTGGGACGCCATTTGGTGTCACCCCCCTGCCCTCCCTGATTCTGCGGCACGTATTGGTACTGAGTGGCGTTGAAGTTGCCGGAGACCGTGGGGAAAAACGCGGAGAAGGACTGGTAGAATCTGGCGTAGGCAGCCGCGATCGAATGCCGTGTCACTGCATACGTCGGATTATTCGCAAGTGCAACCTCCACCGCCGTATCCAAGGGGAGCACCTTGACATCGACGGGGAGCGCCCGCTGCTCAATCCTGGTTCTTGCGGTGTACTGGTCGTCTTCGACTATCTCCGGTGGTGGTTTATAGGAATAACATCCAAAGAGAAACGCGCATCCCAGTATCACCGGGAAACGCTTAGAGAAATGCCGCATATTCAAACCTCGAACTAACGCTATTCGCTCTGCGGGAAAACCGCTATTCATGACACTATAGACCATTTCAAGGGGGTTCTGCGGGCATCGCGGCGACACGCTTCCACTGGCAAGAACCAGCGGCGTGGACGAATCCCGCAAAAAGGTACTCTACATCACGAATAGCCTCTTGTCATCGCGCTATCGGCAGAAAGTATTTGGCGATCACCCCCCTCTCTATGCGCACAGCATTCCAGCGGAATTAGGCACGTCAAAAATCCACGCCGAATGTGGTGAGCGAGGCGTCCGGAAACGCCTCTAAAACATCAAACTCCTCGACATGGGCGCACTCGGGTCCATGCCGCAGCCATGCCAGCATCTCCTCGACCTCGTCGTCATCACCTTGCACAAACGCCTCGACCACCCGGTCGTCCGCATTGCGAACCCACCCCGTGACACTGGGATACCGCCGTGCCTCACGAATGGCGGAATAACGAAAGCCAACCCCCGTCACACGCCCCTTGATCGTCGCTCGATATGCCTTCATGCGCATGAATCTTTTGCCCCCCCTGTCGTTCACTTCGCCGATTTTGGATCCAAAACTTTCCGCAACCCCTCGCCCGCAAGATTGAACGAGGAGACGGTGAGAAAAATAAGGAACCCGGGCCATAGCGTGAGATGCCAGTACTGAAGCGGCGACACAAAGGCCTCCTTGAGCAGTTCGCCCCAGCTGGCGGTGGGAGGCTGAACACCAAACCCTAGGAAGCTAAGGCCGCTCTCGGCGAGAACATTGGACGCCACCTCGAACACGGCCGTGACGAAAATCGGGCCACTGACATTAGGAAGGATATGGACGAACATGATCCTCCAGACAGGCACGCCAAGCGCCTCGCAGCTTTGCACGTACTGCAGCGCGCGCTGCTTCAGAACCTCACCTCGGACAATCCTCGTCAGCCCAGTCCACCCCAACAGTCCGATGACAGGGATCACAATCAAAACCGATTGTTCGAACTTCCTGTCCATCATTATCGCCATGAGGATGAGCAGGAGGAGAAACGACGGGAAACAGATGATGATCTCGACGACGCGCATGACCACCATGTCGATCTTCCCTCCGAAATAGCCGGAGACAAGGCCGACAGCGGTTCCGATCGCGAGAGAGATGATGGTGGCGAGAAAACCGACGGCGACGGAGACGCGTGCCCCGTACACCACACGGGAGAGGACATCGCGGCCGATGTTGTCGGTCCCCAGCAGATGGCGTCCCGATGGCTTCTCGTACGGGGACGCCACGTTTTCAAAAGGGCCGTACCAGACGGGAGCGAACACGGCGAAGTCCCCCTGTTTCATATTGGCGGCCACCTGCCGCCACTCTGTCTTGTCGAGGATGCGTTTCGTCGTCACGAAGGGGAGGGCGAGGAGAAGCGCCGCGGCGACAAGACAGGCGGCCTTGAGGGTTTTCCGCCGAGATAAGAGCCTCAAAATCACTGCCATGCAAGGCACATACAATAGGCAGAAATTCAGCAACTTCTCCACGGTGCGCTCTGATGAGTCGGGTGCGAACAGGTAGCGGAGAAACGGGAACGAGAGCGATCCGTCCTTCCACAGAAGGAGAGGCCTGCCATTCGCGAGAAGCGGTGCGCATAAGGCCATGGCGACGAGGAGGACGATACCCGCAAGTCCGATCAAGGCAAGTTTGTCTTTTTTAAAACGATCCCAAATGGAAGTCATAGATAAGTTAAGCGGCTTCGCCGCAACCTACATCCGAAAATCGAAGCACGAAATCCGAAACAGACGGGTACACATCGCATGTTTGGTTTCGGTTATTCGAGATTAGAATTTCGGATAGGTCTTGTGGTGGTTAGTTTCATAGGAGCACCAGCAGTTCCCGCACCCTGGCTCCGAGCTCCCAAATCCGGTTTATCTCGACGACGCAATTGGGGGTAAACGCAGCCTCGGACATCTCTTTGCGCAAATCGGTTTCCGTCCAAAACCGTATCTCGTCAATCTCGTCACGACTCGGCCTGAAAGGCCCCTCATAGACGGTGGCAAAGGCTCTGACGCTCTCCGTCTCGATGCTGTTCGAGATGCACAGGTCGAACAAATGTCGCAGTGGCAGGGTCGTGGGGACGCCAAGTTCCTCGTTCATCTCGCGGCGGGCGGCCGTCTCGAAATCCTCGCCAGGCATCAGGTGTCCGCCCACGGCGGAGTCCCATTTACCCGGCTGGACGTCCTTCGAGGCCGATCTCTTCTGGAGCAGAATGCGGAATTCCCGATCGAAAACCACCACGTGAACGGCCCGATGGCGAAGGGAGGGATTGCCATGGCATTCCCCGCGAGGCGCGACACCGATGACATTATTAGCCTCGTCAACAAGCTCGAACAACTCGTCCGCAGTCACTTGACGCCAGGGTTCTTTTCAATATTCAACTTCTTTTCGGCTCCCGACTTTGCCTTGTCGTCATCCGCCTTGTCGTCCTTGCCCTTTCCCTTGTCCTTGTCTTCACCGTCGGTGCCCTCTTTCAGCATGACATCGTCAACCTGTACCATGTATTCGATCCTTCCCTTGTCCTGGCCCATGCTGACTTTGGGGACGAAAAGTTTCACCCTTCCGAAAATGACGATGTCGTCGCGCTCGCGGAACTTCTCCACAATGGGAATCAGTTTGGGTTTATCGGTGATGCTGATGACGATCGGCACGGCGGTCTCACGGTCCTCCTGCATAAAATGGTAGTATCTGCTGCGCATGAGATTACTGCGAAGGGTCTTTGAGCCGGGCAGGTCGGGATCGATCCAGTCATAATCGCTATCGCCAATGAGATGGTAACTTCTTTTATTCGTGAAGCTAATCTCCAGCTTGATCTTTTTCCTGTCGAAACTCTTCGGGTTCTCGCGGAGATCCTTGTCGTCGCAGGGCACGTATTCTTTTAAGGTAGCCTTTTTCAGATACGCACCATCCTTGGTCTGGGCATGGACGGAGCCGGACAAGAAAATTGCCGCACAGAACAACGTCAACACAATCAACTTCCTCATCGCACTATTCTCCTTATTGTTTCTCGTTGGCCTTTTTCTTCGCCGAAGGACGGCTCTTCACGGGAGCGGCCTCCTGGTCGGCCGATGGCAGTTTCGGAAAAAAGAGAAGCTTGTTGTTGTCGATCTTCACATCGATGACGGCGCCCGACTTGACGTTCCCCCTGAGGATCTCCTCGGCGAGAGGGTCCTCGAGGTGCCGCTCGATGGCCCTGCGCAGCGGACGCGCACCGTACTCGGGCTGGTAGCCACGGTCGATAAGGAAGTCGAGGACTTCGTTGGCGAGGGTGATCTGGAAATTTTGGGCGCCGAGCCTCTCACGGACTTTGTCGATCTCGAGGTTCACGATCTTGCGCAGATCATCCCGGTTGAGGCGGCGGAAAACAATCGTCTCATCTATGCGGTTGAGGAACTCGGGTTTGAAGAATTTCTTCGCCTCGTCGATGAGCTTCTCCGCCTCCTTGCTGTATGACTCCGTCTTGTCGTTGGTGGCGAAGCCAAGGGTCCCCCCCTTGCCGATGCGTTCAGCTCCGAGGTTGCTGGTCATGATGACGACCGTGTTCCGGAAGTCGACCCGGCGGCCAAGGCTGTCGGTGAGCTTCCCCTCCTCGATGATCTGCAGCAGCATGTGCATGACATCGGGATGAGCCTTGTCTATCTCGTCGAACAGCACAACAGAATAGGGGCGGCGACGCACGCGCTCGGAAAGTTGTCCTCCCTCGTCGTGGCCGATGTAGCCAGGAGGAGAGCCGACGAGCCGGCTGACGTTGAATTTTTCCATATACTCCGACATATCGATCTGAATGAGGGCGTCCGGATCGCCAAACATGAACTCCGCCATGGATTTGGCAAGCAGTGTCTTGCCCACGCCGGTGGGGCCGAGGAAAATGAAGGAGCCGATGGGACGCCGAGGATCCTTGAGGTCGGCGCGGGAACGGCGCAGAGCCCGGGAGATCGTCTGCACCGCATCATCCTGCCCAACGACCGTCTTGCACAGTTCCTCCTCCATCTTCAACAGGCGCTCCGCCTCGCCCTGCTCCATCTGACGGACAGGAATGCCTGTAAGCTTGGAAATGACCTCGGTCATTTGGTGCACTTCGAGCTCGACGATCTTCTCGTCCTTCGTCTTCCGCCACTGCTCCATCCGCTCGTCGAGCTCGGCCTTGAGCCCCTTCTCCTTGTCCCTGAAGGAGGCGGCCTCCTCGAAGCGCTGGGCGGAGATGGCGTTCTCCTTGGCTTTCTGCGCCTCCTTGATTTTTCCTTCGAGGTCGGATGTGTCAGGCGCCGCGACAACGTTCGTGATGCGCGTCCTGGCGCCGGCCTCGTCCATCACGTCGATCGCCTTGTCGGGCAGGAAACGCCCGCTGATATAACGGTCGGCCATCTTGGCGGCGGCGGAAAGCGAGGCGTCGGAGTAACGGACATGGTGATGCTCCTCGTAGCGGGGGCGAAGCCCCTTGAGGATTGAGATGGTCTCCTCGACAGTCGGCGGATTGACCATGATCGACTGGAAACGCCGCTCAAGAGCGGAGTCCTTTTCGATGTATTTACGGTACTCGTCCATCGTTGTCGCTCCGACACACTGGAGCTCACCCCGCGAGAGGGCGGGCTTGAGGATGTTCGAAGCGTCCATGGCGCCCTCGGCACCGCCCGCGCCGACAATCGTGTGGAGCTCGTCGATGAAGACGATCACCTTCCCCGAGTTACGGATGTCGTCGAGCACCGCCTTGATCCGCTCTTCGAACTGACCACGGTACTTGGTGCCGGCGACCATCAATGGAAGATCGAGGGCAAACACCATCTTGTCATGGAGTATTTCGGGAACGTTTTTCGACAGGATCGCCTGGGCGAGCCCCTCGACGATCGCCGTCTTCCCGACGCCCGCCTCCCCGATAAGCACCGGATTGTTCTTCGTTCGCCGACAGAGCACTTGAATGACCCGCTCGATCTCGTCCTTGCGGCCGATGACCGGATCCAGCTTGCCGAGACGGGCGAGCTCGGTCAGTTCACGACTGAACGCGCGCAAGGCCGCCAACGAGTCACCGCCCCCGGTGTCAGGAGCCGGCTTGGAAGACATGTCCTGATCGCCGTCCGTGGGCAAGAAGTTGGGATCGAGCGCCTTCAGCACCTCCTTCTTAACCTTCTCGATGTCGACCTTGAGGTTCTTGAGCACTCGGGCGGCGACGCTCTCCCCTTCCTTGATGATGCCGAGCAGAAGATGTTCGGTGCCGATGTAGTTGTAGTTCATCGACTTGGCCTCCTGCGCCGCAAGGGCCAACGCCTTCTTGAGACGGGGGGTGTACGGAGGCGCGCCCTCAAGTTTCGTGGTGCCCCCCGTGCCGACCTGCTTCTCGACCTCGAGGCGGAGATTCTCGAGGTTGACGCCCATGGACTTCAGCACCGACACGGCGACGCCTTGCCCAAGGCTCAAGAGGCCGAGGAGCAAATGCTCCGTGCCCACATAATCATGATTGAAACGCATCGCCTCCTTCTGGGCGAGCATCATAACCTGTTTTGACCGAGGCGTGAAATTATTCATAGCGTATGTTCCTCTATGGGGGGGCGGGCAGGCCCGCCTTGCGGGATGAGGTTTTGTTTTGTAGTAAAATCGAATAGGTAATCTACATTAAAACCCTATGAAATCCAAACAGGAAGACAATCGCATCGATTTCCTCAGCAACCGCTTCGGCCAATTCCCGCTCACTCCAGGGAAAACCGTCGAACTGGATCTCGGCTGCGGCGAGGGATCCTTCGCCGTCTTGCTGGCAGAGCGGTTCCCGGAGCGCCTCGTGCTCGCCGCCGACGTCATGCTGGGACGCCTGCGGAAACTATGTAGAAAAATGACGAGGAGGGGCGTCGTGAACATCACGCCCCTGCGCGGAGAGGCATGGCAACTTGTGGGAGGGCTGCTCCCCGACGCCTCCATCGACAGACTTCACATTCTGTGCCCGGATCCATGGCCGAAAGACAGACACAGATGGCACCGCCTTGTCAGTTCAGAATTCGTCGGACAACTGGGCAGGACAGTCAAACCCGGCGGTGTTCTTCATGTGGCGACCGACGATGTACCCTATTTCACCGACGCGGTGCGGGTGATCGAACTTTCAGGGCTTTTCGGCAGAGACGACTCGCAGATCAGCGATCTCGCCGGCCTTGCCAGCGACTTCGAGCGGAGATTCCAGACGGAAGGGATCACAGTCAACCACGCCGCATGGCGGAGAAGTTAGGCGGCGTTTCCCGCTGACTTCGTTTTTGACCCTTGGGTGAACGACCGCACTTCCTCGATTTTTCTCAGCGTTTCGACGCTGTCGATCGCATTGAAGGCGAGTTCAAGGGCGGCCTCCCATCCCGCGGCCTTGTCCGCCACGAGGAGCGCGGCCGCCGCATTGAGGGCGATGAAGTCTCTGATTGGCCCCTTCCGTCCGGAAAAGACATCAACGATGAGTTGCGCGTTAACCTCCGCGTTCCCGCCCCTCACCTCGTCAATCGAAGCGGTGCGGACACCGTACGATGTCGGATCGAACAGATAGCCGCGCACGTCGCCGTCACGTAGTTCGTAGATCCGTGTGGAGCCAGTGATGGTAATCTCGTCGAGACCATCTCCGCCATGAACAACAAGCAGACGCTCCGCGCCGAGGGTCGACGCCGCCCTCGCCATGACCTCGCAGAGCCGTAGGTCGTAGATGCCGATGACCGCCCGCCTCACGCCAGCCGGATTGCAGAGAGGTCCCAGAATGTTGAAAACGGTCCGCGTCCCCAACTCCTTGCGGACGGGCGCGGCATGCCGCATGGCGGGATGCAGAAGAGGTGCGAGCATGAAGGTGAAGCCAGTCGCATCGAGACAGTCCGCCATCTCCTCCGGGGTCATCTCAATGCGGATGCCAAGCGCGGTCAACACGTCCGCGCTGCCACATTTGCTCGAGACGGCCCTGTTGCCGTGCTTCGCCACAGGAACCCCAACGGCGGCGGTGACAAACGCCGCGGCGGTCGAGACATTCACCGTGCCGCTCTGGTCGCCACCAGACCCCACAATATCCACGGCATCAGCAGTCTTGGGGCGAACGGGCACCATCTTCTCGCGCATGGCGGCGGCGCAGCCGGCAATCTCGTCAGGAGACTCGCCTTTCATCCGCAGGGCGATCAGCCATCCCGCGAGTTTCACGGGCAGCGCCTGACCGTCCATCACCTCGCGCATCGCGCCACGCGCCTGCTCGAAGCTCAACGATTCTCGACGGAGAAGAAGTTGCAGCGTGTCATCCAAAGGAGACATGGGGGGAGTTAGTCCTCGTTGACGGCCCGGAGTCTTTCGATCTTGGCTTTCGCCTCAGCGGCGAATTCATGCTTCGGGAATTGTTCGACGAAGCGTCGGTACCAACGCAAGGCGATGCGCGGTTTCCGCTCCTTGTCAGCGCACACAGCGGCTTTTTGGATGAACCATGGGAACATATCGCTCTCAGGGAAATACAGAATCGCCTTTTCGGCAATTTCCCTCGCCTGAGAATGCATCTGCAGACGCATTTTCCACTCCATGGCCTTCGCGATTTTTTTCGTGGCCATGGGATCCTTGAAGTCCTGGAACACCGTGTCGGCCATATGGGTGGTCCACCAGGGAAGGCACGCCACCCCGACCACCGCAACGACAAACAGAAAGACAAGGGTTTTCTTAATCATCGGACTCCCAAGGTCTCCTCATGCGCAAGACGCTATACCACGTGCGCCCAGCCCTCGGCATAACAGAAAAATGCCCGTCACAGACGGGCACGGATAGCAAGGATGGTTAGCGGCCGTCCTGTTTCATCACGTGGCGGCTTCCGCCGTGACTTCCTTCTCGGCAGGAGCAGCGGTTTCGACTACTTTCTCCGCAACCACTTTCTTATCAGCAGCTTTTTTCTCCGCCTTCGCCTTCTTCGCAAAAGCCTTGGACTTGGCGGTCTTCACCTTGGCCGTCTTCACAGCCTTTTTGGCCTTTTTCTGTTTTTTGGGCTTCGCCGCTTTCTTCGCGGCGGTTTCAGAGGACGCGTCGGACTCGGCGTCAGAAGCGGCGTCAGCGGAAACTTTCAAGGTGTCAAGACGTTTCTTCAAGCCCCTTTTTCCAAGGGTGCGCAACTCAAGCAGACGAGCCTTCGCGGCGAAACGGGGTGAGGTCTGCCCTTTTTCCCACAGGAAGATGGAATTGGGATTCACGCCGACCAGGGCTGCCATATCACTGCGGCTCAAGTCTAACTTCTTCCTCAAGCGGGCGATGAGCTTGGGAGAGAAACGGGACTTCTCAACCTCGTCCGGATTCGAGACTTCAACAGCCTGGCTCAATCCGGATTTCTTCATAATGACGGCTATGTCCTTTTCCAAAGAAGCGATCTTCTTTTTCTGAGAAAGGACGCTGTGCCTCAGGAACGCGACAGTGTCCCTCAGTGATTTCTCCGTCCTCTTCGCCTCTTTGCGCGCCAGTCTACTAATTTCCTCCTTCAGCACATTCGCGAAATTCGGCATACACAATACTCCCTTTTATTTTTACTTTGATGAGCTAATTTACACAATTGTCTTATGAGCTAATTAAAACTTAAAAAACATAAATAGCAACTACGAATCATAAAATAATTGAACCTTTTTGACACTCATTTCCACTGGGATTCCTCCGCAAATCCTTTAGACATCGCCGACGAGGCGAATAGCCGCGGGATTGCGTATATCACAGCTGTCGGAAGCGATAAGGCAAGTTCTGCTAACGCCAAATCCTTTGCCCATGCGCTTCCCCATGCGTGGTTCGCCGCTGGCGTGCACCCCCACGAGGCGTCTCTTTTCAACGGAGATCTTTCACCATTTACACAACTCGCGCAAGATGAGAAGTTTGTCGCCATTGGTGAAATTGGACTTGATTACTTTTATGAGAATAGCGACAAGCCAACACAAATTAAGACATTGCACCACTTCCTCGCCCTCGCCCATGAGCTCAATGCCCCCGCAATCATCCATTGCAGAGACAAATGGGAGAAGTCCGACGCATATGCGGATCTCCATTCAATCCTCCGCGATTCTTTTCCTAAAGTCCGCATCGAT
>CAYTFM010000223.1:0-15603 GCA_964436735.1 uncultured Victivallales bacterium | reverse complement strand
TGAGCTCGGACGTGCAGGGGGCGGCGCCGCGGAGGTATATCGAGGCGGGTCTGGCGAGGAGGCCAAGCTCGTTGTTGATCTTCATCTCTAAGAATTTTGAATCCATAGTGTAACGACGAAAAAGCCTATGCTGATTGCTGCGAAACGAACCGATGCCCCTTCAGGCCGAATGCGAAGAACGGACTGCGGCATACCCCCGTGACCCATAAAATACATTTGAATCGCCTACCACGCAATTTCATAAAATGAAAAACAGCTTGTATATTTTGTCTGAGCTAAGAATATTATACGTATCATCCTGTCGTTAAGCCTCTTTAAAATAATCTAAAGCGCAGCGTGACATCCCCCTGTGCGGTGGCTTTCCCTGAATACCTTGCCATAACGCCGCGGACACAATGGAGACGAAAAAGCTCAAAGTCTACTTTCTCGGATCGGGACGGATCGCCGTACCGCCGTTAGAGGCGTTGCGTGCCTCTTCCGAAGTGGAGTTGGTTGGCGTCGCCACCCAGCCGGACCGCCAAGGCGGGAGGGGGAGACGGTTGATTGCGACGCCGGTGGGTGAGTGGGGCGCGGCGCGGGGTGTGGCGGTTGAGAAGCCTGCGTCCGTTAACGCGCCCGAGTTCATTGAGAGGTTGAGAGTTCTCGCCCCTGACATGGTCTTCCTGGTCGCCTTTGGGCAAATCCTCAAAACGGGTATATTGACGCTCCCCCCTCTCGGGTGCGTGAACATGCATGCCTCGCTTTTACCGCGCCACCGAGGGGCGTCGCCCATTGCCGCGGCGATCCGCTCGGGAGACGCTGCGACGGGCGTCACGTTTATGAGGATGGAGGCGGGGCTTGACAACGGGCCGGTGTATCTGCGGTGCGAGCTCCCGCTCACGGGTGTCGAATATGCGGACACGCTGGAGGATGAACTTGGTAGAATTGGCGCGGAGAGCGTCATCGGAGTGTTGCGTGGCATTTCCTCGGGAGAGTTGACCGCCGTAGCGCAAGACCACGGTGCGGCGACGTATGCGGGGAAGATTGCCAAGGAGAACGGCCGGGTTGACTGGGGACTGCCCGCCGTTGAGATTGAGCGGAGCGTTCGGGCGTACCATCCATGGCCAGGCGCCTGCTGCGAGGTGGTTGCCGGGGAAGCGCGGCGACATCTTCGGATCACTAAAGCTGTGGTGAGGCCTGAGGTCACCGGTGAGCCGGGTACCATCTTGGTGGCCGACAAGAGCAGGTGGATTGTCGCCTGTGGCGATGGATCCTTGGAGCTGGTCAAGGTTGTTCCCGAGGGGAAGCACGAGATGAGTGGTACGGACTTCCTGAGGGGGGGCCGCCTGAAGGCGGGCGATATGCTCGCCTGATGAGCTTCTATCGCAAGCGCCGTTCGCGTGAATTACGCGAGCGACTCAGAGCAAAAAAGAAAAAAGAACTTTGTAAAGGATTTGAAACAAAATGGTTAATGGACGTTTAATAGTTGTGAACAGTGAGAAGCTTGAGGCGCGGGTCGCCATATTGAACAATGGGAAACTCGAGGAATACCAACTCGAGCGCAAATACGACGACAATCCGGTGGGGTCGGTCTATGTGGGCCGGATCGACCGGATCGAGCCTTCGCTCCGGGCGGTGTTTGTGGATATCGGCCTTGAGCGGAACGCATTCATGCACTATTCCGATCTGGTTCCCGCCACGTACGAGCACTCCGAGAGCATTGACGGCTCATCGGATGATGCTCCCGCGCCAGCGGAGCAGGCCGAACACCAGGAGAGCGATGTGGACCTCGAATCCACAGAGGATGAGGATGATGAATTGGATGCAGACGAGCCTGCCCTGGCGTCTGACGTCGAAGATGAGAGTGAGCCAACTGTCGAGCGATCTGCCCCGCGGGAGCGCCGCCGGGGTGATGGCGACCGCGGCAGAGGCCGCCGCGGCGGGCGGCTACGTCCTTCGGTCAGGAACGAGGACATCCCGAAACTATTCCCCCGCGGCTCCGAGGTTCTTGTGCAGGTCACCAAGGGGCCCATAGGCACCAAAGGATCCCGGTGCACGACGAATATTTCCATCCCAGGCCGTTACCTGGTACTGCTACCTCATGCCAACCATATCGGTATTTCGAAGAAGATCGATGACCGCAAAGAGCGCGACCGTCTGAAGAAGATCTTACGGTCTCTCCCGCTGCCCAAAGGCGTCGGGTGCATCTGCCGGACTGTCGGAGAGGGGCGCAAGGCCGTCTTCTTCCAGAACGACATCAACATGCTGCTGGAGAGTTGGAAGCAGGTCGAGGAGGCCCGCCGCCGCCGTCGGGGGCCTGGTCTCGTCTATAAGGAGCCGAGCCTCATCGAACGGAGCATCCGGGACTTCCTCACGGAGGAGATCGACTCGGTGGTGATCGACGACAAGGACGACTACGAGTACATCCGGGATTTCGTCAATCGGGTCGCCGGTCCGAAGATGAGTGAGATGATCAAACTCTACCAGAAGGCGTCGCCGATTTTCGAGTTCTACCGGATCGAGGAGCAGATCGCCGGCATTTTCCACCGCCAGGTGCGGCTGCCGAGTGGCGGCTATTTGTGTTTCGACGAGACCGAGGCGCTCATCGCCATCGACGTGAATTCGGGTGGGAGCCGCTCCGCGGGAAGCAAATCAGAGTTGATCCTCGCCACGAACTTGGAGGCCTGCGACGAGGCCGCCCGCCAGCTCCGTCTGCGCAATATAGGCGGCTTGGTCGTCATCGACTTCATTGACATGAGTTCGTCCAAGGACCGTGACAAGGTCTCCAAACGGATGCGCAAGCAGCTTGAGAACGACCGCGCCAAGACGCGGATACTGCCGATCTCCAACTTGGGACTTATGGAGATGACCCGACAGCGTGAGAATGAAAGCCTCCGCGACACCGTGTACGACGACTGCCCTTACTGTAAAGGGACGGGGCGGATCAAGTCCTCTCTCACCGTCAGCGTCGAGATCCAGCGCGCCCTCAAGGAGCTTCTGCGACGGAAGCATTGGGACAAAAACCTTTCCGTCCGCGTCATCGTCCACCCATCCGTCCTCGCCCGGCTCAAGAACGAGGACGACCGTTTCCTCCGGGAGCTTGAGGATGAGTATGGCAAGGATCTGAGCTTCCGTTCCGATCCGAACATGCGGCATGAAGCCTTTAAACTGATCGATCCGAAGACCGAGGTCGAGTTCCCTTTGTGAGCATGTATCGTGCGGATAGGTTGGCGAGGCGAGGCTGCGTGGCGCGGTCATTCTACTTGCGGCTTTCCTCCTCGTCTCTGCGGCGAAGGCCTTTCTTGACCATCTCAATCGGCGCCATCTCCGTCGGTTTGGCATGAACGTCCCGAGCGGCTTCGAGGGGGCGGTCGACGGGGAACGGCTTCGCAGGATTCAGGAGTACACGCTGGAGAAAAGCCGTTTCGGTGGCATAGCTTCTGTTTGCAACAATCTGGTGACGCTTGCGTTCATCTTTTGCGGCATCCTCGCCTGGTATGATGGATGGATCCGAGCGCTCGGCATGCCGCCAGTGGCAACCACGGTTGTGTTCTTCCTGCTTTTGGGAGCTGCCTCTTTCGTGCTTGACCTGCCATTCGGAGCCTTTCAAGCGTTCAAAATCGAGGCGAGGCATGGATTCAACACCATGACGTTGGCCACATGGGTGGTTGATGCCGTGAAGTCATTGTTGCTCTCCAGCGCGCTTACCGCGATTCTTGTCGGGTGCGCCTTCTGGCTAGTTGCGGCAAGCCCGAGATTCTGGTGGTTGTGGGTATGGATCTTCATCGCTCTTTTCAGCGTTTTCCTCATGTATGTCGCCCCGTATGTCATCGAACCGTTGTTCAACAAGTTTGAACCGTTGAAAGACTTACGGCTCGACGCCAGGCTCAAGGAGTTGTTCTCGCGGATCGGCATCGAGGTGCGCCAGGTCCGCGTGATGGACGCCTCGATGCGCACCCGCCATGGCAACGCCTACTTCTCTGGCATCGGGAAAGTCAAAAGGATAGTGCTGTACGACAATCTCCTCACGTCAATGGACGAGGGCGAGCTTGTCGCGGTCCTCGCGCATGAGGCGGGACATTGGAGGAAAAAGCATATCCTGAAGACGCTCTGTCTTGTCGAACTCGTTATCTTGGGGGGCATGTATGCCGCCTTCCGCTTGGTGCAGGGAGATGCCCTTGGTGTGATGCTCGGGATGCCGCAGGCGTCGCTTATGGCGAAACTGGTCATCCTTCAGTTCGTCGCGGGGATCGTCATGTTTCCTATGACGCCGTTGGCGCACATGCTCTCGCGCCGCTTCGAGCGTGAGGCCGACGATTTCGCCGTAGCGCTGTGCGGCGGCTCCGATGCCCTGTCGCGGGCCTTGATCAAGTTGTCCGCCGACAACCTCTCGAACCTCCACCCGCATCCGCTCTACGCCTTTTTCCACTACTCTCATCCGCCGGTACAGGAGCGGGTCAAACGCCTTCGGACTGCCGCGCATGGGGCATGACATGTGTGGGCAATGTGTTCGGAAAGTGCAATAGATTGTGCGTTTATTCCAATTGCAGTCTCATTCCCCATTCGATATAATGTCCAATAGATGTGAATCCCCTTTGATTCTAACGGATTGGATAAGTCCCCGATGAGCATTTTCTACATTCCGAAAAGACAGGAAACTGGAACCATGTGGGACACCTGGTTGTATTGGCACGAAGGTTGTTTCTATCTGTACTATCTGGCCAAGTCGAGCGCCTCGTGGGATAACATTTCAGTAGCCGTCTCGCCCGATGGGCATCAATGGCGCGAGATGGGGCCGGTTTTACGCATGGGAAAGGGCGTGACATGGATGGGGACCGGTTCGACGTGGAAGTCGCTGGCTCCCAATGCAAATGGCCAATTCCATCTCAACTACTCTGAGTGGAGGGGGCCCCGGCAGACGATTTTTTTTGCCGAGTCGGATGATCTTCTCAAGTGGCGGAAACTGGGGGGCGGGGTTGAGTTTGTGCAAGATGAACGGTGGTATGAGCCAGAGGGCCGCTGGGACTGCATCTGGACCGTCCCCCGCCCTCAGGGAGGAGCGTATGGCTATTGGACTGCCACGCCCAAGTTCGGCACTGGTGGCCGGTTCGGCTTTGGCCAGACGTCTGACGGCGTCAACTGGTCGGCGCTACCACCTCCCGAGGTTCACGGGGTGGACGAGGGGGAGGTCGGCGCGGTAGAGAAGATCGGCAGCCGCTACTACATGATGTTCGGGACGCATGGCGTTATGGTTACGTTGAAGGCTGACAAGCCTGAGGGGCCGTTCTATGCCGCCGAAAAGAACCGCACACTCCTTTCGGGGAAAACGTATTTTTCGCGTTTTTTCCCAACGCCTGACGGACTGCTCGTCAACCACCATTCCATGGCTCCAGGCGACCGCGTCCACCTTGGACTCCTCAAACGCGCCGTGGTGGATGAGGAGTCCACATTGCGCCTCGGCTGGTGGGAAGGCAATGACACGCTCAAGCGCGCTCGCGCTGAGACGGGGGTGTCCATGGATGACAAGGGGGGCGCCCACGTCCGAATGACTGAGCCGATGGCCTCGGCGAATGGTGTCATTGTCGAGGGGGATATCTTCCTGCCGCCACATTCCTTTGCGCCTCGGAGAGGGCTCTATGTCGAGTATGAGGCTTGCCGTGGTGTGGGCATTCTCTTTGATGCGCAAGGCCGCGCCGAGTTGTCGCTGGCAAGTGAGGACGGTACCTCGTATCAAGTTCTGGCGCGGATTGACCGTGAGATGGCGTTTCGTTCTCCGGCCCGTTGGCGGCTTGTCGTGGAAGATTGTCTCGTCGAGTTCTATCTTGATGACGTTTTGATCGAGTGTTTCAGTCTACCATGCCGGGCGACCGGCCGTCTCGGCTTGATCGACGGCGGAGAGTCGGGGGCTTTCCGCCATCTGAGAAAATGGCAATGAGCCCACCGGCGTGCAATGGCATACCACGGGGAGCGTAAACGGTGCGGCGTTTATACTCAATTAGGGTGCAAATTTAAATATTGGCGAGTCAGATTGCGGATTGGATTTATTCGATCCGACTGACGGGCGATATGAATATCGTCCGAAGGAGGATCGGAGAAATACGGCCGCAAGAGGCTCGCCGCTGCGCGGTTGCGATCTTTTGAGTTTGGATTCGCGTTCCTCGAGAGCCTCCGATACCTCGGTATCGAAGGCCTCTCCGAACGCAAACCATTCCTCAAAATTTTCGCAACCAATTTTAAATTTTCACCCTAATTGAGTATATTTCCTGAAAACTGCCGCGCCGTCTTTTATGCGCTGCGGCTTGGTGTGTGTCCCCATGCGGCGAGGCGCTCTTGGATGAACGAGACGACGTGCTGGTGTTCCGCCTTGCCGTTGCCGTGGACGGCGAGTGGTTCGCCGAACTCGAAATGAACCTCGCTGCGCCTGTTTAACGCGCCGAAGTCCTTCACCAGCTTGCCGTTGCCCCAGAAGTCGGTCTTCAGAGCCAGCGGGATGAGCGGGACTCCGGTCTTCTTGGCTAGCTTGACGCCGATCGAGTTGAACTCCTCGGGGGCGAAGACGGTTGTCCGCGTGCGCTGGGGGAACACGATGATAGAATAGCCGTTTTTGATGAGAGCCTCCCCTTCGTTCATGACGGTCCTGAAGTCCTCGATGGGGTTTTCCCGGGTGACGGCGATCGGGCTCGTCGCCCTCATGATCGTGCCGAAAACGGGATAGGTCATGAGGCTTTTCTTCACCACGAACGTGATCTTTCTGCGGGGCAGAAGTATGCTGGGCAGGATGAACGTCTCAAGGACGCTCATGTGGTTGCCCACAATCACGGCGGGGCCGGCGGGCTTGTCCACGAAGCTCAGTCCACGGATATGGATTTTCGCTCCGCATCCTTCGAGCAGCGCAAGCGCCTTGTGGCTGATCTCGTTCCACCCTGCGTCGGAGTAGCGTCCCCGGTTGATGTCGCAACTGAACCGGAAGACGACGTTCACGCAGAGTTGGTATAGAAAGTATGATCGAGTGCCGCAGGAGAGCAGATCCCCTAGGCGCCGGGTTGTCCCGGGAGAAGTGTCGTATGCGTCGTCAGGAAAGAAGTTTGTCATTGGTTGAAATGCTCGTGCTGATGGAAGTTTTAATGCGTGAGACTAATGTAATGAAAAATTGACGGTTGCCAAGGGGGTGGTGCAAACATGTTTATAATCGCATTGAAAAGCTGTCGGCTGCCATTTAGAGCTGTAATGCTGTCGTTGGGCACCATCGCGCTGGCGGCTCTTCTCGGCGGCTGCGGTTCATTACACTCACAGCCTGAGTCAGCCGTCTATCAGAAATCCACGCTCAGCGGTCTGCTCGTTGGCGATTATGATGCTGACACGACAGTCGGAGAGTTGCTTCGCCATGGTGATTTCGGCATCGGAACCTTCGAGGGACTCGACGGCGAAATGATCGTGCTCGACGGGGTCTGCCGACGTGTTGGGGCCGACGGTACAGTCGCGGTCATGGAAGCCGACGCCCGCACCCCGTTCGCCACCGTGGTATGGTTTCATGCCGACCGCGGCTTCAAACTGCCGGGAGGGACCGACTTTGCCACCGCGCGAAAGGAGCTCGACGCGCAGACCGCGGCCCACAACTATTTCCACGCCATCAAAATACGCGGCGCCTTCAAGTCCGTGAAGGTCAGAAGCGTCCCCAAGCAGGTGAAGCCGTACCCACCCTTGACGGAGGTGACGAAGAACCAGCCGGTGTTCAACGTGGAGAATATCGCCGGCACTCTGATAGGTTTCCGTACGCCCGATTACGTGGGGACGATCGGAGTTCCGGGATACCATTTCCATTTCCTCAGTGATGACGGAACTGCCGGTGGGCATCTGCTTGACTTCGTCCTTGCGACTCCTGCTGATGTCGAGCTGCAGGAGGCGAGGGAGTTCCACCTGTCTTTGCCGGGCACCAGCAGCTTCCGCGGTGCCGACCTGGGCAAAGGGACCGGACAGGATGTCATGAAGGCGGAGAAGTGATGACGCGGGGATCAGAGTTCAAGTGCGGAGAGTATGGGAAAGGGGGAGGGGAGAGATGGAGCAGGCGGCGTCTGAGAAAAACCCGGATATGGTGTTGCCGCGTAGGCGGTATTGCGTGAGCTTGGCGTATGGCGTCGCCGAGTGGCGTATGGCATTTGAAATGTTGCATGGCGAGTTGTTCGACGGCGTCGAGGTGACCGCCGAGACTTGCGAAGACAAGGACTTCCCCGCGGTTCTCGCGGCGGCGCGGCAGCGGGTGGTGAACGTGGTCAATCTTTCGACACTAACGCTGTCGCGGGGGATTGCCGATCATAAAAGAAAATCAGTGGACGAGTTTCTCTCCCGGACTATCAATTTCATCGGAATGGCGGCGGCGCAGGGCAGTACGACATTCTCCATTGATTTTGGGTTTGACCTCGCGTTCAAAGATGACCGCCTCATGGTGCCGCGCGTGCAGCTGCTGAAATTGTTCGCCAGCATGCTGTGGCGTCACAATGTGGTGATCTGCCTTCCCGTCCGCGCGCCTGGCACCGGCGAGCCTGGCGCCTATGCGGAGCGCATGCGCGGTGTTTTGCGCGAGAGCATGTGTGGTGGCTTCAGGATTGGCTTGAGCGTGTATCCGCACCAAATGAGACGCACGGACAATCCGGCGGATATCCTCAAGTGGTATCAGTTCGACCTTGAAGTCGTAAGGATCGTCTACGAGCCGGAGGTGGGCAACCATCTCACCGGTCCTCTCATGAGGCACTGGCTCGACCCGCTGGACGCGATGGGGTTCTCCGGGCCGGTCGTCATCTGCCCGATGACGTCCGACTTCTCCATCTTTGAACGCGAGGCCACGAAGATCGCCGACGCCTCCAATTAATTTTTGCTCCGCAAAAATACAAAAATGGGCTTCCATGAATAGGAGTCTGGCTGTTTCCCTGCTCATGATGGGCAGCCTCGGAATTGTCGCCCAGGTGCTGATCCTGCGGGAACTCCTTGTCGTCTTCCAGGGCAATGAGTTGACCGTGGGGATTATTCTCGCGAACTGGATGCTTTCGGAGGCTCTTGGCTCGTTCGTGGCGTCGAAACTCTGCAGCCGCGGATATGGCCAGGGGGCATACCGCATGGCGTTCGCCGTGTTCGCCGTCCTCCTTCCGTTCTGCTGGTGCGCCGCCCGAGCGTTGCCGGAGGTGGCTGGGCTGGGAGCAGAGTCGTTCACCTTGCCACAGATATTCCTGATGTCGCTTATGGTGCTCGCTCCAGTCGCCGTGCCCCATGGGATGCTGTTTGCGTTCGGTTGCGCGGCGCTGTGCGCGGGAGCCGAGGAGCGGCATGCGTCCTCGTTCCCGCGGGTCGTGTATCTGCTTGACGTTTTAGGGCTTTTGGCGGGTGGTCTTGGGTTGAATTACCTGCTGCTCCCGTTTGTCGGAGATGCGGCAATCGTCTGGGGCGCGTCGATTGCGGGAACGCTGGCCGCCGCTTTCGCCATCCGCCGCGGAGGGGGTATGACGGTGGGGTGCGGTATGCTTGCCGTCGCGGTTGGGTGGCTATTGTTCTCGGGAACGGCGGAACGCCTTGCGTCCAGAGCGGCGGCGGCCCAGTATCCGGGACAGAAAATGGTTTGTTTCACCCACACGTTGTATGGCAACATCGCGGTCACCAGGATCGAGGAACAGCAAACGGTTTTTCTGAACCGTCGCGCGGCGATCACCTCGCCGGTTCCGGATGTGACGGAGGTGGAGGAGTTCGCGCATCTCCCAATAGTCTGCCGCCGCGCGGTGCCCACGTCGGCGCTGGTGCTTGCCGGCGGAGTGGGTGGGGTGCTCGCGGAACTGGAAAAATACCCCGACCTCAAGATCGTCAACACCGAGGTCGATCCGCGGCTCTTCACCATCCTGCGGCGGTTTCCTACGCCGTTCACCGATGCGGAGTTGCAACATAAAAATCTTGTGACAAAAGAGGTGGATAGTTGCAGGTATGTCAAGTCCGCATCTGCAACCTTTGATGTCATCTATCTCCCGCGTACGCTGCCGGCTGACCTTCTTGCCAGTCGTTTGTGCACGGTGGAGTTCCATCGCCGCATCGCCTCTTTGCTCAGCCCGGACGGTATTGCCATCTGCGCCCTGCCATTCTCCCTTGTCGCTCCGGAATCCCACTTGCGGCATGCGGCGTCATGCCTGTGGAGCACGGTGCGGCAGGTCTATCCGCAGGTGCGGGTGGTGCCAGGCGACGACCGTGTCTATTTCCTCTGTTCGAAGGGGGCGGCTCTTGAATCAATGAGTCCGGCGTTGGCTGAGGCCGCCGCCGCCCGACTCCCCCCGGGGCTGTTGGTGATGATTCCCCCGCAGGTGGCCTATCTTTTTCAAGAGTCGAGGAGTGCGCAACTCGGCGTGTGGCTTGCCGGAAACGGCAAGGCCCCAGTTGATACGCCAACAGTGAACACCGACTTCCGTCCGGTGCTGTTGAAGGACACGATCGCTCATTGGCGGCGGTTGTCGGGCGCTTCGTCTGGCGCGGGCTTGCCAAGCGATTCATGGGGAGTGCTCTGGCGTCTGGGACTCGCCGCTCTTCTGCTGGCGGCTCCGGTGTGCGTCCTGCGGCGGTCGCGGGGGAGTTTCGCCATCGGGTGGTGTGTTGCCACGACCGGCTTCGCCGGCATGGCGTGCCAGCTTTTCATCATCTTCGCCTTTCAGGTGATGTACGGCTACTTGTTTTACGAGATCGGACTTCTCGTGGCAGCCTTCATGTGCGGGAGCGCGGCGGGCGCGTTGCTGAGTGGTGGTGCGCGAGGTGAGGTTACAGCCACACTGCCTGCGGTCGAGATTGCTTCCGCGTGTGCTCTTGGCCTTTGCGCGCTGGTCCTTTGCCTCTGCCATGAGGTGATCCTGGGGGGAGGGGCGTTGAGCAAGGCGATGGTCGTGGTGTCGTGCGCCTTGCCGGGTATGATGGTCGGAGCGCAGTATCCGGTCGCTTTGGCGGCATGGCGGAGGGCTGGTGGAGGAGAGCGGCCCGGCGTTGTGTATGGTCTTGATTTGTTAGGCTCGTGCGTCGCCGGATGGTTGGCTGGCCTCGTGCTGCTGCCCTGCCTCGGACTATACGTGTCAATTGGGTTTCTGGTCTCCCTCAAAATACTTGGCGCATGCGTCGCCGCAATCGGGCTCCGCCTCTCACCAGCAGCATCTTCAGGTGATATAGTAGTCTGAGCAGGTGAAACCAATCGAAAGGAGATGATGCCATGGCTGTCAAATGCGAGAAGTTCGCCGCCAACGTGAAGAAGTGTTCATGCACCTACGAGCCGTGTGACAAGAAGGGGAACTGCTGTGCGTGCCTGCAGTATCATTTGGGAATGAGTCAGTTGCCGGCGTGCGCGTTTCCCGCAGAAGTGGAGCGCACCTATGATCGCTCCTTCAAACGCTTCGCTCAACTCCACAAATAGTCACGTTTGGCGCTTCTTTTGGAGAAGGGTGATTGCGCCGACCAACTCCTTTTTGCGCTCGGGAGCGGTTTCGATCCGCATTTTGCCCATGAGTTCTTTGATCTGAACGTCAATGCGTTCGACGGTGATGGTTTTCAGGCAATCGCTGGCCATTTTGTTGACGACTTCCAGATCGGAGCTGATCGTTTCCGGAATTGAGAGTATCCGTGAAAGTGCGGGGTCGGGAGATTCGCTCAGGCTGGCGGCCAGTGCCGCTCCCGCGTTTTCCCATTCCCCGTTGATGGTCATGGACACCACGGTGTTGAGAGCCTTGCCGACCGGGGTGTCGCTGATCAGTTCCGCAGGGAGTTCCTCCTCGACCCGATGCGCCACCGTGCCGTGGAGCAGCGAGAGGGTGAGGAGCGTCTCCAAGGCCTTCTCCGAGCGGTTTTCGCCGCCTACTCTCTGCGCGGGGCGATGGGGGGCAGGACTTCCCGCCTGCATGCCGCCACCCAATTTCCGTCCTGCGTTCTTGCGCGTCCGGTTGAGTTCGGTGAAGACGGATGACTCCGAGACCTTGAGCGCGTCCGCCAATAGCGTGGCGTAGTGCGTCCTCATCACCGAGTTCTCGATTCTCGAGAGCTTCTCAAGGAACTCGTCGACGATCTTCGACTTGTCGAACGGCGAGATGCTCTCGAGGCGAACGGTATGGGGTGAGAGCAGATACTCGAAGAAATCGACCGCGCCGTTGACAAACTGGGCGACGCCCTCGGCTCCCATCGACTTAAAGACGCTATCAGGATCGTCGCCCGGCGGAAGGCGTATCACCTTGATCTCGAAATTCATCGGGAGCAGCAGGTCGACCGCTCTCGCGATCGCTTTCTGCCCAGCCGCGTCGCCGTCGAAGCAGAGATGGACACGCTCCGTATAGCGCTTCAGCATCCTGGCCTGATCATCGGTGAAGGCGGTGCCTTGCGGCGCCGCCGAGTTGTCGAAGCCCGCCCGGTGCATGGCAATCACGTCGAGTTGTCCCTCGCAAAGGATGGCGAATCCGTGTTTTCGTATGCCCTGACGGGCCAACGCCAAGGCGTACAAGATGTTGCCCTTCTTGAAGATGGGCGTCTCGGGGCTGTTGACATACTTCGCTCCGGTGTCCGCCTGCTTCTCAAGCGTCCGCGCGCTGAAGGCGACGATGGCTCCCTGCTCGTTCCAGATAGGAAAGACGAGCCGTCCGCGGAAACGGTCGTAGATGCGCTTCGACTCCGGGGCGGCGGTGGCCACCCCGGCCGTGACAAGCTCCTCCTCGGTGTACCCATGGCTCTTTCCCCAACTGATGGCGGCATCCCATGATTCGGGGGCGTAGCCCAGCCCAAACGCCCGGGTGGTGTCCTCGGGGATGCCCCGTTCCGCAAGGTAGTCGCGGGCGCGGGCGCCCTGCTCTGACGCAAGTTGCCGCGCGAACCACGCGGCGAGCTCTTTATGGAGGCTGTAAAGGCGGTCGCGGAGGACCTGCGGCGCGCTTTTCGCGGAGCCGCTCGACGACGGCATGTCAGGAAAGTCGGGCTTGTCGGGGATCATCACGCCGCAGCGGCTGGCGAGCAGGCGGACGGCATTCGGGAAGTCGACCGCTTCCTTCTCCATCACGAACGAGAAGACATTCCCTCCTTTGCCGCAGCCGAAGCAATGATATGTCTGACGTTCGGGCGACACGGTGAAGGATGGCGTTTTCTCATTGTGGAACGGGCAGCACGCCTTCCAACTCGCTCCAGCCTTTTTCAAAGGGGCATAGCCGTTTATGATATCGACGATGTCGCTGCGGCTGCGGACTTCGTCGATGATCTCCTGCGGTATGTGGCGGCCCATGATGGTATGCTCAATCAGGGTGAGAATTTAAGTGTTGAATTGCACACTCATTGAGGATAATCCAGCCGGAGCGGCGTCATCTGAGCACTTGCATGCGGCGTTGGGCAAGCTTGACTTTCGCGGTGAAAAGCGAGTTGTTTTGCGCGAGGGTGATGAAGCTCTGGTAATATCCTTTGGCTTTTTGGGGGCTTTTGAGGAATTTGTCGTGAAGGACTGCGAGGTTGCCGGAGATGATGGGGTTTTGGGGGTCAAGGTTGTACGCCTTGGTGAGGTGGACCAGGGCGTTCTGCGGTTGGCTCATCTGCAGGAAGTAGACGCCCAGCTCGTTGTAGAGCACGGCTGAGTCCTTGAAGCGGGGGGTCTTCAGCAGTTTCAAAAGGAGCGCGGGGGTGTTTGCCAGATGTTTTTTCGCCGCACAGCGCGCCAGAAGGGCGAGGGTGTCGACGCTATCAGGACGGAGCGAGTGGGCCTTGTCAAGAAACTCGAATGCTTTCTCGTAGTCGTTCTTGCCGAGAAGCAGCCGCCCCAGCGTGTAGCTCCCGAGGAAATGCGGTTTCAGCTTGTCGGTCTTTGGGAGGAGGAGAGTTATGGCGTCATCAGTTTTCCCCAACTGCTCAAGACAGAGCGCGGTCATCACAATGGCGTCGATGCTTTGCGGGTCAGCTTTGCACGCCGCCGTGGCGAGCTCCAACGCCTCCTTCCATCTGCCCTGGTCGGCCGCGAGCGAGATGGCGCGCCCCAGGAGCTCTGGGGCGGTGGCGGGGCTTCGAGCACATGAGGAGAAGAGGCTGAGAATCATCAAGCAAGATGCCGCCATGCATGACCGATCCGCTTTCGTCAAACAAAACGCTCGCATCGTTCTCCTCTTTATATATAAGGGCTGCTTAAGGGGCATATCTGGTTCGACCCGCACACTGGTACTGAAAAATATCGTGGGAAACTGTGGTGTCAAAGAAAATTCTAAGAGATTGAGTTGATTTTTCCGTCGTGTCGTGTATTTTCTCAACCTTGTGCCTTGACACGTCCCCATCGTCTAGAGGCCTAGGACACCAGGTTCTCATCCTGGTAACCGGGGTTCGAATCCCCGTGGGGATGCCAACTTAAAATGCCTGATTTTAGCCCTTGCTACAGTTCTTTGCTACGGTCAATCTTGCCCTTTCTGCGCCTCCCTGCCTCGCCTATTTGCACGAGGTCCGAAGAAAATACTTTACTTCAGGTTCTACAAGGACGTAAGGACTCCTGGGGGTCCACCAAGACCGCCAACCGCACTGAGGCCGTCAAATTCGCCGCAGGATATCTTCAAGGGGATTATCTCGCCCACGGGGCTACAACCAAGGGTGCTGTAGTGAATCTTACAGACAGGGTCTCCAGGGTCATTGTCAAGAGGGTCACCGGCAAGGAGGTGACGACCATCGCCGTTGGCGAAGCCTATGCAAAATGGTGAGTTTTTCTTTCTCTGTTGCCGTGGCAGATCTGGGCGTTCGGACAGAAAAGATTATCCGAAGATGACTTGGCCGGTAAGGGGTAATAGTGATAGAGTTGCGTTGACGAGGTCACGGCGGCTTGACAATCTGCAACGGAAGGAGCGAGGTATACCTTGAACAGAATCCGGAACCTGCGGGCAAATGGATGGATGGTCGTGTGTTTTGTGCTGGCGGCTTTCTCAGCTGGCGCAAACGGCGTTAAAGCGGCGGAGGGATACAAGGAGGTCGGCGGCGGGGTTAAATATCAGGCGGCCGGCGAATACAGCTTGGCACGACTGAACAAGATTCTGACCAGCGAGCTGGCGGAATTCAGCGATTTCAAGATCTCGTTTCCCGAGGCGAAGCATGCGGTGACGCTTTACCGGGTGGTCTACACGACGGTGGTACCCGAACTGAACAACCGTCCAGTCACGGTCTCCGGGCTCATCGCCGTGCCGCAGAACGTTGCCGGAACCCTGCCGGTGGTGTCCTACCAGCACGGGACGGTTTTCTCGCGCACTGAGGTTCCCTCCTTCCCCGATGAATCCGCCGAAACCAGGCTGATGATCGCCAATTTTGCCGCACAGGGATACGTGGTCATCGCTGCCGATTACCTGGGCAAGGGTGTCTCGTCCGAAAACGACGCCTTTGTCATCAAGGACGCCACGGCGCAGACTTGCCTTGACATGGTCATAGCATGCCGTGCAGTTTTCTCCGACCTCAAAATTCCGACCGGAGAGCTCTTCCTGAGCGGCTGGTCGCAGGGCGCCTATAACACGATGGTGTTTCTGCGGAAACTAGAAACCCTTGGCATGCCCGTCAAGGCATCCGCGATGGCGGCCACCCCCAACGACGTCTACCTCCTTGTGAATCGGCTGATGAATGTCTCTTCAGAAC
>CAYTFM010000222.1:13139-15643 GCA_964436735.1 uncultured Victivallales bacterium | reverse complement strand
CTGCTTCTGCTTGTCTAGGGCGTCCTTCGTCTTCTGCTGGGCCTCCTGCTGCTTGTCCTTCATCTCCTGCTGCTTGCGTATGACCTCTTGCGCTTTTTTCCTGTCGGCGAGGAGAAGTTGCTGGTTGGCGGCGACCTCGGTGTTGACACCGGAGGCGACGCGCATGGATTCCTTGTAGAGCTCCTCGGCCTGGGTGAGGGCTTCGAGGCATTTAGGCGGATCGCTTTCCAGCAGTTGCCGCGCCTCCTTGTGGCGCAGCACGCCCATGTTCTGGTAGGAGAGGCCTTTGATGGCGGCTTTGTCGCCAGCGGCGTTGATCGCCTTTAGGTAGAGGTCGGCGGCTTCGCCGTCCTTCTTCGCGCATTGCGCATCGACGGCGCGGTTATAGATGGTGGTGGGATCGGGGGGGACGTCGGGGGTAGATGTTTGGTCTGACTTTTCTGACTTGTCGGACTTGTCGGACGGTACCTGCGCCGTAGCGGGCGCGGGTGGGGCAGGAGGTGCGGTCGGGCCATTCTGCGCGGCGGACAGCGGAGTGCCCGACAGCAGCGCGGCGGCGAGGAGGAGCGCGGGTATGGCTTTGGCGGGGGAGGCCGCGCCGTTGGTCTTGCGTTGGCGCCGCTCGCCGATGGACAACCAGGCGAGCAGGAGCATGACCGCCACCAGAAGCGGGATTTGGAAACGCTCGATGGGGCGGTTCATCTTGCCGCTGTCGTACTTCTCCGGAACGAGTTTGGTGATGCGCTCCACAAGCGGCGTGATGCCTGGGTCGGTGGTGGTCGAGCGCACGTAGATGCCGTTCGTGTCGGCGGCGAGTTTGCTGAGCATGGGCTCGTTCAGACGTGTTTTGACAATCTCCCCCTTCGAGTCGCGCATGGTGCTCACCCCCCCCTTGCCATCCGAGATGCGGATGATGCCCGGCTTCTCAGGGTCGCCGATGCCGACGACCAGCAGCGGGATGTTCGACTTCTTCATCTCCTCCAGGGCTTTCGAGCTGTCACCCTGCAGTTCGTCGCCGTCGGTCACCAGCACGATCGCCTTGTAGCCGGCGGCGGCGGCCTTGAAGGCGGTGAGGGACGATTCCAGTGCCTGCTGGATGTTGGTGCCGCCGAGTGGTCCGCTGTCCGTTGAAATCTCGTCAAGGATCTGGTACAGGCTGGTGCGGTCGGCGGTGAGCGGGCATTGCAGATACGCCGTTCCGGCGAAGACGATGATGCCGTAGCGGTCGCCGGGCGTCGCTTTGATGATTTGCTTCAGCAGCCACTTCGCATGCGCGAGCCGCGACGGCAGGATGTCCTCGGAAAGCATGCTTTTCGACACGTCGACCACGACCAGCAGGTCGCGTCCTTTGCCGGTGAAGGGCATGATCTTGTATCCCCAGAAGGGGCGGGCGGTGGCGAGCACGGCGAAGATGACCGCGGTGGACAGCAGCCACAGGCGGAGCGCGCGGCGGGCGTTGGACGCGGTGACCAGCTCGGGGTCTGAGGAGCGGGGGCCGAGAAGCGCCGCGAGATGCGTCCGCCGCCGCCGGGCGGCCCAGAAGGAGAGCAGCCCCATCAAAGGAGCTATCCACAACAGATGCCACAACGCGTCGCTATGTAAAAATTCCATATCGCATACCCCGCCGCACGATTCCTGGTTTCCGAATCATTCGATATCTGTAATAGACACTCCGCGAGCATGATTTGTTCCATGCAAATCCAACATGATGGAAGAGCGGAAGCGAAATGACCACGGCACAGATGAAACCTTACCGTGGGACGGCAGTGAAATCCAGGCTGGAACACGCCGCGGAAGAAGCTGAAGTCGTGGGTGAATGAAATCAGTCGGCCACATCCGGGCGCAGAACCCTCCCCCGTCCCCGCGGAGCGAGGCTCCGCGGGGACGGGGGAGGGGGAAAGGGGGTGTTGCTGGTGGGTAGCTTATGATCTTGCTCACCCACGGCTCAAGGCCGTGGGGGTCGACCACCGGAACCGAAGTCTCCGCCGCGGCGGATTACGTGCCAAAATTTCATGGGATGTCGCAGGTGGATGAGGCATAGAAGTTACGGGGTGGGTAAACTATAGTATTACTTCTACGCATTTTCCGAGAAGGCAATAGATAAAGGAGTAAAGGAAATGAAATTCGGGATCGCGGACTACGGGATGAACGTGTGGCATGGCGCACTGTACGACACGGAGGAGCGTCTGGAGGAGTTGAAAGGCATTGGGTATGACGGGTTGGAGCGGCTCGAGGCCGTGAGCCCCTCGGACGCGTTGCTGAAGGCGGCGGCGTTCAAGCGCATGGGGATGGACTTCGCCACTTGCCGCGGACCGTCGGTCGAGGCCAATATAAAATGGACCGCCGCCCTCGGGAAGACCTATATCTGGGCGCAGTCCTCGGCGACCGACTTCGACGTCTACTGCCGGCAGGTCAACGCCTTGACGAAGTCCGCCGCCCGCTATGGCGTCAAGATCGGCCTCCACAACCACCTCGGCGCGGTGGTCGAGACACAGGAGCAGTTA
>CAYTFM010000222.1:12270-13129 GCA_964436735.1 uncultured Victivallales bacterium | reverse complement strand
GACGCGCTCCAGACCAATCCGTCCGCCGAGAAAGGGTACGAGAAGGGCCGCTGCGGCGAGCTTGGAGCGGGCAATATCGGGCAGGACAACGCCGCCGTCATGAAGGCGGTCGCCAAGACCGGCTTTGACGGCTGGGTTTTCATCGAGCATGACACGCATCTGCGCGAGCCGCTCGTCGACCTCGCCGTCAGCCGCGAATACCTCCGCAAGGCGGGATTCTAAAGGAAGAGGGTGGAAGGTTGAGGGTGGACAGCTGAAGGTTTTTCCCGAACACCGAACACCGTGTTCCAATTACATATACTACTAACAATCTGAGGTGAGAATATGGCGAACGTGACGCAGAAGTCTGGCAAAGGTCCGATTAAAATTGGGCTTATCGGCATCGGCAGGGCGGGCTGGAGCATGCATTGCGCGGAGCTCAAGGGACGCGAGGGGAAGTTCAAGATCGTCGCCGCATGCGACATCGACAAGACCCGTCTCGCCAAGATGAAGGAGACGTATGGCTGCGCGGTCTATACGAAGGTTGAGGATCTGGTGAAGGATCCCGAGGTGGAGATGGTGTCGGTCGCCTCGCTCTCACCCGACCATGTGAAGCACGCTCTGCTGGCGCTGAAGGCGGGCAAGTACGTCTTCCAGGAGAAGCCGATCGCCACCACCTACGAGGACGCCCTGAAGCTCAAAAAGGCCGCCGCGGCCAACAAGGGCAAGATCTTTCTGCGGCACAACCGCCGCTTCGAGTCCGCCTACCAGCATATCCGTGAGATCATGGCCTCCAAGATCCTCGGCGAGGTCTACGAGGTGAAACTGCGTCGGCATGGCTATCAGCGCCGTGACGACTGGCAGACGCTGATCAAATGCG
>CAYTFM010000222.1:11122-12260 GCA_964436735.1 uncultured Victivallales bacterium | reverse complement strand
GGGCCGCACATTGTCGATCACGCGCTGCGCTTTCTCGAGTCGCCCGTCGCCGACGTCTGGGGAGATTTGAAGAAAGTCGCCGCCGTCGGTGACGCCGAGGATCACCTGAAGATCGTCCTCCGCGGGAAGAACGGCAGGGTTGTCGATCTCGAGATCAGTGGCGGCGCCGCCATCGCCGAGCCCGAGTACATCGTCTTCGGCTCCAAGGGCGCGCTGACATGCACGGGCGACGAGATCAAACTCCGCTATCTCGACCCGAAGGTCAAACTGGCTCCGCGGAAACCCATCGTGGCGTCGCCGCCGCTCGACGGCGGCTTCGGTTCGCCCGACAAGCTCGTGTGGAAGGAGGAGACGATCAAGGTGGCCCCGAAGGCCAAGTGCGACACGCACAATATCTGGGATCACCTGTACGCCGCCATCCGTCAGGGCAAGGCCTTCCCGATCACCATCGACGAGGGCGTCGAAGTCGTCCGCGTTTGCTCGCTCGTTAAAAAGGGCACGCCCTTTCTGAAGGCGAAGATCAAGTAATTACAAAGTGTCGTGGGTTCAGGGTTCTGGTGTCAGGAACGCTATATTCTGCTGACACCTGACACCCTGACACCCTGACACCATGACACCATGACACCATGACACCATGACACCATGAAATCCATCCTCTCCTTGTTCCGCATCGGGCTGGGGCCGTCCAGCAGCCACACGATGGGGCCGGCGCGGGCCGCCACCTACTTCGGAGGTCGCTGGCCTACCGCCGCCCGGTTCAAGGTCGAGTTGTATGGCAGTCTTGCCGCGACCGGCCTGGGACATGGCACCGACACCGCCATCCGATGTGCGCTGAAGGGGAAAGACGTGGAGTTTGTCTGGCACCCCGACGTCGTCTTGCCGCGGCACCCGAACGGGATGCGTTTCTCGGCGCTCGACTCCTCGGGCAATGCGCGTGCGACGTGGGAGGCCTTCAGCGTGGGGGGCGGCGCCATCGACGCTGAGGGATTTCCCGAGGAGAACGGCGGTGACGTCTACGAGTTGAGACGGATGGACGACCTGCTCGCCTTTTGCGCCCGCGAGGGGGTTACCCTCTGGCAGTACGCGGAGCAGCGGGAGGGGGAACGCCTTTGGGAGCGGCTCGGTGGTGTGTGGCGGG
>CAYTFM010000222.1:3350-11112 GCA_964436735.1 uncultured Victivallales bacterium | reverse complement strand
GAGGACTCGCCGCGGAGGGCGCGCTGCCCGGTGGCTTGAAGCTTGCGCGGAAGGCCCGGTCATTCATCCGCAAATCACAAGGTGTCAATGCGTTGCCGAAGCGCGCCGCGCGACTCGCGGCGTACGCGTTGGCGGCCTCCGAGGAGAACGCGGCCGGCGGCGAGGTCGTCACGGCCCCCACCTGCGGCTCCTGTGGTGTCGTGCCCGCCGTCCTGCGCTATCTCGTCGAGGATCTCCAGTGCGCCGAGGACGAGGTGCGCAAGGCTTTGGCGACCGCCGGGTTGATTGGCGCGGTGGTGCGCGAGAACGCCTCTATCTCCGGGGCCGAGGTCGGTTGCCAGGGCGAGATCGGGACGGCATGCGCCATGGCGGCCGGAGGATCCGCCTGGCTGTTTGGCGGCACGTCACGGCAAGTCGAGTACGCCGCCGAGATGGGGCTTGAGCATCACCTCGGCCTCACCTGCGATCCGGTCATGGGACTGGTGCAGATCCCGTGCATCGAGCGCAACGCCTTCGCCGCCATGCGGGCCCTCGACTGCGCCGAGTTTGCCCTGCTTTCCGACGGGTCGCATCGGATCTCGTTCGACGAGGTGGTGCGCACGATGCGGCAGACGGGGGCCGATCTTTCGCAGGCCTACCGCGAGACCTCGCGCGGCGGACTCGCGGTCGTCTATGAGGATGAGTCGCGGAAGTGAAATTCGAAATCCGAATCCCGGAATCTTTTTTAGACAGGATTTTCAGGATTGACATGATAGCCTTGAACATTATGCTTTTAATATCCTGTCCATCCTGCTATCCTGTCTAAATTCCTTACGTTGCGGCGGCGCCATTTAACGTGAGGTATATTTTGCCGGCGGCTCTCTGACCTTCATCGATTCTTTCTCCTCGGGCGCCAAGGGGAAATCGAATACCCCGCGAAGCGGAATCCGCAGTTTCGGGAAGGCGTGGCTCCGCAGTGTTTCGTCATGTCCGAACGTCCGCCAGATTTTGTAGTAGCCGTTCTCGAGGACGAGCACTTCGACAGGCGGAGAGGGGGTGTTTTACAAATCGCCGCCGCCGCCTCGCGGTATCCTCTTCGCCAATGGAATTTTCCGATTTTCACGCTACACTATCATCCCATTATGGCACCATTCAGTTTTTTCTTTGACAGTGAAGACCACGAATTGCTGCGGATGCTCGACGAGATCCACTCGAAGGAGAAGGAGTCGAAGCATCTGCGCATTCTGCTTGACCCCTACATGCATCCGCGGGGCATCAAGGAGCTCACCTCGTCGCGCGAGCTGCGGATCGCACACGCCATGATCGAGCTGCTCAAGTCGCTTGAGGGCGGAAAGGCCATCGAACGGCTGCAGGCCCTGCGCGCCGTCCACAACGAGGTGCTCGCCAACGATCAGACCGCCTTCAAGAAGAACACGGCCCGCGCGCTCCTCCAGATCATGAAGGAGTTGGTGCGCAGTCGGGACCATCAGCGGCGGCTCGAGCTGGCGCACGACTTCCGCTCCACGCTTTCCGGAAGGCCCCGGGTGGTGCGGGCCATGCTCAAGCGGTACAATCTGCTTGAGATGCCGGAGGAGTGGAACCAGATCGCCTTCGACGATCATGTCCATGACGCCAACACGAAGGGACGCAAGTCCCCCACCCACCTCATCATGGACGCCTGGATCAAGGGCATCCGCTCCCTGACGGTCATCTACTACAACCACATCAGCCCTGACGCCGCGCGGGAGGTCCTCGAGGCCGCCGAGATCATGGAGGTGAAGGTCAGGATCGGCGTGGAGTTCGCCCCGGTTCTCAGAGACAAGCGACCACACTTGATATGGATTCCGCGAGGATTTTCCGATGCGTCCGATTTCGTGGCCTTCCTCAATGAGCCGGCCATCCGCGAGCTGATGACCGCCGGTGAGCAGCTGAGTCTGCGCGACGCGAAAAAGGTGTTGCTGGCTCTTGGTGACTTCAACAGCAACGGACGCGCGAGCCTTTCCGCGCGCTTCGGAATCGACATGGATCCGCTCAGCTCCGAGGAGTTCCAGCAGTTCGTGGGCAGCGGACAACTTTCGCTCACTCATCTGGCGGAGTTCATCTTCGCCAAGCTCCATCCGTTGATGGAGGCGCGGGTGAAACTCATCGAGGCGCGGGTGGAGGGGAAAGGGCTTGACGCCGCCGAGAGGGCGGTTCTCGATAGACAGGCCGAGGAGATGAATCTGCTCGATCCCGAGGAGGTCTCCGCGAAGTACCTGCGGCTGCCGGATTCCACGGCATCCACTCCATCCGCGGTTCCCGTGATCGAAGGTGCCGTCGACGAGAATTCTCCCTGGCTCCTGAACTGTGAGACCGTGCAACTCCTGAACATCCTCCGCGTCATGCCCGCGGGGTTCCGCCTCACGTTGAACATCAGCGGACTCACCATGCCCGACGTGCTTGAGATGCTATTCATCTGCAAGGGTGACATCACCCATCTGGAATTGTTCAACCTCAAGGACTTTCTGCTGGAGCCCGGAAGAGACCTGACAGAGATTCAGGAGTTGCGGGACGCCCTCAACAGCGGGCACACGATCAGATTGAAGAAAATCGTCCGCACCATTCTGGCGCGCTGCGAGGAGAATCCCGCGTCGTCGTCTCCGGAGCAGATCGAGACGCTGCGCCGGATTCTGCATTATCTGCCGGAGTTCCAGTCGTTTTACCGCGGCACGCCGCTCGGAATCCGGATGGGAAGCGACTCCACCGAGCGATCGCGGCGGATGCATGGGATGGGGTTCGTCGTCTTGGAGACGCTGCCGCGCCGGGCGCGAGCCGAGGTGCGCAAGAGTCTCGGCAGCAGTCGCCTCATCCTGCCTGCGGAGATGCCGGTGCACAAGGTGCTGGCGCTGATCCCGCGGATGGCCAGCATGTCATCTGCACGGATCGCGCTGGGCGCGGTCTCCGGACTGCCGCTCGCCGGCCGTCTGGCCTTCACGCATTCAAAGGACTGGGTGGAGGAGAACAAGTTCCGTATGACGCCGAAGGGGAGTGGCAACATCGCGACGCTCGGCGGTTTCCATCCGGAAAAGGACAACGGGCTTTTCCGCCACGAAGGCTCGGAGGGGCCGGCGAGCGGCGGCGTGCGATCCGTGCGCTACCTCAACACCCACCTGTCGAATGTCTTGAAGATACTGCTCGGGTTCATCCCTGCGTTTCTCACCTTCTGGCTGACGAAGGATTGGTGGCTGCTCGCCTATTGCGGAGCCTTCATCTGGTTCGGCATAACGGCCTTCAGAAATGTGCTTCAGTCGGTTCTCGGGGGTGGTGGAGTCATCCGTTCCCCGCTTCTGCCGTGGAGCGAGTTCGTCAACTGGCGGCGGGTCTCCGACTCGCTCATGTATACGGGCTTTTCCGTCCCGCTGCTCGACTATCTTGTCAAGACCGTGCTGCTCCAGCAGCATTTCGGCGTCACCGCCGGCAGCAATCCGATCATCCTGTACAGCACGATGGCGGTCATCAATGGCATCTACATCGCCAGCCACAATATGTTCAGGGGGCTGCCCGCGGGCGTGGCGGCGGGCAACTTCTTCCGGGCCGTCCTGTCCATCCCGCTCGCCTGGATCTTCAACATCGCGGTGGGATCTATTCTCGGGGTCTGCGGCGTCCCCGCGCCGACGGACATCCTCCAGAAATGGGCGGCCATCATCTCTAAAACCGCCTCCGACTGCGTCGCTGGCGTCATCGAGGGGACAGGCGACCGGATCCGCAACGTCCGGTTGCGGGTCGAGGATTATGGGCTGAAGATGGCGCAGCTTTTCGACACCTATTCGAAGATTGAACTGCTGTTCCCTGACGAGGATGTGCTTGACCTGCTCGAGTCGCCGAAGGTGTTCGTCAAACGGGTGAAAAGCGAGGCGCGGGAGCTTGAGAAGGCCATGATCATCAACGCTCTCGACCTTCTCTATTTCTGGTGGATGCAGCCGCGGGCCCTCACCGCCCTTGGCATGGTCATGGCGGAGATGAGCGAGGAGGAGAAGCGCATCTTCGTCCGGTCGCAGATGGTCCTTGTGCGCGAGAAGGAGGTGTCGAAACTCATCATCGACGGGTTGATCGGAAAGCCCTTCACCTCGCCGCTCGCCTTTTATCTGCGCGGCGCCACCGCCTATCTCCGGAGACTCAACAACTTTGCCGGTTACGCTCCGCTCGAACGCCGTCCTGCCGGCGACACGAACGACGATCCATCCCCAGAAGATCTCTCCCCGCTGGATTCCTGATGGTCGGTGCTGAGTGGGAGTGTGAGGGTGATGGAAACTAGGCCGGGAGCCGTGTCCTCAAGCACGAGATCGCCGCCGTGGGCCCGTGCGATCTCGCGGGCGAGGCTCAAGCCCAGTCCCGAGCCGTCAATCCCTGCCGCGCGGGCGTTGGCGCCTCGGAAGAACCGCTCGAACAGTTGACGCCGATCCTCCGCCGAGATCAGGTCGCTGCTGTTTGAGACCAGTACGCGCGCCATCGTCTCGGAACAGCGCAGATGGACGTTGACGCACCCTTGAGGCGTGTTGAATTTCACGGCGTTTGAAAGCAGGTTCTGAAGCACCTGGCGGACGAGGTCGGCGTCGACGTTGACCCTTATTCCCCGCTCAAGCGTGGCCTCGATGGTCAGGCGTGGCGCGATAAGGCGGGTGTCGTCGATCATCTCCGAGAGCATCTCGTCCAGAAGGACGGGCTCCGGGTTGAGGCGAAGCCGTCCGCTGTCGGCGAGAGCCAACATGAGAAGTTTTTTGACTATCGACTCAAGGTGGCGCACTTCTTTGAGCAGTTCTCCATATGTCCTCTGCGCCTCGGTGTCCTGTCCGGCTTTCTGCAGCGCGCGTTCGATATGTCCCTGCAAGATCGTCAAGGGTGTTTTCAACTCGTGTGCGGCGTCGGCGCTGAAGCGCCGCGCCTGCTGGAAGCTTCCCTCGAGACGCGACATCATCTCGTTGAAGACTTTTGTGAGCCGTTTGAATTCCTGATCATACCCGTGGTCGTCAATCCTGCGGTCAAGTCCGCTGGAGGTGACGCTTTCGACCGTCTCAGTCAACCGCGTCACGGGGCGGAGGGCGCGCTGGGCGGACAGCCAGCCGCCCGCGCCGACAACCAGAAGCATCAACGGCAGAACCAGAAGAAACGCGTTCCGCGCTCTTCTCATCTCGCCGGCCGCCTCATCCCAGTTGACGCCGAGGGCCATCGTCACGCTTCCGTTGTCCAGCACGCCGACACGCCAGTACGCGCCATTGGCGCCACGGATACCGCGGATCTGGTGGAAAGTGATTGGTGGCGGCGGGGTAGGAAGGTCTTGCGTATCCAGTTGCGGTTCTTGCGAAGGTGGGGATGGGTGCTCGTCGAGCTGTCCGGAACGGGGCGGATCGCGGGAAAGCGGACGGTCCTCCTGCCGGGGTTTGCGGGGGGAGGGGGCGTCATCTCGTGGCGGCCTTGTCCGCTCGTCGACGCGGGGGTGCGGAGGGGTGTCGTTGACGTCCGTCGCATTCGCGCCTCCCATTTCCAGGATGGCGTTCGGCGGCACATCCGCAGGCCAGTCCTCTGAGGTGAACAGGTGGAGTCCGTCGCAACTTTCCACTCTCATCGCAGGGGGACGCTGCCGCCCCGCTCCCTTACCCTCCCGCTCCTCCCCTGGTCGTTTAAAGTTCCGCCAGTCTTTGGGGAAGGGGTGGGTCGACAATTCCTGCTGTCCCTGCGATCTGATCATCTGGTCGATCTTGTCCATGTTCATCTTGTAGAGCAGCGACCAGCAGAGGAAACCAAAGATGAGCAGGGCAAGTCCCGAGGTGGCGGCGGACTGCAAGGCGATCCTGGTTGTGAACGAATGGATTCTCATGGCGCGGCGATCCGATAGCCCACGCCCCTGATGGTTTCGATGACGCGCCCCAGGTCGCCATCGCGTATCTTCTTGCGCACCCGCTGGATATGCACGTCGACGCGGTTTGTCCCCGGGTCGAAGTCGTATCCCCAGACGTGCTCGAGGATCTCCGTCCGGGTGACGACTTGCCCCGGCGAGCGCATGAGCGTGGCGAGCAGTTTGAATTCGCGGGTGGTGAGCTCTTCCACGGGGGCGCCGGCGCGCTTGACTTCGCGGGTTACGAGATTGATCACCAGATCACCTACCTGGAGGCTGTCCGCCGACTCGCCGGAGGCGCGCCGCGCCAGCGCCTTTATCCGCGCCACCAACTCCTTGGCGTAGAAAGGCTTGACGAGATAATCGTCGGCGCCAAGCTCCAATCCCTCGACCCTGTCGTCGGGGCCGCCACGCGCCGTGAGCAGGAGGACGGGCACATGGTTGCTCTGACCGCGCAATTCCCGCAGCACGCTCAAGCCGTCCCGCCCGGGCAGCATGATGTCGAGCACGACGACGTCGAAGCCGCCCTTGGAGGCGCGGTCCAACCCCTGCGCTCCGTCATGGCAGAGTTCGACGCGCATGCCCGCCTCCTCCAGCCCGCTCTGGATAAGCTCGGCGATCTGCTTCTCATCCTCGACGACAAGTACCTTCGTCATATGAGCGCCTCAGCAATAAACCACGACTCGCCTCTCATGGGCGCACCTTGACAGAACATACCCAAATAAACACTCGGGAAAATTGAAATGCAATCATGCGGCCTCCTTTCGATCATTAAGAAATCTTCATGAAACCATTCATGAAGAAAGCTTAATCGACTGGACCTGTTTTCCCTCTTGTGGGGCATGTGAATGCGCTCTACAATCACTGGTAGGAGGCGGGAATATCAAAGACTCGTTTGAGCACAACAATCAAACAAAGGGGAGGTGGCGAATGAGGGGAAAGTTCATGGGAGATGAGTTCCAGGCAGCCGGAATAATTTTTGAGGGACGGGACCGCCTCGGCGGGCGGAGAGGTGAAAACGATCAGACGGGAGAACGCACATGATAACCACAGGCACTGTAATTAGACGTCATCTGCTCATCGCCGGCGTGGCTTTGACGGCCTTTTGCGCCGGCGGAACGTCTGCCTTCGCCAAGATGGACACCACGCAGACGATCTCCGATCAGGCGCAAAGCACGACGCTGGCCTTCTCGGGACTCGCGATGATGACCGGGAATCTGGATGCCCAATCTTTCTACCCACCGGGCAAGGTGGCCGACTACACCGGGTTCCAGTACCTGCGCGACAACGATCCCGACAACATGGGGCACAACACCAGCTTCCTGACCCGCGTCGCCGAGAACGTCATCTACATCCTGACCGACGCCCAGCTTGCGAAGCTGGCCGTTCTCGCCGCGGCCCAGCAGGAACAGTACAATCTCTACGGATACAAGCGCTTCCCGCTGATGAAGGCCTTCCGCCGCCTTGTCGACGGCGATATTCCGTCCGGCGCGACGGGGCTGGATCTGGCGGCCGTGAAGAAGGCCTCCCGTGAGTTGTACCTCATCGACGGTCAGGTCAGCTTCGACCGCGCGTTGTTGTACGCCACCATCCTCAAATCTCTCGACTCCACCCAGACGGCCTATCTGGCCGCCATGAAAGGCAAGGGGTGGAAGTCCTGGCCAGACACCTCGACCAGCGCCTACCAGACCGTCATCAAAGCCAAGATGCAGACGCTCCCCCAGGGGGCCGCCGTGCTCGTGATGACCTACGCCAGCGACCTTTTCGCCTGGTACGCCGGCTCGGTCGAGGCGGACGTCTACTTCTGCCCTGAGCGCCAGGGAACCTACTTCGGTTCGTTCTACATGAAGGACGCCCCCGCCATCGGGCACGAGGGGTACAGCATCAGCGAGGAGCTCACCGCCACCGCGG
>CAYTFM010000222.1:0-3307 GCA_964436735.1 uncultured Victivallales bacterium | reverse complement strand
ATCGCCACGCTGCTGCGCGGTTTCCTGACCTCGACGGCCGACAGCGACGCCGTCAAGGCCAAGGTGCTCGAGCTCTCCGGCATCTACGGCGACCTGGACGGCGAGAACAACTACAACTACGCCACTGTCATCGCCAAGGTCTATAATTCGCTGAGCGCCGACCAGAAGGCCAAGATGGTCGCCTTGCGCAAATCCATCATGTCCGGCACCTACGCCGACGGGACGCCTTTCGACTTCACCGTCTGCTCCACGCCGTATCTGTACTCGGACGTGATCAAGGACACGAGCGTTCTCGCCCCGTACCTCTCCAACACCGACTACCTGTTCGGCGTCTCCTCCGGCTCCTTCACGCTCACCAGTTCCGTCGGGACCGAAGGCGGCACGCTGCCCATCGACTACACCGCCGACGGCAGCGGCGCCTCTCCCGCCCTTTCCTGGTCGAACGCCCCCGCCGGCACCACGGGATTCGCCATGCTGATGACGACGCTGCCCGGCGACGGCACGACCAAGTGGAACTGGGTGCTGTACAGCATTCCGGCGACCGCCAGCAGTCTGGCCAAGAACAACACGACGGTGGGCACCACCGGGATGAACAGCGACACGGGGAAGGCGGTCTACGCTCCGCCGCAGTCGCAGGGGCCGGGCACGCAGCCCTACACCCACACAATCTACGCCCCCTCCGGAACCCCCAGTCTGCCGTCTTCGGCCGAGCAGGTCACCGGCGACGTGCTCACCGCGGCGATCGCATCCCTCACGCTGGGCACGGCGACCTTGAATCTGAGCTACGCCCGGCAGGCCCCCGTGGCAGCCTTCACCTACGCCCAGGGTGCCAGCACCAAGCAGATCGTTTTCACGAACGCCTCTGGACTGAGCGCCACCTCCTGGACGTGGGACTTTGGTGATGGATCAACCTCCACAGAGACGAGCCCCACCCACACCTACGCCGCCGATGGCTCGTACACCGTGAAACTCACCGTCGGCAACACCTTCGGCACCGCCAGCGCGAGCAAGACGGTCACCGTGGGCGGCAGCTCGACTACCTACGCGTTGACGGTCGTCAGCGGCACGGGATCAGGCAGCTACGCCGCCGGTGTCTCCGTCTCCATTCAGGCCACCCCGCCCGCCACCGGGAAAAAATTCGACAAGTGGACGGCCACCGCCGGAACCATCACCAGCGCCACCGAGTCAAAAACGACCTTCACCATGCCCGCCGCCGCGGCGACCGTCACGGCGAGCTACAAGGACATCCCCACCGTGACGTACGCATTGACCGTCGTGAACGGCTCGGGCTCGGGCGAGTACGCCGCCGGAACCACCGTGGACATCGTAGCCTACTATCCGACGGAGGGAATGGTTTTTGACAGATGGTCGGCGAGTGTCGGGAAATTCGGCAACGGCTTCTCGGCGAGCACGACGTTCACCATGCCTGCCGCGGCCGTCACCGTCACTGCCGCATACAAAAGCGGCTCCAGCGCGACCTTTGCGCTGATAGTCGTCAACGGCACGGGATCGGGGGAATACGGCGCGGGCGAAACGGTCGCGATCACGGCCGACGATCCGCCAAGCGGCATGATCTTCAACGCCTGGGCTGGCGCCACGGTCGACAACCCCGCCGCCACCGCTACCACACTGGTCATGCCGGCTGCCGCCACCACCGTCACCGCCACCTACCGTGTCATCGTCCCCGCCACCTACACCCTCACCGTCGTGAACGGCTCCGGCGGTGGCGAGTACGAGGCGGGCGCGGAGATACGCGTCATCGCCAATGCCGCGGCGACAGGAATGCAATTCTCCTGCTGGAGCGGCAGCGACGCCATCGTCGATTCGGAGTCCGAGGAAACGACCATCCTCATGCCCGCCGAGGGCACGACGGTGACGGCGGTCTACACGCAGATCGGCGTGACGCCCAAGGTCGCCTTCTCGTCCACGCGGACGCGCGCGGCCACCGGCTTCAAGAACTCCTACACCATCACCGCCACACTTGCGTACCCGGTGGCGATGACGCCCAATCCGCTCAATTTCATGGGGGCGGACACTGATCTGACCATGGAGTTCGGCGGCTGGAGCTTTTCCGGGAACGTCTCCGACGCGGCGAAGCAGAAGATCGGCGCGAGAAGCGGCACGGCGACGTTCACGACGGAAGCCGGCGACACGGTCTCCCTCAGGTGGAGCGCGAGGATGATCACTGCGACGGTGAGGAGCAAGCAGGTCGTGAACGGGACAACCAACATCCTGGATCTCTCCGATCATGCCCTGGGCAAGGCGACCGACACGCTGGAGGGGTGCTCGATGAGTTTCGGCGACGCGGCGTGGAGCGGAACCATTCCGTGGAGCGGCACGGTCAGAACCTTGAAGAGCAACATCTACTGGTCGGTCAAAGGCAAGACCAGCCAGTAAGCCTGAATGGAGGATCAGGCGGAGGGCGCAACATAGTGGATTTGATCTGATTTTGGTGTAAGCTTTCAGTGCGGCCAGCGGCCGTATTCACAGATGCGTGAAGGCAAGAAAAATGAGCATGACGGAAATATGAGAAAAGCTTTTCATGCGTGTTCGATCCTGGTGATGGTGGCTTTCGGCCTTGGCTGCTTTGCCGCTATGGTTGTGGCGGAGGAAAATCCGCCATTGGTTAAAGAGACGGCAGTTGGCAAAGCGGGAAACGCCTTAGGCGGCGAAGCGAACCGGGCACACCGCAAGGGTGGCAAGAAAGGAAAAGAGGGAAAGGGGAGGGAGCGGCCATTCCCTCCCCCGAAACAAGCGTGGAGCGTCGCAACCATTATCCTCGGTTGTCCCTCGGATCGCAAGATCAATCTGAGCATCACGACCGTCGATGATCTGGAAGGGTATATCGAGTACGGCAAGGATGCGGCACCCTTCAGCGAAAAATCTGAGACAAGGAAGTTCACGGGTGGATCGCCTGTCCTCGTGAGCGTGGACGGGCTTGTCAAGGACACCGCTTACAACTACCGGTTCCGTTACCGCACAGCTGGCGAAAGCGATTTCAAGAGCGGCCCTGATTGCCACTTCCACACGCAACGCGCCCCCGGCAGTTCTTTCACGTTCGAGATCCAAGGTGATTCGCACCCCGAACGATCCCCTAAGCAAATGATCCAACCCTCTATGAGCAGATCCTTCTCGCCGCCGCCAAGGACCACCCCGACTTCTTCATGTGCCTTGGCGACGACTTCAGCGTCGACGCCTTGCCGGAGATAACCGCCGCTTCAGTCGCCCGGACGTATCTCAAACAGTTGCCCTACCTCGGCCTTGTGGCGCATTCCTCCCCGCTGTTTCTGGTGAACGGCAATCACGA
>CAYTFM010000221.1:12947-15670 GCA_964436735.1 uncultured Victivallales bacterium | reverse complement strand
GATGCGCGTCGAGCGGGCGTGCCCGTTCGCCAAGATTCCCGAGGATGCGAAGGCTCTGCTGGCGTTCGAGGATGGCGCGGCGGTCTGCGTCGAGCGCCCGCTCGGCAAGGGGCGCGTCATCTGGTTCGGTTTCAATCCGTTCCAGGGAATCTCGGCGATAACGCTCAACCCCGACATGCCGACCGGTTTCGATTATGGCGACAAGCCCATCGCCGATCCGCTGCTCGTACAAAGCGACCCGGCCAAGGAGGCATTCTTCAAGCTGCTGCTCAGCCGTCTGGGCGTTTCACTGGGTGAGAAGATATGGACGCTCAAACTTCCCGCTCCGGAGAGGAAGCTCGAGTGGCCGGGCGAGGTCTGCCTGAGCGGCAACTCGATCGTCTGGCGCTGCGGGAGGCCGATGACCTCTTTGAATATCCAGCCGACAGGCCGCTATCGTTGTTCGCTCGCGCCGCTTAAGGACGAGACGTCCGACAAGGATGGCTGGGTGTCTTTTTCCAAAGGCCGCCTGACTGACCGCGTCAGCCATCTGGCCGCCTCGCGCAAAGACGACGATACGGTCCTGCGCTGGAAGGAGACGGGAGCGTGCGACATCGAGCTTGATCTCGGGTTCGTCGCCGAAGTCAAGGTTGTGGACCTGTTTGTCTCCGACGAGGCCCCGGCGTGCAAGCTCTCGACGAGCGCGGACGGCGTCACATGGGAACCGGCCACTTCGGTCGAGGCGAGGGGGACTGTCGAAGGCGTGGAAAAGATCAGCCTCTCCGCGAGAGACAGGAACTGCCGCTTCCTCCGAGTGGAGTTTGCCCAGCGCCCGAAAGACAAAGCCATGACCGTGGCCGAGCTTGACATCTGGGAAAACACTCCGAGGGTACGATGAAACGGTCGGCGTGTGTGCCAGGTGAGCGGCGGCACATGGAAAAGATCCGCCGGACGGATTGTTTATGGAAAACACTTTGAGGGCGTGAGGGCGCAGGCAGAGTGGTTGCCCGATATGCGCGGCGTGCGGGTATGACGCGTCGGACAAATTGTTTGTGATGTGGATGGAAACTGCAAAACCATTAAAAATCTGGGAAAACACTCCGAGGAGCGGCCGGTATGCGGCGGCGTGGCTGTCGGGACTGATCGACAGGCAGGCATACGCGTCGGACGGATTGTTTATGGAAAACACTTTGAGGGCGTGAGGGCGCAGGCGGAGTGGTTGCCCGATATGCGCGGCGTGCGGGTATGACGCGACGGACAAATTGTTTGTGATGTGGATGGAAACTTCAAAACCATTAAAAATCTGGGAGGAAAATATGAGGCGCGCGAATAATGTCAAGCCAAACACATGTTGTCCGTATCGGACGCGGCGCCAGATTTTTACTTTGATAGAATTGCTGGTCGTCATCGCGATCATCGCGATTCTCGCGTCGATGCTGTTGCCGGCGTTGAAGAACGCCCGCGAGTCCGCCCGGGGGATTGTGTGTCTCAACAATCTCAAACAGATGGGGACGTGCATCCAGCAATACGCCAGCGACGCGAACGACTGGCACCCGCCGGGCAGTTGGCCGCAATATGGCACGATCGGCACCTGGATCATGTTCCTTTCGCCGTACCTGAGCATCGAGGTTCCAGCCTCCGTCACCGATGACTGGCATGCCCGCAACTACGTCAGCCTGCATCAGAGAAGTGTTTTCTGGTGCGTCAGCGCCGAAAGCACGACGGGAGCCCCCGTGCCGTTGTCGAAGAACTATAACTCATACGGCTGTATCACCTACGCCCCGACGACCAGCAACCGGACATCCGGGACCAATGGGGGGTGGCTTGACTCAGGCACGCCGACGGAGGCGTATGCCGCCGGCTGGGACGCATTGCCCCGGAAAATGACCCAAATGGAGCCGCGCTCCGCCGCGGTCATTGAGGTCTCTGTCAACAACGCCAACGGTCTTCCCATCACCAGCGAGCCATACAATATCCCGGCCGCGCCGGGCGCGGGGCAGACAAAGTACTGGCACGGCTTCAAGGCCAACTATCTCTTTGTCGACTCGCACGCCGCCGCCTGGCCGTACGGTACGATGTTCAACCCCGACTGGATACCATAGACAAAGGAGTATCGATTGATGAAAAGAGAAGAAGGAGACGGCAGGCTGCAATGGTTCCGGGACGCGCGTTTCGGGATGTTCATCCACTGGGGGATATACTCCATTCCGGCCAAGGGCGAGTGGGGGATGTTCCAGAATGACTGGAGCTACGACTATTACGAGAAATTCGCCGAACGCTTCAATCCCGTCGCGTTCGATCCGGCGCGGTGGGCCGAACTGGCGTGGAACGCCGGGATGCGCTACGTGGTGTTCACGACCAAACACCACGACGGCTTCTGCATGTACGACAGCAAACACACGGAATTCAAGATAACCAACACGCCCTACAAGAAGGACATCACCGCCGAACTGGTGAAGGCGTTCCGGGCCAGAGGTCTCAAAATCGGCTTCTACCACAGCCTCGTTGACTGGCGTCATGAGCACTTCGTACCCGATGCCGAGCATCCGCTATGGAAGAAGGGACCTGAGGCGTTCAAGGGCAGGGATCGCGCCATCTACCGCGAGTATCTCTACAAGCAAGTCCGGCAGCTGCTGACGGACTACGGGAAGGTGGATCTGCTCTTCTTCGACTACACCTCGAAATTCAAACCCTCCGGCGAATGGGAGTCCGAGAAATTGCTCGAGATGGTCTATTCGCTTCAG
>CAYTFM010000221.1:12028-12937 GCA_964436735.1 uncultured Victivallales bacterium | reverse complement strand
TGACGGCAAGGTCTACGACTGGGAGACCTGCATGACGATGAACAGCAACTGGGGGTACAACGCCCAGGACAAGTGCTTCAAGTCGCCGCGGACGATTCTGGAGGCGCTGGCCAGATGCGTCGGCATGGGCGGGAATCTGCTGCTGAACGTGGGGCCGGACGCGCTTGGCCGCATCCCCGACGAGAGCGTGGCGATCCTCAAGGAGTTGGCCGCGTGGATGTCCGCGAACGCCGAATCCATCCACGGCGCGGCACGGGCATCCCATACACCTCCGTGCGGCATGACCTACACGGTGAAAGGGAAGGAACTCTATCTGCATCTGTTCAGCCCGCCGATGGGCGACATCATCCTCCCGGAGCTCAATGGGAAGATAGAGCAGATCACGTTGATCGCCGACGGCTCCGACGTGCCGCAGATAACGCATTGGGGATATGAACTGCTCGAGAGTCACGAAATCAGGGTACGCCCGCCGACCTCGATTCCGCCGATGAGCGTCCTGAAAATCACGCTGAAGCAATCGTAGAAATTCTACTCGACCAGGTTTCAGGTGTCAGGAAGGGGCAAAGAAAATTTCCTGAAACCTGAAACCAGAACACTGAAACCAAACTGCGGCGAAGCCGCCTTCTAATTTGTCGGAAAGGGGTAGCTACACATGCTTGAGGTTGCGGGGGAACGGATATTCCTGGGGGACTTCCACGGGCAGTGGAACGAGCGGCCGACGACGCTGCCGCTGCTGCTGTCGGGGCTGACCTATTACGGGTATGACTTCTCCATGTTCCAGGGGCCCGGCGACACCAGCCCCGACGGCCCTATCCAAACACTGGTCCGGGATCTCGGCGTCAACCTCGCGGTCTATCCCGGCGGCAAGGAGCTCCTGTATGGATGGGGGCACCTCGCCACGGCTGGGTT
>CAYTFM010000221.1:0-12018 GCA_964436735.1 uncultured Victivallales bacterium | reverse complement strand
AAAAGTACTGCGGCAAACCCGTGCGCAATCCAGATTCCTCACGCTCGCCCATCCTTACAAGGAGATGTGGGATAAACTGGATATGCTTGTGGACGAAGAATATGTCGACGCCATTGAGTTGGTGAATTCCGCAGGTGACGGCGATTCGCACCGCTTTCTCTTCAAATGGTATGAGGAACGGATCAGAAGCGGTCGGCCGACCCCCATCGTCTCCGGGCTTGACATCCACGCCGCCAGCGGCTGTCAGCGCCCCCCCGTGACCTACATGCCCGCCTATCCCCCCGCGCAGGACATACACATCCTGGACATTCACCGGACGGTGGTGCTGTGCGAGAGTGTTGACGAGAAGTGCGTCTTCGACGCCGTGCGCAAGTGTCGTTGCCTGATCGACTTGAACGACCGTCTGATCGGTCCGCCGGCACTTGTGGAAAAGTTGGTGAATGGCGGTTACTTCGAGAAACGGAAGAAGGCGCAGGCCGAGCGCGAGGCGTTTCGTGTCGAGGTCATGGGTGCAACGGCGCCTGTCGCGGGAGAGCCGCTCAGTCTCCGCAGCCACGAGTGCGAAGAGGGGGGTGTCGCCGCTCTGTATGCGGATAAAGGAAAACCCATCACTATACCGTTTGGCCCCGACGGCCTTGTCGGTCTTGACCATATGCCGACGCTCTGTGGCGACGACCTGTTCTACGCGCCGGTACATATTCGTCCAAAAGTCGGCGGAGGACGGTTGTTCGCCGTCAAAACGAGATCGTCGCTTTCTGTGAAATTGCGTCCGGAAGTCACCTTCGCCAATGGACGCCGCCGCGACAGCGTCGCACTTGAGATCCGCAATAATGGCTCCAGCCCTGCGACCGGTTCTTACCGGGCGAATTGTGAGGGCTCGGTGTGGCATGCGGCGGGGGAATTCGGCCCGATACCGCCACTGTCGACGGTTCGGGTTGACTGCGGCGCGGCTCCGACTGGCGATCCTCACCAGGCGCGCGAGTTCTGTGCGGAGATCACGATGGATGGCGGCGTGGCGCGGAGGAGCCGCCGCAGCCTCGTGTTTCTCGGGATACCGCGATCAGACTCGCTGTCAGAGGAGGACTGGCGTGCGTGCGCCCCGATCGCCATGGATAAGCGGGAGTTGTTGGATGCAAGCTTGACGAGCCGTTGGGACGGTCCGCGGGACGCCAGCGCCGAGATCCGAATCCTGTGGAACGCCGTGGGACTCCACTTTCGTGTCGAGGCGATCGACGACGCGCTCGTTCCCTCGCCGCGGCGGGATCAAACCATGTTCGGCGATTCTGTCCAGGTTGGACTTAATCCCATTGACTGCGAGGATGTGCCGTGCTTTTCCTTCTATGATATTACGATGACTCGCGGCGGGGATGGGACGGATGAGCGCTGCTGGATTCGGACCGCTCCGCAGCTCGCCGTCGAATCAGTCGAGAAAGGTGGACGCTATATGCCAGCGTCCTGTTTCTCCGTTGAGAAGATCGGTGCGTCTCGAACCCGACTCAGCCTGGATCTCCCGTGGTCAGTGCTCGTTCCGATGCAGCCGCTTTCTGGCTACCGTTTCGGTTTGTACTTCTATCTGTTCGACAACGACGGGACGGGGTTGAAGTCGGCGTTGACCTGGCCGTGGCCGACAACCGACCGCTGCTGGTACATCCCCGAAGGAGCCGACTGGGCCCAGGCTGTGCTTTTGTGATTATGGATGGATAAAGACAACGGCTCGGACAAGCCTCGCCCGCCAATAAGACACGTCGAAGATTTCTCGGACGATACAACAAAAAGGAGAATTAGTGATGGATAACGTATCCTATGGCGTATTCAATCGTCATCTCTCTGTCGTCAAAGCATTCGTGGCGATCGCTTCTTTCGTCGCCGCCGCTGTTGTTGGAGCTGCGGACGCCAAGTATCTATTCGCCACGCTTGACGAGGCCTTCAAGAGTGCCGGGTACGATCCGAACGGACAGTCCGCGGCGACCTTCGCGGTCTGCGCGGATCTGCATGTGGGTAAGGAGTTGAATGGGCTTGAGCCCACCTTGCTCAAGGAACTGAATGAGATGAAGCCCGCGCCGAAGTTCCTGGTGATCGCCGGCGACATGATCACGAACGCCTCGCATAGTTTCGGCAATGTCCCGAATGCCGCGCAGAAGGAGAAGGCCGTCACTGAATTCCAGATGTTGAAGGAGAGCTTGAAGGATCTGAGTCCTTCGATCGCCGTGAAGATGGCCCTTGGCAACCACGACACCTATCCGTATGAGAAGGATGGCGCGCTGTTCCGCTCGGTCTTCACTGATCATCCCGTCTACGGCTCTTTCACGGAGGGCGGTGTCCATTTCATGCTTCTGAACGGGGGGCAATCCGGTGACATCGACGCCGCGCAGATGGAATGGATGCTGAAGGATCTCGCGGCGATTCCCGTCGACCAGGCGATTGTCGCATTCGTTCATCAGCCGGCTGTGGGAAGAGTGGTGAGCGAGCGTGGTATCGGCCTCGCCGTCAAGAAGGCTTTCGCCGACCGGACAGGCGAACTGTGGCTGATCGGCGGGCACGGCCATGGAAACTCCACGTCTGTCTTCCAACTACCAAAGACGAAATTGGCGCAGGTGATGGTGACCACCTGCAACCCCAAGGTCTGGGGCGATTCCGAGCATCCAGGCTATTGGATCTACGGCGTCGACAAGGGGCATGTCGCCGTCCGCGTTTTCCGCAAGCTCGGAGTGGGATACCGCGTCGAGCCGCCGCCGAACTCTGCGAAGGCCGCCCCGATTCCCGAGCCGTTCGAGAAGCTCGACGGCATCCTGTGGAAAGTGATGGTTGGCGACGGCGACAAGCCGTACCGCGTCACCTGCAAAGCCGCGGATGTGGTCACGTGGTGGGGCTATGCCAAGGAGCTTGTGTATCGTTTCCCCTTGGCGGAGCTCAAGGTGAACCCCGCGCGGCTTGCCATTCTTGCGGAGTTGGGGAAGAAGGACAAGAAGGACTGTTCCGAAGTGTCCATCTCGTCGGATGGCAAGAGTTGGGATCCGCTCGATCTGCCAGAACCTGTGAATAGCGTCTATCTGTTCTCACTGCCGGAGAAATTCCGCTCGGGTGACCTTCATCTCCGTATCATCGGGAAAGGCGAAGGGGCTGTGGTGGCCGGATTCGCCCTCTGTAAATAAATCGAACAGGTGCCAAGGAGAAGGTAGATGTTCAAGTGGAAAATAATCCAATTCGACGTCAGCCGTGGAAGAGTTCCGACGATTGAGACCATCAAGCGGAGAATCGACCTCCTGCTGCCTTATGGGCTGAACGGCGTGCTGCTCTATATGGAGTGCGTCGTGGAGAACAGTGTCTTCCCCGCCGTCGGCTGTGGTGGAACTCCCCTCAAGAAGGAGCATATCAAGGAATTGGATTCCTATTGCTTGGCAAACGGCGTGGCTCTCATCCCCCTTTTCCAAACCTTGGCGCATCAGGAGAGGCTGTTATCGCGTGACGATTGTCAACAGTATGGCGAACTGCCCCCGCCTCGCAACACGAAAGGGTCGAACAATTTCCTGTTCTGGCAGCATGAGACCCGCCGGAAGATTACCGCCTGGCTCGATGAACTTGTCCCACTGTTCACGAGTTCCCCCTACCTGCATCTCGGCTGGGACGAGGCGTGGAGCATCGGCGAGGGGAGAAGCACTGAGATGGTGGCAGCGCATGGTGTGGAGCACCTACTTGGAGAGTATGTCACCTTTCTCGACCATTACGCAAGGGGTAAAGGCAAGCAAGCGATGATCTACGGGGATTTGGCCGTCGATTTCCCCTCACTACTGCCCATGATTCCCAAGACGGTCACCATCGTCAATTGGAATTATGGGCTGATGGACGAGTCCTATGAGGTGGAGAATCATCATTTCGCCGCGCACCCGGCATTGCACGCGCAGGGGCATGCGGTCTGGGGTTCTGGCAACAACATGGCGGAATATGTGTTCACGCCCTTCCATCGACTTGAGGGGAATGCGTCCATCTGGCTCGACCTTTGCGCCTCACATGGCGATGAAGGGTTTATCATCAGCGACTGGGGATGCGACTTCAGTTTTCTTCTCAGCATTCTTGGCGATCAGTACCTTCTTATGAGGATCGCCGACAAGACGCTTTCCTTGGAGCGATTTGTCGAAGAATTCTCCCGTCTCGTCCTCACGGCGCCCGACGCGCGGTTCGTCGACGCGATGTCGATCCTGCTGCGAATCCAGGAGCCACAACGGTATTTCCATCCCGCTATAAAGCAATTCGGACCAGTGCTGAGATCCTTTCTGTTTGACGATCCGAGACGTGGAGGAGTGCTCGCCAGATGTTTCGGATGCGTGCCGCGCGAAGGCTTGGAACTGTTGTGCTCGGACGCCCGACGCGCGCTCGAAATGTTGACCGTCATTGATCCCGTCAAGGCGAGACAACCCGACCTCCTGCGCGATTGCGTCAAACTGGCCGAGCGGTTGCTGCTGACGGCCGTCAGGGCGAATCTCTGGCACGAATACGCCTGGGATCCCGGTTATCCCGGGCCTCTCCCGGAAAGGGATCGCCGCCGCGCCCCGCTACTTAAGGAATATCTATCGCTGTGGGATGCAAACAAGGCATGGTCGCAGGCTCGTTGGTTGACTGACAATCTCGAGTCTGAGTTGGCGCGGGAGCTTGAAATGCTCGATGATGCCAGACGCGTGACGATTGAATTGTTCCCGTGGAGCAAGGTTTGATAGGCGATGTGTTAGATAAATTAAGGATGCTGATATGCGAATGACACTCAAGAGTGCGGGTAGGGAATTCAAGGTTGAGGCCAAGGCGCTCACCACGTCGGCATTTCGTGTTTCTGTCGCGCAAGAGGGTACGGAGTTCGGGAGCGCGCTGAACCGGTATGGTTTCCTGTCTGAGCCGAAAGAGAAGGTGAAAGGCGTCAACGAGAAGAAGAGTGGCGCTGCGATGCATTGCGGGACGAGTGCGGCGGAGTTGCGCGTGGAGGCGGTCTCCGGGGGGCTGACGTTCAAACTCTTGGAGGGATCGGGCGTAGAATTGACAAAAGGCTCGCTGGCGATTGAGAAGAATGACTGTTTCACATACGAGTTCGATGTCGCGAAGGGCGAGCGTTTCTTCGGGCTCGGCGCGCAGACAACGGCGCGGATCGAGCACCGCGGGACGGTGGCGGACATCTGGACGCGGAGCTGTTCGGCGAACGTTCCGGTGCCGCTTCTACTGAGCAGCCGCGGCTACGCCATCTTTGTCAACACCACCTTCCGCAGCGTCTGGGACATCGGATCGACCAAGGCGAAACGGTTGCGCATTCAGGTGTCCGGTGGCAATCCCGACGTGTACCTCATCCAGGGGGCGACGCTCAAGGAGCTGGTCATGCGCTACACCGAGCTGAGCGGACGCCCCGTGCTGCCACCCAAGTGGTCATTCGGCTTGTGGTTCATCTGCCACACCGAGGCGAGCCAGCGCGACGCGGTGGAGGACGCCGCAGGATTCCGCGAAAGAAAGATTCCGTGTGACATCATCGGGCTCGAGCCGGGATGGATGGAGAAGTTCTACGACCAGAGCGTGACCAAGGAGTGGCACTCGTCGAGGTTCTACGTTCCTTCATGGGCGAAGCAGAAGGGACCCGAACCATTCATCGCCGCCTTGAAGCGGATGGGGTTCAAGCTCGAGCTGTGGCTGTGCAACGACTACGACCTCTCCTACGAGGCCGAACGGCAGGCGAAGCGGCGCCTCGCGCAGGACAAGAGCTCGAAAGACAATGCGAGCGATCCGACGCAGCAGGGGATTCAGCTCGGTAAGGCGGTCAGGTTCGACAACCTTACCGTGCCGGAGCAGCCGTGGTTCGAGCATTTGAACAAATTTGTCGACCAGGGTGTGGACTTCTTCAAGCAGGATGAGGCGCACCAGGTGCTGGAGCACCCCGACCGCCGCTGGGCGAACGGCATGCTCGACGAGGAGATGCATAATCTGTACTCTCTCCTCTATGTCCAGCAGATGCATGACGGCTTCAAGGGGCATACGGGGCGGCGCCCCTGCTGCTTCACCTCGGTCGGTTTCACGGGCTTGCAGCGCTACACTGGCACCTGGACGGGCGATGTCGGCGGCAAGGCGGAGACCCTCGTCTCGATTCTGAATCTTGCCTTCTGTGGCCACAGCCTCCAAACCTGCGACATGGATGTGACCTCTAAAGACTGCATCCACTACGGGTTCCTCCTGCCGTGGGCGCACGTCAACTCGTGGTTCACCTTCTCGCAGCCCTGGTTCCTGGGCGACGAACTGTTTGCCATCTTCCGCGATTACGCTCGGCTGCGGAGTTCGCTCATCCCCTATCTGTACAGCTACGCCCACGTCGCCCACACCACCGGCGTGCCGATGGTGCGGCCGATGGGAATGGAGTTTTCCGGCGACTCGAAAGCCGAGGGGGCGTTGCGTCAATTCATGCTGGGCGGAGAACTTCTGATCACGGCGTTCACCGACCAGGCGTATCTGCCGAAAGGCGCATGGCACGATTTCTGGACGGGGGAGATCTTGCGCGGCGGCCGCGAGGTGGAGGTCAATCCTCCGGCGAACCGGGGCGGCGGCTTCTTCGTCCGCGGCAACTCGATCCTGCCGCTCGGTCCCGTCACCGACTACGTCGGGCAAAAGACCGACGAGGGGCACACCGTGCACGTCTATCTGGAGGAGGGGGGCACGGCGGTGTTCAGGCTGTACGACGACGACGGCGTCACGTTCGATTACGAGAGGGGGGCGTTCAGCCTTCAGGTGATTGAGGCGAAACGCAAAGGCGGCGTGGTGGCGGTGACTATGCCGCCGGAGCTGGAAGTCGACGCGGTTGTCCTGCACATGGAGCAGTCGCCTGCCAAGGTCACAGTCAACCGTGCCTCCGTCTCGTTCGAGAAGTCAGGGCTGAATGGGTATGCGGTTCGGTTATGATTCAGGACTAAGGAAGCACCATGAATCCCATGGTCCTAAAATGGTTGTCCAGGGTGAGCGCGTGGCGGATGCGGAGTTCGCGCATAACGGTGAAACTAAGGCAGTCGGTGAGGGAATAGTCTTGATCACGATATCGAAAGAAGAGGGAGCGGGCTTTTTCAAGACGGGGAATGGATGCGTATTCAATGCTGATCCTGCGGCTTCCCTCGATTTGAGCCCACCACGTCTCCGCCGGTTCAATGCCCAGTCTCATGCGAAGCAACGTCAGAGTTTCATCTATGACATAGTCGGTGGTGGCAAGGACACCGTTTTCCTTGAGCCATTTGTCTCGAGCCCGCATGACCGGCTGATTCAGGGTGTCGGAGCGATCCGCGGCGGCGATCCATCCCGCTGTGTCGACGAAAAGGACGTTCATTGGTAGAGGTGTCGGTCATGCTCGGCGGCAAGATGTTTCTTCCCCGAGGCTCCCAGGGGCGGGGCCTGATACAAGGGGTCGTTTTCGAGCTGGGGCAAGTCGGAGGCAAGAAGGTTGTTGACAGGGACGAGCTTGAATGCGGGGCGGCTGCGGTAAAGAACCGTGAAGGATTCACCCTTGCCGATACGCTTCACGAGGTCGGGCAGATCGGCGCGCATCTGTTTCGCATTGATTGTTGTTGACATTGTGGACTCCATGAGAAAGTTCAACTTAAGATTATCTTATCATTGCCAGAACGGAATTTCAACAGGAGGAAATGGTATGAGGCGGATGGCGTCAGGGGCGGCGGTGCTGCTTGCGGTGTGGTGCGCGGATGGCGTCGGCGACGACACCGTGTATCGCAAAGGCGAGGCGACCCTCAAGGAGGCGAATCAGAAGATGTATGGTCAGATACTGGACAAACCTTACAAGGAGAAGTATCCGGACGCTGGTCAGGTAAAGAAGGAGCAGTGGTTCTTCATCGACATCTCGAAGGCCTGCAATATGGGATTCGAGGACAACGTGGCCGACGACAATCAGGGAGGATGGACTGACAGCGGTTCCACCTATGACCTGCACCCCTTCAACCCCGGTTACGGCATCAAGGAGTTTTACGGCGTGCCGTTCAACGTCCTCGACCCTGAGAAGAACGACCAGAAAACCATGATCACCATGCGTTCCGGATGGAAGACGCATGCGCATTTCCCCGAATTGGCGGCGTTTCCTGTCGGGAAAAAGGCATCCCATCTCTTCTTCCTGCATGCGAGCTCATGGGGCGACCAGGCGCATGGGATGGGAGCGACGCGGCAGTACGAGGTCGTGTACGACGACGGCGTGACCGTCATGGTGCCGGTTATTTGCGCCGGCGGCCATGAGAACATGGCGAACTGGATGTGGGCGCCATCCTCGGGAAACGCATTGTTGGACACGGACTCCGCGAAGCCGGTCCCGGTCAAGATCGGCGAGGACACCCGCTATCTCTTCACCCTCGAGTGGGTCAACCCCAACCCCGCGAAAACGATCAAGGAAATTCGGGTCATCACCAAGGCGGACAAGTCGTGGTTCACGCTCGTCGTCCTCGGGGTCACAGGCGTAGTTCCGTCGGGAAACCAGTGAGTCGTGAATCGTGAGTAGTGAATAGCGGTTAAGGAGAATGGCATATGGGGTACAGGGAACGAACCAAAGTAGTGATGCTTGCCGCGGCGTGTGCCGTCGGCTTTGGAATGGATGCGGGCATGGCGACAATGAATGGAAGCAGCGCGAAAGGGCAGGATGTGAGATTCGTGTTTGACTCGAAGCAGGCGGATACCGGCTACCTGTTCGGCGAGGGGAGCGTCAAGGCGCGCGCCGAGGTGAAAAGCGATCTGCCGGGCGGTGTCGCGCATTGTTTTGTGAAGACCGACGCCGGCGGCGGCTTCCAGATCGGCACGAAGCACCGCAACTGGTTTCAGCTCGACAAGAAGGCGAACCAACTCTTCACGGGAAGCTTCAAGATCAAAATCGGCATCACGCTTCCCGCGGATGATCAGAAGCCACAACCTGGCGACGAGGTTATGGTGCTGGCCGCCAAATACGACAACGCCAAGAACGAGCGGACTTTTTCGCTGTATGTCTCGTCGGGCGGGAGCGTTCACTTCGCCGTTTCGAAGGACGGGGTGAATTCGGTCGACTGCGGCGCGCGCATGCTGGTGCCCGGCAAGAGCGGCGTGATCGAGGCGGAGTTCATCGCTGGCAAGGAGATCGTTCTTTCCGTCGACGGCAAGAAAACCACCTCCAAGCCTGTGGCGTTCACGCGCGCGTGCCAGTCCGAAGTTCCCGTGTGCGTCGGCGCGCGGTTGCATGACGGAAAGCCGATCAACTTTGGGGAGGGGATTGTCGAGTTCGTCGAGTTTTCCGCCCTGTCTGTGGCGGATGAAAAGCCGGCGGCGAGGGGAACGGTCGCCATCGAAGAGATCAAGAGCGGGTTTGCGCTTCCCGAGGCGTATGGCAAGGCTTTCCATCGGGACAACGGCGCCAGAGGTGAGATCTGCCTGAATGGGACATGGAAATGGCAGCCCGAGCGTGGCGACACCAAGGAGGTTCCCGATGAGAACAACTGGCTCCGGCGCAAGTTGCCTGGTGTCGACGAGGGATTCGCAGTGACAGACGCCTCCGGTAAAAAAGTGTCCGAGTATAAGGGGGCGAAACTGGGATCGGGAGGAAAGTGCTGGTATGGTGCGGAGTTCGTGATACCGGCGGAATGGAAGAATCGCGACCTGTTCCTGGAGTTCGACGGTCTGCAGGACGAGGAGCCGGTCATCGTCATCAATGACGAGGTCATGAAGCTTTCGCCGGACATTCCGTACAAGTTCCCGATCGCCTCTTCCGACGCGCCGATCAAGGTTCGGATCCACGCCAAAGGCGTCAAGAAGGACGCCTGGCTGCGCAGCTACCCGAAAGCGGCCAGCGTCCGCTTCGCTGGCGTCTCCCCTTCATGGCGCACGAAAGTGCTGAACGCCCGCGTGGAGGGGGTGGCTCCGCCTTCAAGCAAGCTTTCGGCTCGGGTGCTGGTGCTGGAGCGACCAGACGCGGAAACCGCGGTCACGACAGGCGAGTGGCAGGAAGTGAAGACCGATACCGACGGATTCGTCGCGACGCCTGTCGCTCCGTGGGCGGAGGCGAAGGAGTGGACTCCCGACACGCCGAACCTCTACTATTTTGTCGTTGAGTTGAGGAATGGCGATGGGGCGCTGATCGACCGCACGCTCCCGCTGCGCTTTGGCTTCAGGGAGATTTGGATCGAGGATGGCGCGCTGAAGTTGAACGGAACGACGGTCAACCTGCGCGGCAACAACCACTCTCCGTTCAGCTCAGGGGATCATTACGCGGCGTATGTCGGCGAGCGCGCGGTGGCGGAGTGGATTTTGAGGAAATGGAAGGAGGAGACCAACCTCAACTCATTTCTCATCTGGAACTCGGGACAGTTGGATCGTACCGCCGTCCTCGATGTCGCTGACGAGCTTGGCCTGCTGGTCACGTACCAACTTCCGCAGGGGCAGAAAGACTTCGCCACGAACCAGACGGTCGACCGCTACAACAAGCGACTGATGCTCGGCGAGGTGAAGCACCTTGCGCGCCATCCCAGCGTCTTCGCCTGGAACATCGGCTCGGAGCACTACACCCTTATCTGCGCCCCTGAGATGCTCGGACGGCAGTTCGAGGCGGAGCGGCAGTGGACGAAGATCGACAACGAAACCAAATACGCGCTGCCAAAAAAAGAGGCGATAAAGGCGGCCGATCCGAGCCGCGTGTTCACCACACATTCCGGCGGCCACAACCAAGTCTCCGACATGCTCACCGGCATGGTCTATGTCAATCCCGACGCCGGCCTCGAGGAGCGCTGCAACTGGCCGTTGGCCTGGTGGCGGAATCGCTCCCACCTCAAACCACTGTTCCTCACCGAGACGGACTGCATCTTCTGGGCGACCTTCTATCAGCGGCCAGCGGCGAACACCTTCCCGTCGCCCAAGAGCGAGCCGATCTTCCTCGAGCACGCTGCCGAATTGTTCGGAGACCGCGTGTACCGCGACGAGCCGCAGGAGCTCATCGAACAGTATTTCGGAAAGGATAAGGCGATCGATCTCTACTGGCAGCAGAACCCATCCCCCGCGCCGTGGAACTTCAAACGGGAATATCTGAAATACTCGTACCGCGCCTGGCGGACCTACGGCGTGGGGTTCTTTCTGCATGTCGAGATCAGGCCGGGATTCGACAACAGGCGTTTCCCGGAAAAGCCCAAGGACGCGAATCCGCAGACGCCCGGCCTGCATCCCGACTCATGGGTGAATCCCAACGAATCCGTGGGCGACCTCAACGCCTGGGGGAAGTCTCTGCAGGAGCATCTTGCGCCGTTCTACGCCTATATCGGCGGCGACGGCTTGTTCACCTCAATGGACCATGCCTACCAGTCTGGCGAGATCGTCACCAAGCGGGCCGTCATCCTGAACGACTACTTCCATGCGCTTCCCGTCGAGGTCGAATGGACGCTCGCAGGATCCGACGGCAAGGTGATCCGCGGTGACAAATACAAGAAGAGCGTCAAGGCGGGGGAGCGCGCCATCGACGACTTCACCTTCGAGTTCGCCGCGCCGCAGGTCGAGAAACGCGCGGAATACACGCTGCGCATGACCGCCACGAGCGGCGGCATGGTTCGCACGGATGATTTCAAAATCCAAGTATTTCCCAGAGTGGAACAGCGGACTGTCGCACCGGTCTCGTCACTTCACGTCTTCGATCCCGTCGGCCAGACGCGCGGCATGCTGGAGGCGGCGAACTGCGCGTTCGCGGATGTGCCCGACACATTGCCGGTGAAAGGGATTCTTGTCATTGGCCGGCATGTGCTCGAAAACGCCGAGAACGTCAAGACGCTCGCAGGAATGGGGCTTGACGAGAAGGTCGCGGGCGGCTTGAAGGTGATCGTGTTCGAGCAGGCGTGCGCCAACGTCCTCGGTCTCCAGTTGAACGAGAACAGCCCACGGAGAACGTATCTCCGCGCCGAGGGGCATCCCGCGCTCGCGGGCGTCGAGTCCGCCGACCTCTGGCACTGGCGCGGCGAGAGTGATCTGATGGAGGCGTGGCCGAGGATCTGGAAGATCTCGGAGGCGCCC
>CAYTFM010000220.1:0-15744 GCA_964436735.1 uncultured Victivallales bacterium | reverse complement strand
TTCTTGCCGCCATCCGGCACAACTTCGAACTTGCCCACGCCTGGCTGGCCGAGGCGTGTCTTGCGCGGAACGCCACCGAGGTCGTGCGAAAGTTCGACGGCGCGCTGGAGGGCGTGCCACTGACGCGTGAGCCGCATGTGGAATTCAAAAAGCGGGTGCCCGCCGCGGTCGGCCTCATTAGGACGGGCGGCACGATCCATTACTCAAATATCATTTTGGAGTCGGCCTGATGATCATCGACGCGCATCATCATTTCTGGAAGTACGATCCCGTCGAGTATGGGTGGATCGGCGAGGACATGCGGGCGATCCGACGCGACTTCCTGCCGGCTGACCTCGCCGCGGTGATCCAAACCGCGGGGGTCGATGGCGTGGTGAGCGTGCAGGCGCGGCAAAGCCTGGTTGAAACGGAATGGCTGTTGGACATGGCGCAACGGCATGACTTCATCAAGGGTGTCGTCGGCTGGGTTCCGCTTGTTGCCGCCGACGTCGCCGCCACTCTTGAGGGCCTTCAAGGCAACTCGAAGCTCAAAGCGGTCCGCCACGTTCTGCAGGGCGAGTCTGACGACTACATGCTGCGTGACGACTTCAACCGTGGCGTCGATTGTTTGCGCGCCCTTGACCTGACGTACGACATCTTGGTGTACGAGCGGCAGTTGCCGACGGTGGTGCGGTTCGTGGACCGTCATCCATCGCAGATCTTCGTCGTCGACCACGTCGCCAAGCCGCGCGTCAAGGACGCCGTGATTGAGCCATGGAGGGAAAATCTTATTGAATTGGCCACGCGTCCGAACGTCTACTGCAAACTTTCGGGAATGGTCACCGAGGCGGACTTCGCGTCATGGACTCCGGAAGGGCTCGCCCCGTATTTCGACGGCGCGCTCGAGGCGTTCGGCGCGCGGCGCCTGATGTTCGGGTCGGACTGGCCTGTCTGCGAAGTCGCGTGCGTCTACTCCCGATGGAAGGGAATCGTCGAGCGCCTCACTGCGTCGTTGTCGGACACCGAGCGTCGCAGGATCATGGGAGAAACCGCAATCGAAGCATACATATTGAAAGGGTAATCCCAAGGTGGGATCCGTCTGAGACTCAAGTGTCGACAGAATGGCGGCGGAGAAAATTTTGTCACCAAAATTTTATTCTAATACATTTCCGTCAAGGCGCTTGCGACAACATTACTACAAACGATTAACGCATAACATACGCAAAGGAAATGTATAATGAAAGCGTTCTACATCACGCATGCCGGCAAGACTGAAATCCGCGAGGCGGTCAAACCCACGCCCAAACCGGACGAGGTGCTGCTCAAGGTCGAACTGGTGGGATTCTGCGGATCCGACCTCAACACGTTCCGCGGCCGCAATCCGATGGTCACGCTGCCGCGGATGCCGGGGCACGAGGTCGCCGCCATCGTCGTGGAGCTTGGCTCTGAGGTTCCGGCCTCCATAACGATTGGCATGCGGGTGACGCTCTCGCCGTACACGAGCTGCGGAACCTGTCCCTCTTGCCGTCATGGGCGTCCGAACGCCTGTCAGTTCAACCAGACGCTGGGAGTGCAGCGGGACGGCGCGCTGGCGGAGTTCATCACGGCCCCCTGGCAGAAGCTCTACCACTCGGCGCGGCTCTCGCTCCGGGAGTTGGCGCTGGTGGAGCCGCTCACGGTCGGCTTCCACGCGGCGGCGCGTGGCGAGGTCGCCAAGGGTGACAAGGTGCTGGTGCTTGGATGCGGCGCCATCGGTCTCGGCGCGATCGCAGGGGCGGCGTGGCACGGCGCGGAGGTTACGGCGGTCGACATCGACGACGCCAAGCTTGCCACGGCGCGGCGTATTGGCGCGGCGCATGTGGTGAACACGGCGAAACGCAACTTGCATGAGGAATTGGGGCATCTGACCAATGGCGGGCCTGACGTCGTCATCGAGGCGATTGGACTGCCGGCGACCTTCAAGGCCGCCGTCGAAGAGGTGGCCTTCGCCGGCCGCGTCGTCTACGTCGGGTACGCCAAGGAGCCCGTCGCCTACGAGACCAAGCTTTTTGTGCAGAAGGAGTTGGATATCCGCGGCTCGAGGAACGCGCTTGGCGACTTCGCCGACGTCATCTCGATGCTGGAGCAGGGGCGTTTCCCCGTGGATGAGGTGATCACCCGCACGGTTTCCTTCGACCAGGCCGGAGCGGCACTGGCCGACTGGGACGCCAATCCCGCGGCGGTCACGAAGATTCTTGTCGATTGCGCGTCGCTTTGACGTTTTGGAAATTCAAGGTTGCCAGGTGTCAGGTGTCAGGAAGAGGCAAAGAGAATTTCCTGAAACCTGAAACCCGAACACTGAAACCAAATTGCGGGCGAAGCACGCCTAATTGTAAGGAGTTACTGTGATGAGAAACGTCCAGGAGTATCTGAAGCGCGTCGACGGCGTCATCGCCGATGGTCCGTTCGCCCCCTCGTGGGAGTCGTTGGAGCGGTATCAGGTTCCCCGCTGGTACGAAGACGCCAAGTTCGGCATCTTCATCCACTGGGGCGTCTACTCGGTGCCGGCCTTCTGCAACGAGTGGTATCCCCGCAACATGTATCAGCAGGGCAACCAGTGCTTCACGCACCATCTGGAGAAGTGGGGACCGCACAGCACATTCGGTTATAAGGACTTCATCCCGATGTTCAAGGCGGAGAAGTTCAACCCGTCCGCATGGGCGGAGCTATTCAGAAAGTCCGGGGCGCGGTTTGTCATGCCGGTGGCGGAGCATCACGACGGCTTCGCCATGTACGACTGCGGATTCTCGAAATGGACCGCCACACGGATGGGACCGCGGCGCGACATCGTGGGGGAACTCGCCAAGGAGGTCCGCAAGGAGGGGATGACGTTCAGCCTCTCCAGCCACCGCGCCGAGCACTGGTGGTTCATGAACGGCGGCACCCAGTTCGAATCCGATGTGAAGGATCCCAAACTCGCCGATTTCTACGGGCCGGCAAAGCCCGACAACACCCCGCCTGACAAGGACTTCCTGGACGACTGGCTCGCCCGGACGTGCGAGTTGGTTGACAAGTATCAGCCCAAGATCGTCTGGTTCGACTGGTGGATCGAACAGCCCGCTTTCAAAAACCATCTGAGGAGGCTCGCCGCCTACTATTACAACCGCGCCTATGAGTGGGGCATGGACGGTGTCGCCATCAACTACAAGAACGACGCCTACACCCCGCGCTCCGCCGTGTTCGACATCGAGCGCGGACAACTCGCGGGGATCAGGCCGATGTTCTGGCAGACGGACACGGCCGTGGCGAAGAACTCGTGGTGCAATGTCAACGGAATGGACTACAAGGAGCCCACCGACCTCATCGCCGACCTCGTCGATATCGTCAGCAAGAACGGCTGTCTCCTGCTCAACATCGGTCCGCGGGCCGACGGTTCGATCCCGAACGAGGACCGTCGTATACTCCTGGAGATCGGCGCATGGCTCCGCGTCAACGGCGAGGCGGTGTACGGCACTCGTCCCTGGACGCTGTTCGGCGAGGGGCCCACGAAAGTCGCCGAAGGATCCTTCACCGACACGAAGCGGGCCGCCTTCACTTCGGAGGATTTCCGCTTCACGCGTAAAGGCACCACCCTCTACGCCATCTGTCTGGCGAGGCCGGCGAACGGAGAACTATCCATCCTCTCACTCGGATCCAATCTGAATCTCTTCGGAAAGAAAATCGAGGATGTGCGAGTGGTCGGATGCAAACGTCCCGTCGAGTGGGCGCAGGAGTGCGGCCACCTCCGCGTCCGCCTACCCGAAGGGGTAAAGCTGGGAACGATCTTCTCGTTGCGGATAAACTGAAGGCGGGACTATCGAAGAAAATCTGCTACACGGTTGCGAGTCTGAGTGATTTCGCGGCCGTGAGCATGATCTTGTCGGTGGTGAAAAGAGGGAGGAGAGAATACTGCGTGCAAGTGGCGAGATGGATGCTGTCGAGCGTTTTCAAGCCTATCCGGTCGGATAGCTTCTCCATCAATTTCCCGGCGAGGGTCAAGGTCTCCCTTGTCATCGGATAGAGTTGCCAGTTGCCGCTCCTGTCATGTTCCATGAACGCATCAACGGCTTCCTTGCGCTGTTTGCGTGTGACAAAGCCCTCTCTCAGTTTCCTGCAGGCGACGGAATGGAATTCCGCAATCAGGAGTTCTGAGGAGCACAGTTTTGAACCGGCTTTTGCCACCATCTCGGCAATCGCCCGGCTTTCAGCCTCGTTGAAGTACAGTTTCGCAGCGACGGACGTGTCGAGGTACATTTAATCCCTCCCGTCCCTGTCCGCTCGTACCAACCTATCCGAATCCCCCTTGGGGGCCATCTTCTGGGTGGAACGCAGTTTCGATAGGGCAGCGAGAAGAGTCGATGAATCCGGTTCCTTCTCACTTTCTTTTATCGAGGTAATTCGTGCGATCGGCTTCTGGCGGTTTCGTATGATCACCTCTTCGCCCCTTTCCACCAGGACGAGGAGTTTCGAGAAATTCATTTTCGCGTTCCGTATGGACATGCTCATCATAGGAAGTCTCACGTTTGTTCCGCATATTGAAAAAAATAGTGCCACATGGGACACGTATCAAGGTGCGAGGCGTAAATCACCGTTTCCGATGCGGGGACTATCGTGATCTTTATCGACGGAAGTGGTGCTTTTTATTTTCCTTCTCCGAAGTATCTTAATGACTCCTCTGGGTGTGTCTGAGAGCAACAACAAGGGAGAAGCATAGCATGGGAAATTTCATTGCTGCCATTAAGGCGTTTTGGGCGGTTCTGACGGGGGCGGTCCCTGCGCAGGCGTCCGTGGACGCGGAGGACGCGGTGCGGGAAAAGAAGGCTGCCGCGCCGGAGAAGGAAAAGGAGAAAGCTGACGTCTCGAGGAATCAGTTCGAGGACGGCGCGGTGTTCGCGCTCGCCCTGCTGCAGCGCGAGGGGCGCCTGATCGATTTCCTGAAAGAGGAGATTGCGGGATACGACGACGCGCAGGTCGGCGCGGCGGTCCGCCAGATCCACGCCGGCTGCCGCAAGGTCGTGGACGAGCATTTCAGCGTTCAACCGGTTGTTGACGCTTCCGAGGGGCAGCCGTTCACCGTGCCCGCGTCCTTTGATCCGTCGGAGTTCCGCCTTTCGGGAAGTGTGCCCGCAACCTCCTCGTTGAAGGGAACGCTCCAGCATAAAGGATGGAAGGCGGCGAAGGTCGTCCTGCCGTCGCGCTCCGGGAAGATCAATCCGAAGATCATTCTGCCCGCCGAAGTCGGGTTCTGAAGACGTTCGACTGAACCCCCACTGTTCGGTGTTCGGGAAACCGGTGTTCGAGGAAAACCTCAAGCCTGAACACTGAACACCGAAACCAAAGTTCCGACTGTTTCAGCCGATCACGCTCACAAGGAGTCTCCAATGCCGAAAAAGAAAACGCAATCCGAGGATACCGCTCCGGCGAAGGCCCGCTATGTGGTTGGCGTCGACCTGGGAACCACGAACACGGTGGTGCAGTGTGCCGCGATTGACGCCGAACGGCCGTCCACCCAAATCGTGAAGATCCTCCAGCTCTCTGAGTTTGGCGAGACGCGGGAGCTGGAGATGCTGCCCTCTTTCATCTTTCTGCCTGACGAGCGCGAGACGCCGGAGGGCGGTCTCGCCATGCCGTGGGATTCAACCCTCGGGCACTGCGTGGGCGAGCTTGCGGCGAAGACTGCCCCGAAGTCGCCGAACAAGGTCGTCGCCTCCTCCAAGTCGTGGCTGTGCGCTGAAAACGTTGACCGGACCGCGCCGATCCTGCCGTGGAACAGGGGACAGCCTGATCGCCAAATCTCCCCGCTTGAGGCGGCGCGTCTCCTGCTTGAGCACGTCAAGAACGGCTGGAACCATGCGATGGCGGCCGAAGACGAGTCGCTCCGCCTTGAGAACCAGGCGGTCGTCCTCACCGTCCCCGCCTCCTTCGACGCCGTGGCGCGCGAGTTGACCGTCAAAGCCGCGGAGGCCGCGGGGCTGTCCGTGACCCTCATCGAAGAGCCGCAGGCGGCCTTCTACTCATGGATTGTCGAGATGGGGGAGGAATGGCGGAACAAGGTGAAGCCCGGCGACGTCATTCTCGTGTGCGATATTGGCGGCGGCACCACTGACTTCAGTCTCATCAAGGTTGTTGACGAGCAGGGGGACCTCGGTCTGGAGCGCGTCGCTGTCGGCCGCCACATCCTTCTGGGCGGTGACAACATGGATCTCGCTCTGGCGCATTTCGCCGCCGCGAAGTTCTCGTCAGAGAAGGGGACGACGCTGGACGCCTACCAGCTGTCCGGTCTCGCGCATGCCGCCCGACAGGCCAAGGAGGTGCTGCTGTCTGGCTCTGACGCCCCGCCCCAAAAACTCACGGTGCTTGGCCGCGGCAGCGGCGTCATCGCGAAAACCATTTCGGTGGAGATTGCCCGCGACGAGTATGTGTCGACGGTGCTCGACGGCTTTTTCCCGCTGTGCCGCATGGACGACAAGCCGCTCGAGGCGAAGCGCTCGGGGCTGCGGACGTTTGGACTCAACTACGAGGCGGACCCGGCAGTGACGCGGCATCTGGCGGCGTTCGTGGCGAAGCATTGCGGCGCCGGGGGCGTCGCAATGCCGACGCACATACTGTTCAACGGCGGCGTGACCAAGGCGGCGTCGATCATCGAGCGGATTGTGCAGACGGTCAATTCATGGCTGCCGCAGGGAGGCGCGTCTGTCGCTGTGCTGGCCGGCACGAATCCGGACCAGGCGGTCGCCAGCGGCGCCGCCGTCTACGGGCTTGTCGGGGGCGGGAAGGTCATCCGCATCAAGGCGGGCAGCTCGCATTCGTATTATCTGGGTATCGAGTCGACGATGCCCGCGGTGCCTGGCTACGTCCCGCCAGTTCAGGCGTTGTGTGTCCTTCCGCTCGGCACCGAGGAGGGCACGGGCGTGGGCATTCCGTACACTGGCCTCGGTCTCGTCGTCGGGGAGACCACGCAGTTCCGCTTTTTCTCGTCGACGAGCCGCACGCAGGACACGCCGGGCGATCTCGTGCAAGATGCGGAACGCTGCTCCGATCTCGTCGAGCTGCCCTCGCTCACGGCGGCGCTCTCGGCCGAGGAGGGCATTCCTCCGGGCAGTCTTGTCCCGGTCACCCTCCGCGTCGAGTTCACCGAGACGGGAACCCTCCAAGTCTGGTGCGTCGGCGACAGGTCCGGACGCGAGTGGCGTCTGGAGTTCGAGTTGCGGGCGCGGGACGATGCGGGGTGAGGCGTCTAGGGAGATGTCTTGACTTAGCCGTGCGTTCATGGTATTTTCACACACGCACACGATAACAAAAATAAGGAACATCACGTGTATGGATGAGTTGTCCTATCTTCTTATCACCCCGTACTCTCTGAACAAGTCGCGGACGGGCGGCATGATGGCGCGGCTGCTGTCGCGGACGGATCTGGATCTCGTGGGGGCCCAGATGCTGGCGCCGACGAAAGAGTTCGCCGAGCGCTACGCCGCTCTGATCCGCTCCTCCATGAGCGCCTCCGATCCCACATCGGGTGAATTGATCGCCCAGTACATCGAGCAGAATTTCCCCCCCCACGATGGACGGCATCAGCGCGTGCTGACGCTGCTGTTCAAAGGGAAGGATGCCTGCCAGAAAATCTATTCCATGGCGGGACGTCTGTGGCATAGCACGATGACCGGTGAGACAATCCGTGACACCTATGCCGACTATGTGGTGAACCACGATGGCAGCGTGCGGTATTTCGAGCCGGCCGTGCTCACGGCGCCGAGCCGTGAATTATCGCTTGAACGGTTGCGGCTCTTTGCCGATTTCGCCGACTCGCGCCCGAACATCGTCGACGACAAACTGCTCGGCGTCGAGGACTCCACGGAACGCACGCTGGTGATCATCAAACCGGACAACTGGCGCTATCCGAGCTCGCGGCCAGGAAACATTATCGATATGTTCAGCAAGACGGGATTGCGGATTGTCGGCTGTAAGATCTATCAGATGTCCGTCGCCGAGGCGATGGAATTCTATGGCCCCGTGAAGACCGCCCTCCGCGAGAAGCTCGCGCCGCGCATCGGCGCCAAGGCGCGCGAGCTGTTCGAGAAGGAATTCGAGATCAAGCTCCGGCCGGATGATGAGACCGAGCTGACCCGCACCGTGGGCACGGCCTTCGCTGACGACCAGTTTTCCCAGCTCGTCGCCTTCATGTCGGGCAAACGCCCCGAGGAGTGCGACCCGAAAAGTCTTGACTCGCATGGCGGCGTGAAAAGTATGATCCTCGTCTACCAGGGCACCGATGCGGTCAAGAAGATCCGCGACGTCCTCGGACCCACCGATCCCACCAAGGCGCCGGGCGGCACCATTCGCCGCGACTTCGGCACCGACGTGATGGTCAACACCGCACACGCCTCCGACTCGTCGGAAAGCTTCGCCCGCGAGAGGAAGATCGTCAAGCTCGACAAGAACAGGCTTAGCTCCATCATCAAGGACTACCTGAAGAAGGCGGTCTCGGGAGCCTAAAATCCACCGGGAAACCCCAGTGGATTTTGGACTTAGGGCTTCTCATTCCATCACAATCGCCTTGACGGGGATCTTGCCGCTCTTGACCTCAAGGAACGGCTTGCCTTTTCTCACGCCGACCACGCCGTAGCCGGCGGCGGTGGCGAGGAAGCAGCGGAAGTCGCCCTTGACGGCGGGGGACAGGCGGAGCGTCTTGTCCAGCGCGTCGTAGCGCGCCCCGCTGAACGACTGGAGCAATCCGTACGACGCCATCGCGCGGGCGTACCAGTGTCCGCACTCGTATTCGTTGAAGGGGTTGCGGACGCGGCCGTCGTAGCGCTCGCGGACCGCCTGGACGATTGCGAGCCCTTCCTTGATACGCCCCAGCATGATCAGGTGCGACGCCACCTGGTACTCGATGCCCGTCCACACTTCGTCGCTGTAGACGAATGGCAATGAGAGCTTTCCGCCTTTGGGCCATGAGGCGAGGAGCAGTCCTGCCTCGTCGCCGATGGCGTAGGTGGGACGCTGCGGATTCGAGTGCGAGGACAGGTCGGCCTTGAAGTTGTGTTTGAACACCGCGGCGAGATGTGTGCGCACCTTGGCGGGGCTCAGCGTGGAGTCGACGCCGCAGCAGCGGGCGATCCAGTCGCCCAGCACGCCGTCGGAGAGGCAGCCGTCGCCGTACTGGTACTTGGGACCTTCCTTCTTGAGCACTTCTATCGCTTCTTTGGAATAACCTGAATCGCATCCGGCAAGCGCTTTGAATTTGCTTGGATCGGCGGCGCGCAGATTCTTCCATTGGATTTTTTGGATGAAGTAGTCGCCGTTCCACAAGTCAGCCTCCATACGTTTGCGTCCTTGGACGAGAAGTGACTCATACAGCGAGACGTCGCTGCCGCAGGCCTTCCCCATTGCGCTGGCCGCCGCGAGCGCGCCGAGATAGAAGCTTGAACACATGCCGTCGGCGCCCCAGAACTCGATGTCGTAGGTGTTGTGGTGCGGTTCGACGAGGAGCCCCTTGTGGTCGGGGTCCCAGGTGGCGATGCAGTAGTCGATGCTTTGCTTGACTTTGGGCCAAAGTGAGGTGAGCCATTTTGTGTCGCCGCTGATCCGCCACTCGCGGTGGACTTTCATGATGCCGCCAAGCTGTCCGTCGGCGGCGGCGTGGTGGCCATGGTCGACCGGTCGGATGGGGAGCGCGGCTCTGAAGTTCTGATGTCCGCGCTCGTCCTGGCATTCGCCGAACTCGGTCTCGCGGAGCGAGCGCTCGAGCGACGGGAAGAGGTGTGGCATCGCCTGGGCGTAGTTCCAGACATGCGTGCAACTGCCGTGGCAGCATCCGTTGCCGTCGCAGCAGCCCTCCCACGCCCAGAAACGGCCGTCCTTCTGGCGTAGACAGGTGGGCGATTTGAGGATGGTGAGGTTGGCGGCGATGGCCTCGACGACCTCCGGCGGCAGCGTGCTGTCGTAGAAGCAGTCGCTGAAGGTCGCGCTTTCGGCGTGGAGGCGGACGTATTCCTTCCTCCAGTAGGCGATGACTTTGTCGATCGAGGCGAAGCGCGAGGCGTACCACGGCGCATGCGTCTCGGCGGCGGGCGCGGACTTCGCGGCGCTTCCGCAGGCGCAGGAGCCGGAACAGGTCCCTTCAGCGGGCTTGGGGTCGGAGCCGACGCGCAGATCGCTGCCCGGCACGTGCCAGGCGACCAGCAGGCGGACGGTTTTTGCAGCCTTCGGTTTGAGCGAGAACGGCACGAAAAGGCTGCCGCCGTTGCCCTGTTTGCCTTCTGAATGGGGTTTGCGGGATTGTGTGCCACCCCTCATTACCGTGTTCCACAGCATGGTGAGGGGGTCGAACCAGCCGCCGCGGAACCAGGCGCAGTCCGTCTTCACGCTCGACTCGTCCACAAACGCCGCGAAACTACCCTCGGCCGCAGGCTTGTCGGCGACTGGTGGCTGGACTAGTGCGAAGCCGCCCTTGACCTGGCGGACGCACGCTCCCAGGTCGTTGCCGACCGACATGAAGTTGGCGGCGTGGAACGAGTAGACCGCCTCGATGGACATCGTGGAGATGTTTTTGATTGTGTACTCAAGAGCCAGCACGGGAAGACTCGATGAGTCCGCGTCGCCGGGCGTGAACGGACTCCACCCCGTCAATTCCACCGATACGGGCATGGTTTTGTCGGAGAGCTTGACGATGCCGAACGGGAAGCGCGTTTCGAATGCGCACTCGGCGAAGCGCGGCAGACCGTAACTCTTGCCATGTCCGCCATTGCCTGTCCCACCCGCCCCGAAAGCCTTCCATTTGGGCACCGGCCCCTCGAGGACGCGCGCCGTCGGCGCTCCTTTGACGTGCAAGGCGGAAAACATCAGCGGCTCGTTGAAGACCTCGGGCTTGTGGCGCAGCGAGACGTGCGACAGAGCGCCGGTGCCTTCAAGGCAGACCATCCCCGCGCCGATGCCGCCGAGCGGGAACGCGACTCTACTAAGATAGTCCCCTTGGTACGTGCCGTTCTGAACCCGTTTCTTGCCACCGCTCATTGCGTCCTCCTTGGTTGTGGAATCGAACTTGTGGGGGGTTGCGTGTAACTACACGGCAAATTATACTCGAAGCCGCCGCCGCTGTCAACATGCAAAGGACGCGCGAAATGATTTTTGCCGCCACTTACTCCACCATTTCTTGCATGCGGGAGTTTTGCCGCCTATGGTTATGAATGAGGAGGGGGAGCCAAGGCGAATGCGAATTCCAGAGGATGGTTCCTTCATGACTTGGAAGCGTGTGTTATGCCTATACCCGTATTCTCCCACTAAGAAGAGCGAGCAGATCTGGGGTGGGGTAGCCGTCATCAATCCGATCGGGCTCGAGGTGGTGGCGACGGCTGCGGCGCGGCAGGCCGAAGTACTGCTGGTCGACCTGCGCCTGGAGAAGAAACCGCTTGGGGAGTTGATCACTGATTTCCGCCCAGACTTGATCGCCGTCAGCGTGAACTGGGGTCGGGACAAGGAGGTCGACCAGGTGGTCGCCTCTCTTCCCGCCGACACGACACTGGTGATGGGCGGTATTGCTCCCACGCGTTCGCCCGAGGACTATTTCGCAGCCTATCCGGCGCTTGACATGCTTGTGCTCGGTTATGGCGAGCGGGCGATGAGCGAGTTGCTTGCGCGGGGAAGTCCCGAGGGGGTCAAGGGGGGCTGGTATCGTCGGCGACCGAAGAGTTGGCCGCCGTCGGGCCGCGGGAATGTCCCGGCCGAGTCGGAAGGGGAGGTTGTCCGCAACGAGGGGGCCTACCAAGTCGACGTCTCCAGTTTCCACGTGAACCGCTCACTGCGCCGTTACGCGTACCCGTTCCTGAGCTTGAAGGGTGACAACATTGCGACGAGCATTGGCTGTCCGATGGCCTGCGCCTTCTGCGGATGGCGCACCAACATCTACGGGGAAAGGCAGAAATGGATCCCGCGGCCGTCGGCGGACGTGGTGGACGAGATCGCGGAGACCGACGCCGACATCGTGCATATCGTGGACGCCAACTTCGCCCATGACCCCAAACGGGTCGAGGAGGTGTGCGATCTGCTGATCGACCGCGGCGTCAACCGCCTGCTTGCCTGCGAGATCCGCGTCAACGCCCTCGCCCACAGTCCCGAGCTGGTCAAGAAGATGGAGCAAGCGGGGTTCTGCATGTTCATGGTGGGGATCGAGGCGACCAACGACGAGGTGTTGAAGAAGCTGCGCAAGGGGTACACGGTCGAGATGTGCCGCAAGGCGTTCGCCAACCTCGCCCAGACGCATATCATCGCCTTGGGCAACTTCGTGATTGGCGCGCCCGGACAGACCGAGAAGGACATGCTGTATGTGGCGGACTACGCGCGGGAGCTGGGGCTGGCGTTCATCAGCCCGAACAAGCTCTACGCCTATCCCAACTCGGCGTTTCAGGAGTGGATCGAGGAGCATCCGGGGTATCGCACCGAGGGGCGCCGCGGTTATGTGGTCAGCGACCAGATCAGCCTGAAGCGGCTGCGGCAGATCCAGCGGAAGATCTTCTTCAAGTTCTTCACCCCTTGGCACATGGTGGGGGTCTACCGCAAGGCTCTTTCACATCCGATGGTGGTAAAGCTGGGACGGCAGCGCGTGCAGCGCGCCTTCGTGCGGTCCGTATTCAAGCATCTGACCGACGAGCGTTTCCGCAAGCGGCTCGTCAAGAAGATCTTCGGGCGGTTCGACAAGAAGCGCTGAGGATCGCCGCCCCGCGCGTCGGGAAGGTCAGCACACCTCGTCGATCATCCGCCGCGTCAACGCGACCCATTGGCGGATGCGTGCGGGATCGCGCTCGACGGTCTCCACGTCCTTCAGGGTGATGTCGAAATGAAGTCCACGGAGCGCGGCGAGGTCGCGCCGCAGTATGGATGATATCCGCTCTTCGTCGAATCCGTAGGAGACCATGTCGGCGGGGCTCGGGCGATAGCTGATCACGTACCGAGAGCCGATCCGCTCCGCGTTGGCGGCCACATTGGCGGCGGGAGGCACGGCGATTCTGCGCAGATTGGGCAGGCGTGTGATGATGTCGATCTTCCGCGTCAAATCCTCGCAGCACCCATAACCGACCAGACCGAAATGGTTGAGAATCCTTTCTTGCCGGCTGAAGAGGAATTCGTCGAACTGCTCCGGTCCCACGCAGGTCCATTCTTGCGCGGCGCAGAAGCTCCACAGGTCGCTCCGTTTGACGGGGCGGCTTGTGGCGGCGGGCGCCGCGAGGCCGTCGGCGTACGGCATCTGCTGGTTTTCGTGGTCGCAAAGCCGCCAGTCGCCAGCGTCCTCCGCCTCTTGGTGGGCGCGGAGGATGGTGTCGCATATAAAGTCGAGGAGACGGTGGAGCCATTCGGGGCGTTCGTAGACGTCGAGCATGAACTGTTCGATCCCGCGGAGGTACCCGAGCTGCGTGGAGATGTCGGCGTTCCACACGCGGTGGAGCGGCGCGCGGTCGACGCTTACTTCGATGATGTCGCCCAGGACTGACTGTAGTCGCTCGACATTCAGTCTGGTCGCCGCCTCGTCGATCCGGTGGGGAACGGCGACCAGCTTCTCGATGTCGCATTCCTCTTTGACCGGATGATCCCACACCTTGGCGCCGTCCTCCTGGTCGGGGCTGATCGCATCCACTTTCACGCCCCAGAGGCCGTCGGCGTGCGAGAGGTGGACGGCCGGGACGGTGACCCATGGGGTGAAGACCGAGTCGTCGCCGAGGGAATCCCAGAAAAGGCGGTTGCGGAAGAAGTCCTCGTAGCCGCGGAGGAACGGATCCGCGCAACGCGGCGTGGCGTCGGGCATCTCCCGCCAGGCGAAGGCCCGCGTGTAGATGAGCGGCCGTGTGGAGCGCAGGCTGTTGAGGGCGCGCCACTGCTCGGCTCGGTTCTCCGCCGCGTGCCTCCGGCAGACGTCCATGTAGCGTCTCGCCAGTTCTCTGACGATCTCCACGTCACTCTGTGCGAATTCTGGGGCATCTTGGGTGGTTGTCATCAGGGGCCTCAATTATTTAACATTTAATTGCAAGTAAAAATAGGCTGAAGTGTGAATAGTGCTATAATTATAGTATTAAATTGAAAGTGTGGTATGGCCCTCAACGGCAAAAATTTATCATTTACCGACATTCTCTTGTCGAACGATCGGGTCGCTCGGGTGAACTCGGCCGGGAAGTTGACGTGTCCGCCGGATTGGCGCTGGGACACCAGCCCAGGGTTGCCGGACTACGATGTGCTGTGCATCCTCGGAGGGAAGGGGGTATACCGGGGGCCAGGAAGCGCGTGTGAGGTGAGTTCTGGCTCCGCACTGTTGCTGCGGCCCGGCGAGCGCTGGATCGGCTCGATGGACAGGAGGCACCCGATGACGGTGATCTATGTGCACTTCGATCTCCTCGACAGCTCGGGAGGTCCGCTGCGGCCGGTTGCCTCCGACGCGCCGGCGGCGCACCGCGTGCTGGAGTCGCCGGACTTCTTCGCGGGGACGCTGGACCGCCTCCTCGAGACGTTCCGGGACGGGGACGGCGCGGGAGCGTCCTTATGGCTGCGGGCGGCTCTGCGGGAACTTGTCCGGCAGGAGCGTCGACCCCGCTGGCAGGGTGCTGAGCTGGCGCGGGCGGAGACCGTTGAACGACTCAAGACCATGATGCGCGAAAGGCCAGCGGCGGATTGGAGCCCTCCTCGGCTCGCTTCCATCGCCTGCTGCTCAACAGACCACCTGTTCAGATTGTTCCGCAAATATGCGGGAACGACTCCCGGCGCCTACCTCATCGGCGTCAGAATGGGACTGGCGTCGTCGCTGCTCAGAACCTCATCCATGTCCGTGGGCGAGATCGCCGAGGCCGTCGGCTACGCCGACATCTTCACCTTCAGCCGCCAATTCAAACGAAGCATGGGAACGTCCCCGCGGGGCTATCGCACGACAAGCGGATAAGCGAACGTCATGGGGCTCCGCCCCATCGTCCCGCCAAAGGGTGGAAGCACCCTCTGGACACCCGAACGTGGGCGTTCCAGCTTGACTTCGTCTGCGCTAAAACGCCCCAACTGCCATCGCCTTCGGCGAATTATCCAGATAGTTCCGCAGGAATAGCCCGATACGCCAGCGGGTCGACACCGGACGAAGTACGGTGCGGCACGCTGGCAGTTGGGGATTCTAAAGGGTCAATGACCCTTTGGCGGGGAGATGGGGTGGAACCCCATGAATTTTACTTGCGTTTGAGGAGGAGTTGGGCGGGGGCCATGCCGGGGAGGGTGAAGGTGACGGGGATGCCGCCTTTCTCGGGGAGTGTGGCGAGGAATTCGGGGGAGGCGCGGAGGTCGCCGGCGAGGATGCCGTCGCCGAGGGGGAAGAGTTTGATCTCGACGCCGTCGGGGGTGTCGAAGGTGATGTCGGTGGCTTTGAGGGGGCCTGAGCCGCCGTGCCGCCGCAGTTCGAACGCGGCGGCCGCGCGGGCGCCTTCACCGGGGTTTCTGAGGAAGACGGCGGCGGGGATGGCTTGGAGGGCGACGCCGACCTTGGCGGAAAGGAGGATGACGATGTCCTTCCAGCCTGTTGGCTTAAGGACTGGAATTTTCACCTCGCATCTGAGATCGCCGTCGGCGCGCGCGGGATTCGCCTGAAGGTCGAGGCTGTAGGTGCCGCCGTCCTTTTTGACGAGGGTCGCCTTGAGGGGGTAGTTGCAGGTCGCGGCGGGGTCGCCGAACACGACGTTCCGCTCGGTGGGGGTGATGACGAAGGACTGGAGCCAGTCTTTGCCCGTCTCA
>CAYTFM010000219.1:0-15789 GCA_964436735.1 uncultured Victivallales bacterium | reverse complement strand
GGGTCGATGAGGGCGATCATCCACATCGACATGACGCGGCCTCGCAGCCCTGGTGGGATGTTGAGTTGGAGCCGAGAGCTCAGCATCGTCATGAACACCGTTCCCGACGCGCCGACGAGCAGAAGGACGAACAGCTCGCTTGCGATGTCCATGCAGCGGAACGTCATGCGGAGCGTCCGGCTCAGTTGCTCCTCGAACGCCGCGTATAGCTCCTCGAACGTGGCGAAATCGGCGAGCGTCTTCTCCCACCACGGCAGCATCTGCATTCCCGTGTTGAGGCAGCGTCCGCCGTTGATGACCAGTTCCAGCACCTTGGGCGTGTTGAAGAAACCGGCGAACAACAGATCGCCTGCCATGCCGTGCGGCGACAACTCCATGCAGCCGCCGCACATGTACATGCGGGCGTCCTCGACCGGAACCGCCCCGCCGCGCGCCATGGCTTTGACGATGGTGGCATCGTTCAGGATCTGCGCCCGGTTGCCGCCGTGCCGGAGATCGGCGGAAGCCAGCGCGAACAGCTCTTCGGGCGCGTTTTCCGGTATGCGGATGTAGACCGAAGGATGACTGATCTTGAGCGCGCCGATCGATTCGATCATGATGCGCGAGAGAGGGGTGTAGGATGGCGTCCCGTTTGGATGGCTGCCGCCGACCACGATCGTCTCCACCCATCCGTCGGACTGGTGCATGAGACGCTCATGGAAGCGGATGAACAACTCGTCCACCAGTCCGCGCGCGCTGGCGAACGACTCGATGCCGTCGGCGATGTCACGTTCCAGATACGGCCACAGAAAATAATCGAGACGTCCGGGGCCGTTGCCGCCGTGCGGATTCTCGAAGATGGTGGCCAGATAGCTCAGATGAAACGCCTGCGCCGCCTCGCGGAACGACCGCGCGCCGCGCCGCGGCACCCGACGGCAGATCTCGATCTTGCGCAACCACTCGCCGCGCTGTTCGGCGGTGACGTCCGGCAGGCGGCGTTCCAACTCCGCCACATGCCGGTCAGCCCAGTCGAGCAGAGCGTTCAGGCAGATCTCCATGCCGTCGAGGATCTCGCATCCTTCAGCATCGGCCGCCGGTCGCGCGTTCGCTATTCTTTTCAGTAACCCTTCAACGCCGTCGGCGACAATCCAATCCCAATGCCAACCGATGTGTCCCGGACATGCGGGAGCGCCAGTGAGCCACGCGAACGGATCGCCTCCGCCATCCTCGTTGCCGTTCAGACGGAGAATGTCCGGCACTTCGCGCCGCACGCGTTCGCCCAGCCGGGAGCCCACATCATGTTCCTGCCACCGCGCGTCAAACCCCGCGCCGCCAAGATCGCATGATCCCGCGCCCGGCACCGCCTGATAGATCTGGCCGACCAGCAGTTCGTCGTCGAAGATGATGACGGGAGCGTTCCGCAGCGCGTGGGCGAAGGACAATGCCTGGCGCCGCCGGAGCGGTTCGTTGGCGTGCAACTCGAAATAGGCGTGGGTCCAATCCGCCATCTTCCGGCTCTCGATCTTCTCAGTCACCCGCCGCCGCGACGCCTCGAGGAACTGTGCCGTCCGCGGTGGCAACATAGACTTAACTTGTACCGGAGATGCGCTGGCGGAAGTTGACATATGGGTACTCTCGTATTGTTATCCTGTTGCCGTTTTACGGTTCGTTGTGCTCATTCTATCGCAAAGAGTGGTTTTCGGCAAGAGGCGCAGAGTGTTGCAATACTATTATTGGTGTGAGATTGCGCTTTGGGTTTTTCTGATCGGGAAGGAAACCATCCCCTGTGCATGGGAGGGTTGTAAGGTGAAAGTTGGAGTTCACGCTTCAGCGTGTTGAAGCGTTCTGAGCGCACGCTGAAGCGTGAACTTTAACAGTACGCAACAATTGAAGATATATCTACTGCCTACGGCGTTTGGGGGGTGATCACGCGGCTTTCGCCGGCGTCGAGTGTGAGGACGATGAGGTCGTCACCGCACTCGAGCGTCGTGGGCGAATCGGAGCGGATCTGCGCCTTTTTGCCGGACCACGGGTTGGCGAGGCGCAGTTCAAGTTTCCTGATCGCCCGGATCGTCACCTCCCGCACGCGTCCGCCTTCGAAGACGCCGCTGACCAGCGCCCCGCCCTCGGTGGGCATGTCCTTGAAGGACGCCCTTGGCCAATTCCCCGGGACTCCGGCGAAGACGTGTGTCACGCCGCGCCGCGTGTGCAGCAGCATGTCCTGCACGGCGGTCACCGCACCCATGCCGGCGTCCATCTGCATGATCTCGTAGGGGCGGTCGGGGCCGATGAGTTTGCGGTCGTTGGGCGAGCAGGGCGAAGCGGCTCCCATCAGCGAGAAGCCGGGGAATTCGACGTCGTGCAGGGTGCCGTGACCCTCGTTGGTGAAGACGTTCTGCCAGATCTCGAGGATCAATTCCGCCATGCGTCCATTGCCCATCCGCGTCTGCAGCATCGACGCCCACGGCATGCACCAGCCGGACCAGTGCCCCATGCCTTTGCCGATCCAGTTGACGAAGGTGCGGCGGATGATCTCCTTCCACTCGTCCGACTGGTGGTCGATCGAATCGAAGGGGCAGATGCCCGCCATGTGCGAGTGGTGGCGGTGGCTCTCCTCGAGGTCGACGCCGTCCCAGAGCCCGATGCGCTGTTCGCCTGACTTGCCGAACAACGACGCCTTCGGCAGTTTGGCGAGAATCTCGCCCCAGGCCGCCTCAGGCTTCTCGCCGAGAATGCCAGCCGCCTCGCGCAGGTCTTCGCATAGACGGTGGGCGGCGGCGAGCTGGAAGCTGGCGTTCGCACCCCACGCGTTCATGTCGGCGCCGCGGTACTCGGGGGAGACGCTCACCGGCATGACGAACGCGTCGCCGCGCCGCTCGAGCATCGCCTCGTAGACGCGCATCGTTCCTTTCATGAAATCGTAGGCTTTCGTCCGCAGGAACTCGAGGTCGCCGCTGTAGCGGTAGTACTGGAACATCATCTGGGCGATCCACGCGGCGCAGCCGTGATCGATCGTGCCGGTCCAAAAGCCTCCCATGCAGACGCAGCGGTCGTCGACGGCGTGCGGCATCATGTAGCCGTCGTCGACGCCGATGAAGTCCTTGGCGATCTTGCGCAGCTGCGGACGCCAGGCGAGCACCATTTCGAACATGGGCAGCAGATGGCTCAGCCTGTTCGCCTTGTACGCCGGCCAATAGCACATCTGCACGTTGATGTTGAAATGGTAGTCGCTGGACCACGGCGGCAGACGGTGCTCCTCGATCCACGGCCCCTGCAGCGTCGCGGGGACGCCGGACGGATTGGTGAAGCCGGCGAACTTGTAGAGGCCGTACGAGTAGATGAAGTCGAGTTTCGGGTTCGAGAACTCGGCCTGGGGTATGTCCCGCCAATACGCCGACCACCATTGACGGTTCTCGACGTCGAGCGCGGCGGTTCCATGCCGCGCCGCCTGGCGCAGCAGTTCGGCCGCCGCGGTCCGCGGCGACTGCCCGTCCGTTCCTCTCGCGGTCGCTCCCCAGACATAGACGCCCTCGCGGCGGTGTCCGACGCACAGCGCGGGATCCGCGGGGCATTCCTGCACCCAGCCGCGCAGCTCGGGATCCTTGAACATGACCGGCGGTTTGAACGAGATCTTGCGCAGCTCCTCGCCGACGAATTCCCATGACGGAACTTCGACAACCGAGGCCTCCTCGCATGGCGGCAACTCGGCGACAAACAGCTGGCGCTCCATGGACAGACGGATGAGGATGGTCTTCAGGATGCCGTCCCGCAGGTAGCGGACCATCGCCTCGCCCGTCGTCAAATCGATCGTGCCCTCGACAAGCTCGCTGCCTTCGGCGAGGACGATGTCCAGCCGTCCGACGGGGAGCACGCTGGGACGCCCCGGCTGTCCCTCCACTTTCTCCGTGGCGCAGGCGAAGAGCTCTTTGATTCCTGTGGCGTCATTCGCCTCAAGGCAGCGGCGGATGTCCCGGTAGTTCTGGCGGGCGGTCCATTCCATGCCGCCGCGGTGGTCCCAGAAGTCGGCCCGTCCGATCGTGATTTTGAGGCGGTTGCCGCCGCCCCACACTAGCAGGCCGGTTGTCCCATTGCCAAGCATCATGCCAGTGTGCGGTCGCGGAAGCGGGAATTTCCATTCGGCGGTGGTGAGCATATGTGCGGTCTCCTAAGTTATAGTATTTGAGGCATGTACCCATTATATTCATACTTGTTTCATCATACAATTGTAAAAATGGTGCAGTAAAGGTGTGATTTTGGTGCATAAAGGAACATACCCGCATGGCCCGCGCTTCTGGCTACGGAAGACGCCGCCCTCCTACAGCAATGTATGGCTTTTCAAGACGAACCATCTCTCCGGACTGGGCGTCTTCGAGTCCCGGCAACGAAACCCCTCGGGCGTCACGGTCCGCGTGATTGTCGACGGACGATGGCTGGTGCGGATGGCCGGCGTGGAGGCGGCGGCCCGCCGCGGCGACCTTTTTCTCGCCCTGCCTGGGGAGCCGATCGATTTTTTCCAGACGGACGCCTCGTCTGGCTGGGAGTGGTTCGAGCTGCAGTTCAACGGGACGGCGGCCGAGCGCTTCGTCGAGGAGTTCGGCCTGAGCCGCCTTCGTCCCGTCGCGACCCCGAGGCACCCCCTCAAGGCGCGCAAACTATTCGAGGCGCTCCATGATCTGATGGGCAGGCGGGACCGCGCCGAATCCCGTGTCATGGAACTGCTGTTCCAACTGATCAACGCCTGCGGCGCCGCGGGAGCGTCGGCGGGTGAGGTCCGCCGCGGATCCGCCGGCGACCTGGTGCGGCGGGCGACGACCCTCCTCGAGACCGACTCCTCGCCCAGCATGAACGTCACGCAGATGGCCCAGCGGCTCGGCGTCGACCGGGCGACCCTCGGCCGCGCCTTCAAGCGGGAGACCGGTGACGGGCCGCACCAGTTCATCGAGAGCTACCGGATGATGCGGGTGCGGGAACTGCTGGACACGACCGCCCTGCCGGTGCGCGCCATCGCCAATGCCTCCGGCTTCGCCGACGTGAAATACTTCATCAACTGGTTCCGAGGCAAGAACAAGATTCCGCCGGGAGCCTGGCGCCGACGCGGGCAGCGTTGCGCGTCAGAATGACGAGCTCACGTCATTCATTTCCGTCTCGCATGCTACGTTTAAATCGTATGGAGGATCTCATGTCGCAAGCAACGTTATATCTGTAGGTTAGGTACGGAAATGAATATGAAAAATCCAAACGTCTGAGACAGTTCAATAGCTGCCAAATCCTCCATCTGTCCAGATGGAGACGTTTGGATTTTAAGATCCAAGGCGGTCCGTCGGGCGTGGCAACGGGAGAAGAGTGAGTCAGGATTTTATGCATAGTTTGGTTGTGGCCTCGCGCGCCTTGGGATGGTGGGTTGCTTTTGGGCATGAATATGGCTATAATAGACATATTATAAATTCCTTTATAGGTTTGACTATGAGAAACGCGTCCATTTCATACGCCAAGAATCATCTGAGCTCTCTTCTGGACTTCGTGCGGCACGGTGAGACGGTGCTCATTCTTGATCGCAAGCGTCCCGTCGCCCGCCTTGAGCCCGCCACGGTCTCCGAGTCCTCCCCGGGGGCGGATGAACCATGGCTGGCGGAGCTTGAGCGACAGGGGGCGCTTCGCCGAGGGAGGTCGGTTTTGAAGGCGGCGTGGCTGGCGAAGCGGCCGCCTCGCCCAAGCAGGGAAACCGATGTCGTGGCGGCTCTTCTAGCGGATCGGGAGGAATGACGACGTGCGCTACTGGGATGCGTCAGCCATTGTCCCGTTGTTGGTCACCGATCCGCGCACTCAACGGTTGCTCCGCCTTCTGCGGTCGGATCCGGTGGTCATAACATGGTGGGGAACACAAATCGAATGTGTATCGGCACTTTCCCGGCTTGAGCGTGAGGGGGCTTTGTCGCCTTCCTCCGCGACCGCCGCTTTGGCGCGTTTAGATCAACTGGCTGACGCGTGGCACGAGATCTGCCCAGGCAATGGCGTGAGGCAGGTGGCATTTCGGCTTCTCCGTACGCATCCGTTGCGTGCGGCAGACGCCCAGCAGTTGGCGGCGGCGATCACCGCTGCCAACAACTTTCCATCGTCTCTCGACTTCGTGTGTTTTGACCAGCGGCTGCTTGACGCCGCCCGCCGAGAGGGATTTCATCCAACTGAGCCATAAGAATAACTGCAATGCCGGCGGTGTGGAGGTATAGTAACGGCTGATGTCCGGCGGTGGTTCTGGCCGGCATACCGTTTCAAACACGTAATCATTGTTGACGGGTTATGATCACACTCGACTACCATATCCACACGCGGCTGTGCAAACACGCCAGCGGCGAGCCGATGGAATACGTGCGGCGGGCGGCGGAGGCGGGGCTCACGCAGATTGGCTTCTCGGACCACTGTCCGTGGCCCGAGGGGTTCGACTACCGGAACCGGATGCGTCCCGACCAGTTCGAGGCGTACAAAGCCATGCTGGCGGAAGTTCGGGACAATCCCTACGGCGTCACGGTGCGGTACGGACTCGAGGTCGACTGGGTTCCGGGGCGGATGGACGAGGTCTTCAACGCCCTGCGCGAAGAGCCCCTCGACTACCTGATCGGCTCGGTGCACTACACCGACGACTTCGCCATCGACGATCCCGCCTCCATCTCTGAGTGGAAGCAGGAAGGAGTCGCCGAGCGCGCGTGGAGCCGGTATGCCGAGGTCATATCCGATATGATCGGCAGCGGTTGCTTCAACATCATCGGGCACCTCGATCTTCCGAAGAAATTCGCCTTCTATCCGCCCTCGCTCGCCCCTTTTCACGAGCGGATCGACGCCGCGTTCCGCACCGCAGCCGCCAACGGGACGGCGCTGGAGATCAACACCTCGGGGCTTCGGAAGCCCGTCGCGCAGATGTACCCGTCGCTCGAGATCCTGCGGATGGCGCAGGCGCGCGGCGTCCCGTTGACCTTCGGCTCGGACTCGCACAAGCCCGACGAGGTGGGTATGAATTTCCGCGAGGCCGCCGCGCTCGCCGAGGTGGCGGGGTTCACCGAGTACGTCGGCTTCGTCCAGAGAAAAATGGAATCCCACAAGCTGTGCGCTGGATAGAGGAAGGAGCCGCGGATGAACAATTCACTTGCCCCGCTGATCATTTTTCTCGCATTGATCATTCTCACCACGTTCATCATCGTCAACTCAAGAAGCGAGAAACCCCAGAAGGAAGTCGGCAGCTCGACGCATCATGACTCCTCCAACACGCCGCTGGGGTTAAGCATCGATCCCATCGTGACCGAACGCGCGCCGCCTGTCCGCCCGCGCCTGCGGGTAAAGCGCGCGCAAACCGAGGACGTCGACGCGTACAAGATTCTCGCCGACGCCCGCTCGTATATCGCCGATGGGCAGATGGGGGTTGCCGAGGACGCCCTTCGAACGCTGCTCGTCTTCAGTCCCGACAATGCGGCCGCGCTTTCTCTTCTTGGTGGAATACTTTACGCCACAGGAAGATACGACGACGCGGCGTCTATTCTTCAGAAGCGGCTGGGATCGCAGCCGAACGCGGCGGGGGCGCACGACGAGCTGGGGCTGATCTTGTGGGGGAAGGGCGATGGCGCCGGAGCGGCTGGGGAGTTCAAGAAGGCCTGCGAGCTCTCCCGCGATTCCCCCGCCTATATGATTCACCTCGCCGGACTCTGCGCGGTTGCCGGACAAAAAGAGGAGGCGCTGCGGCTTTTCGTGAAATCCGCCGAGGCGCTTGGCCCGCTGATCATCCCTCTGGCGTTCGATCCCGCCTTCGACTCGATCAGGAGCGCGCCCGAGTTCATCGCCGCCTTCGAGAAGGCTCGGCAGCAGACGCCCGCCGCCGCCGCGACGCTCAAGAACGAGCAACCGACGTCGTCCACACCGGCAGATTCAAATTGAGAAGAAAAATCCGAAATTCGAATCACGAAATCCGAAGTAACTTCTAAATTCGAATATCAAATGAATGAAACAAAACAGTTCGACAGCGTCTTCCGCTGTTTCGGGTTTCGTGCTTCGATTTTCGTAATTCAACTGCGGCGGAGCCGCTGAGCGTACCCATGGGTCAGATAAAACTGCTACCTGAGGACGTCTGCAACAAGATCGCCGCCGGCGAGGTCGTGGAGCGTCCCGCGTCGGTCGTCAAGGAGTTGGTCGAGAATGCGCTGGACGCCGGGGCGCGGCAGATTCTGGTCGGCGTCGAGAAGGCCGGGCGCGCCGTGATCTCGGTGGCGGACGACGGCCGCGGGATGGATGCCGACGACGCCCTGCTGTGTCTCGAGCCCCACGCCACCAGCAAGATCCGTGAGGTGGAGGACATTCTCCGCGTCACGACGCTGGGGTTCAGGGGTGAGGCGTTGCCCAGTATCGCCTCGGTCTCGCGCCTCCGCCTCCGCACGCGGCTCCGCGGAGCCCGCGAGGGCACGGAGGTTGTTGTCGAGAGCGGCGTGCTTCTCAGCCAGGGGCCGGTTGGCTGCGCTCCGGGCACCGAGATGCTCGTGCGCGACCTCTTTCACAACGTGCCGGCGCGGCGGAAGTTCCTCAAGAGCGACGCTACCGAGGAGAGCCACATCCAGGAGATCTTCGCCCTGCTGGCGATCGCCCATCCCGCCGTGGCCTTCGAGCTGCGGATCGACGGCCGCCTGGCGGTGTCGGTTCCACCCGACGAGACCGCGCTGCCCCGTCTCGCCCTGCTGATGGGCAAGGGGATGATCGACAACGCCATCGCCGTCGACCACACGGAGGACGGATTGCGCGTCAGCGGTTTCGTGTCGAAGCCGCATTTCTCGCGGACGTCGCGCCGCGACCAGCGGGTGTTCGTGAACGGGCGGCCTCTGCAGATCGCCGCCGCCCACCACGCCATCCGCGAGGCCTACGGGACCTCGCTGATGAAGGGGGCCTATCCGCTGGCGGCGCTGTTCATCGAGATGGATCCGGCGGCCATCGACGTGAACGTCCACCCGGCGAAGCGCGAGGCCCGCTTCAAGGACGAGCGGGGCATGGGGCACGTCATCGAGCGCGCCGTGCGGCAGGCGCTGTCGTCCAACATGGCGCCGCCCGCCGCCGTCACCGAACGCGCCTCCCTCAACGCACTCCTGCAGAGCGCCACGGTGTCCTATGCCCCCGTCGATCCCGCGGGGATGATTTCCCATCCAGAACTTATCCACGTCCCGGCGGCGACGACGAGAACCTCCGACGCCCACGCGCTGACGCCCTCACCGATGACGTCGCCGGCGGCACGGCCCTCGTGTACCGGGATGTCTCCCCTCCCGGCGGCGGGACGCCCCGCCGCGGAACCCGCGTCCGGTGCCGCCCTCGAGCTTCCGGGGAGCGGTCCGCTCAAGATAATCGGTTTCTTTGGCGACACCTATCTTCTCGTCGCCGCCGAGCTCGGCCTGCTCGTCATCGACCAGCACGCCGCCCACGCGCGAATCCTTTTCGAGCGCCTCCTGCGGCAAAGCCGTTCGGGCGTCGGCGCCTCGCAGACGCTTTTGATACCGGTGACGGTCGAGCTGGGACGGGCGGACGTCTCGTTTCTGATGAGGAACCTCGCCCCGTTCGAGGCGGTCGGCTTCCGCGTCGAACCGTTCGGCGAAGGCACGGCGCTGGTCACCGCCATCCCGCCGGAGCTGCCGCTCGACAACGTCTCCGGGATGGTCACGTCGCTCGTGGCCGTCATGCGCGGCGATACGGAGGCGTCGCGCAAGGGGATCGACGAGGTCGCCGTGGCCGCCGCCGCCTGCAAGCTGGCCGTCAAGGCGAACCAGCGGCTGTCGACGGGCGAGGCCGAGGCCTTGATCCGCCGCCTCGCCCTCTGCGAGCTGCCATTCACCTGCCCGCACGGCCGCCCGACCGTCATCAACATCTCCCTCTCCGAGCTGGAGAAGCGGTTCGGAAGAAGAACGTAGGCATGGGGGAGCGTTTGAGATAGTTTCCATGCTGGTCGGATTGATCCGAAGTACCTCAAGCGACCGTGTGCATGAGGCACAAGAGGAATATGGGGATTAAGATATAGATAAAGATAAAAGGAAACATCCCACGCAATGACAATAGAACTGCCACTTTTCGACATTCCATTCTTGTCGTCGGTGTGGGCGGCTGAATGGTCGGCGTATCTCGCCTCCGGTAAGGATGCATGGGTACGTGACCAACTGCTCGCATGGTCCAACCGGCAAAAGTTGAAGGAAACCTCGTCGGAGGCCGCCTTCATCCGGCTCTTTTTTCATGACATATGGGGCTATTCACTTCAAGGTGATAAGGTTGACGGCACGTTCCAGTGCCATCCTCAGTTTTCTATCGCGCGGGCCGGCCAGACTGGTGGCCGAGGAGAGGCCGATCTTGCCCTTGGATTATTCGGCGGCGGCGAGGGACTTGGAACCCCACAGGTCATGTGTGAGTTCAAGGACATCAACTCCAATTTGGACGCCCCGCAGAATCGGAAAGGCAACAGCAGATCACCGGTCAAGCAATGCTTCGACTATCTTCGCGAATCACGCGTAGGACTTTCCGGCGCCGAATTGGTCGAACCCGCATGGGCTATCGTTACCGATATGAACGAGTTCCGCCTCTATCATTGGAGCAACGGCCTTTCATGCTTCCAACGTTTTGTTCTTAGCGCGAAAGACAGCTCAAATGGAGCCGAGCCGCTCACCGCCTCGTCCGAATACTCCTCGTTCCTCCGTTTTGTCTTTCTCAAAATGCTTCAACCAAGCTCTCTCCTCTCCGAGCGTGGCCCTTCGCCACTTGCGAAGCTTTTGAAAAACCAGCTCACCCATGAGGAGAAGATCGAAGAGGATTTTTATCTTGAGTACAAAGCCTACCGCGAACACCTTTTCAGGACAATCCTCGCAGCCAATCCGGATTTTCAGGGTACGAAGGGCAAGCTTGTGCGGCTCACCCAGCGGTTGCTTGACCGCTGTCTTTTCATTCTTTTCTGCGAGGATATGGGTAAGTCGCTTCAATTCCCCCCCAACCTGTACCGCGACGAGCTCATCAGTTACAGCGTTGGAAATCTTTACGGAGATAACGATTCCTTTCCGTGGGACCGACTGAAGTCGATATGCAAAGCCATGGACAGGGGTGGCACTGTCGGGCCGCATCAGATCAATCGTTTCAATGGCGGCCTATTCGAGCCTTTTCCGGAATTGGAATCGCTTCATATCCCTGCCACCGTGTTCTGCGCCGAGGGACAGGGTGAGAATGCCGACACCCTTCTTCGGCATCCGCTCACCCTCCTGTATTTCTCCGCCAAGTACAATTTCGGCATCAAGGACGCGAACCGCGGGCGCGTCATCGATTTCTACGCACTTGGCCGCATTTTTGAGCAATCCATCACCGAGCTGGAGATCATGGAGGCCGAGGCGGACGGGCGCCCCTCGCTCAACCTCCTCACCAAACGTAAACGCGACGGCGTCTACTACACCCCCGAGTGGGTCACCAGGTATGTTGTCGAAGAGACCGTCGGCGCGCGGCTCGACGACATCAAAAAGAGCCTTGGACTCAAACCTGAGAACCGTCCAACTGAAAACGACGTGGGACTGTACCGCTCATTCCTCAAGGACAAACGCCGCTCGGCTCCTGTCGCGGGCGCGTGGCTCAATGGCTTAAAGGAATACCGCACCCGATTCAATCACATCCGCGTCGTGGATCCCGCCTGCGGCTCCGGCGCGTTTCTGATCCAGGCCCTCGAGCGCCTCAAGCAGGAGCATCGCTGGGTCATCGACGAGATGGAGCGTGTCGATGGGCAGGCGGGATTGTGGGACGTTGACGCCATCATTAACGGCATCCTCTCGCACAACCTCTATGGCGTCGATCTCAACCCTGAATCCGTCGAGATAACCAAGCTCGCCCTTTGGATGCACACCGCCTCGCCGAACAAACCGCTTTCGAGCCTCGACCACAACATCCGCTGCGGTAACTCCCTCGTCGGAGCGGATTTCTACGATATCAACTCTCCCGGACTTTTCACCGAGGAAGAAAAAGAGCGCGTCAACGCCTTCGACTGGCAGGCGGCCTTCCCCGAGGCGTTCACCGCGGGTGGGTTCGACTGCGTCGTCGGCAATCCGCCCTACGTCAAGCTCCAGCATTTCCGCCGTGTGCAGGACAAGGTCGCCGGATATCTCGTCAAAGCCACACGCCCCGATGGCAAACCGCTGTACGCCAGCACACAGACCGGCAACTTCGACCTCTACCTTCCCTTCATCGAAAAGGGACTTTCACTTCTTCACAAACAAGGACGCATGGGGTACATCGCGCCCAACGTCTGGATGATGAACGAATACGGCGAAGCCCTCCGCAACGCCATCCGCCACAACCGCCAACTCGACCGCTGGATTGACTTCAAAAGCTTTCAGGTGTTCAAGGAGGCCATCACCTACACCGCACTCCAGTTCTTCACCGGTTCCCCCAACGATAACGTTTCATGCGCGTTCGCCCCGGACGGCGAAATCTCGCATATCGACTGGAGCAGCCCCGAGGCTGTGATACCCTACGATCAACTTTCTGGGCATGACGCGTGGAACCTGTTGCCAGACGTTGAGCGTAAACTCATCAATCGACTCAAGTCGGAATGCAAATCACTTGGTGAATTATGCTGGACGAAACAGATTTTTCAGGGTTTGATCACTAGCGCTGACAACGTTTACCATCTCACCAAAATCGATGTGAGAAGATACAGAAGCGCAAGCGGCGAGGAGGTTATTCTTGAGGATACCATTATGCGTCCACTCGTCTCCGGACCTGAGGCGAAGCGGTACCAACTCCCTAAGACCGACACCTATCTCCTCTTCCCCTACGACCTCTCAGGTCAACGCCCGCGTTTGTTCACCCCTGCCGAAATGGCAACAAAATCCCCTCTTTCATGGGAATATCTTGCCGTGAATGAATCCACTCTCCGCAAACGGGAGAACAATGGATTCGACGACAATGCATGGTATAGGTTTGGTAGGAATCAGAATATTGACAAGCAGGAAATGGCGAAGCTCTGTGTTGCACAGCTCGTTCCTAGCATGCGGGTCGCCTACGATCACTGCGGCGAATTCTTTTTCAACAACGTCCGTGTCAACGGAATCCTGCCCAACACCGTTGAGGATGGATGGTACTTGCTTGGAACCATGAACTCACCTGTTGTGGACTTTATTTTCCGCAGGATTTCAAAACCCAAAGACGGAGGATGGTTCGAAGCCAACAAGCAATTCATCGCTCCGCTGCCGATCCCCGATGCCACGTCGGAGGAGCGGGCGGTGGTCGCCGATTACGCGAAGAAGCTCCAGGAGTTGCACACACATCGTCGCGACCTTGTGGAGAAGTTTGAACGGAGACTCCGCAGCGCGCAGACGGTTGAAGACGAGAAGGCACCTCATTGGCTGTGGGCCGATGTGGGCACGGTGGCTTCGTGGAAGAGCTCATCGAGCGCGCCCAATGGGCTTTCCGCCCGCGAGCTGACCGTCTGGGCGAAGTCAAAAACCATAGAGAAACTTGACTTCCATCTTTCGGAACTCGACGCCCTGCTCAAACCCGGCTCGCGCATGGCGGTCGAAAACGAAGCCGACGAGATCCGCCTGAAGATTAACGGGCGGATCGTGATCCACTGCTACGACCTTCCCGGCACACCGCTCATCGCCGCCCAGTGGCGGCATGCCCTCCGCGACGTCCGCGTCACCGAGGCGTTCGATGGAAAGAAACTTCTCAACCTTCTTTGTGGGCTCAGGAAAACCGCGGATGCGAATCTCGCGCAGGCACTCGTCAACCTTGACGGTGAGATCGCAGACCTTGATCAACAGATCGCCACCACCGAATCCCACCTCAATAAAATTATCTATGGACTATATCAACTATCTTCTGCAGAAATCCAGCTCGTGGAAGGAGCATGACGCATGAAAGATGTCGACACTGAAATCGAAGAGGTATTTTCCCATTTCAACGAGTTGCCGTTTCTATTCATCGGTTCCGGGATGCCCATCCGCTACTGCTCGTTGGAAAGCTGGGAGACGCTTCTGCGTTATTTTGCGGAACTGTCTATGCCTGGGAATTCTTTGGCATTTGAGTTTTATCGCAATGAAGTTAAAACGGGGAACGACAAAACGTTTTTTCCTGCAATTGCCTCGCGTATTGAGTTGGATTTCAACCGCATATGGCTGAAGGAGCCAGCCTATGCCAAAGAGCGCGATCTCTATGCTGACTTGGTAAAATCAAACATCTCACCGTTCAAGATCGCAATTGCGAATCATGTCACAACCCGTTACAAACGTTCTTCCGATCCGCATCTGCTTGATGAGTTGTCATGTCTTAAGAATGTTGCGAAACGAAGCATTGCTGGCGTCATCACCACAAACTACGACCGACTGGTCGAGGATTTGTTTGAAGGCTACCAGGTCTTTGTCGGGCAAGAAGAACTCTTGTTTTCAGCTACGCAAGGTGTGGCCGAGATATACAAGATTCACGGGTGTTGTCAACATCCAGCCAGTATCGTCATATCCCAGAATGATTATGAGACTTTTGAGGCGAGGAACGCTTATCTTGCGGCTAAGCTCCTCACTATTTTCATCGAGCATCCAATTGTCTTTATGGGATACTCCTTAACGGATCCCAATATCATTGCCATTTTAAAGGAAATTGTGGGATGTCTATCCCAGGAAAACCTTTCGAAACTGCAGAGAAGAATGGTTTTCATAGAGTATTCTGAGAAGACTTTGTCGAGGCCAGATGTCCGCGGGTATAGCCTTTCCTTTGAAGAATCGGGCCGAACCCTCGAAATGACCCGGATAATCCTGTATGACTATCTTCCTCTTTATCGGACACTGTTGAGCAAGCGATACCAGTATTCGCCAAAGTTGCTCAGGCAGTTGAAACGTGACCTCTATCAGCTTGTCGCCACGAACAAGCCCGTGGACAGTTTTCATATTATCGATATCGAGAATGATGCTGACTTAGATAAAGTTTCTGTTCTCGCAGGAGTTGGCGTTTCAGGCCAATTGGGTGATACGGCTTCAATTGGGCATAACATTCCAGAGGCGGAGGATCTCTATCGGGACATCATTTTTGATGATGGCGGTTTTGATAGAAAGACCCTTATTGAAAGTGCTTTCATAACATTACTTAAGGGGCATTCGAAAAGCTTGCCGATACATAAATACCTACAAGCATATAGGCGAAATTTTAAGAATGAACCTCCAGTGTCATTGACTGCTCAAGCCCCAAAAAACTTTGCTGAGTATTTCAGCAAAGATTTGAAGAAAAAAAGGGGGATTGCGATTGAAACCGCCACCTCTATAGCAGAGCTACAAGGCAAAGGAATCCCAAGATTTGACAAACTCGTGGATAATATTCTTTTGCTCAAGGAAGAAAATCTTAATGTGGACGAGTTGGAGAAGTTCTTAAAAGATGCGTTGACTGGCAAACCAGACATTTTGAAATGCGAAAACAGTCCTTTTAAGACTAACTTCAAACGCCTGATAAAAATATATGACTGGCTTCGTTACGGCAAAAAAGAAGAGCCGCCAGTTGGCGGCTCTGTAAAATCTTTGGTGTCCCAACCACCAAACCAGCAGGCACCATCGAAATGACACGATCCGGCATCAGCTTGGACACCATTTCCCCTAATCACCCGATCAGAAGGCACGCTCGAAAGCACACGATCCAATCTAAGCGCATGGGATTAATCTATATCATATGCCACCTAAGTCAACCATCATCGATACATTTGCAGTAGTACGAAATTTGGAGAATCATCATGGAAGCAGGCGGCGATCACGTGGCGCGCGAGGCGGTGAACAACCTGCTGGCGGACAAGCT
>CAYTFM010000218.1:4984-15868 GCA_964436735.1 uncultured Victivallales bacterium | reverse complement strand
TTGCTCATCAGGACGACGCCGAGATTGTTGGCGGCTTTGCTAGTGGTCGGAACCAGTTCGAGGCTTTTGCGCAACTGGATGGAGGCGTCGTCTATGCGGGAGGAGGCGAGGAGGAAGACGGCGTAGTTGTAGTGGATGAGCGCGCGCTGCTCCTTGTTCACTCCTGGGGCGAATTGGAGGGCCATCTCGAATTTCGAGGAGGCGTTGGAGCGATTTCCCTTGGCCTGTTCGACCATGGCGATGTTGGCGAGGGTGGTGGCGTCGTGCGGGTCGAGCTCAAGAGCCTTGTCGAAGCACAGGGAGGCGGCCTTGAGATCACCCATGTCCCGCGCCACCGCCCCGAGCAGATTGTAGTGCCGCGACCACGGCGCGCCTTCGGTCGCCGCCTTGATGAGGTGCGGCAGCGCCTCGTTTAGTTTGCCCGACCTGTATAGAGATTCGCCGATGATCGAGGCGGCCTCCACCTCTTCACCTTTTGCATTGACGGGCGGAGTTGGCAGAAGCACGATGACGGCTCCGGCGAGAAGGCAGAGGCAGAGAGCAAGAGGTGGAAGGTGGAAGGGTGAAGGTGGGAGCGAAGCGGAAATCCGCCGCGGCGGCCTGTAGGGTGAGGGTGGAGGTGGCGGTTTCCTGCGTGGGCGTCGGGGAGGATCGGCGACAGGCCGCCAGCAACTGGCAAATCAGCGCGTCAAGCGTCAAGGCGGCAAGCGGCAGCGCGCCGACAAGCATGGGGACGCGGTATCTGCCGCTCGGCACGAACAGTGTCTGGGCGATCCAGAACGCGGCGGTGAGAAGAGCGAATTGGAAAGAGTGCCTCCTGAACTCCCCGTTGAACACGCACAGCAGAAGTCCCGCAAGGGCTAACGGACCACAGAGGGCGAAGGCCCATCGGAAATGACGCAAGAACGCGGTGTGGTACTTGATTGGTTCAAGGTCCGAGCCGGCGGTCAGTTCGCGGAAATTCCATGCGTACAGTGCTTTGCGGACGAGAAGTTTCGTCCAATGGAGAGGGCTCTCCACCGCCTGCTCGGCGGTTTTCCGGTAAAAGTGGCGCTCCAATGCGGACGACTTCTCCCCGACGGCGCGGCGCGCCTCGTTCATGGTCCGATCCCACTCCGGCCCCGGTCGCAGATAGCAGACGCCGGTGGCATTTTTGTTGTTGCCGATAAAGAAGTTCAGGCCGCTGTTCGCTTGAATCGGGATGAACTCTTTGAGGACGAGCACGTTGTACGCCGCGATGGGCAGCACAGGCAGCGCCGCCGTCAGCATAAACAGGACGGCCCCAGCGAGCGGGAGCGTCCATGCGGGCGAGGTCAATGGCGGCTGAGGTGCTGGGGAGTCCGGGGCGGCTGGGGTGGTTGGCGGACCGCGTCGCCAGATCAACAGAATGGCCAGCGTCTCAGCGGCGACGAAGAACACGGTGCTCGGATGCGAGGCGCAGGCGAGTCCCGAGAACAGGCCTGCGGCGCCGAGGTGCGCCAGCGGGCGCCAACCGTCTGTGCGGGCGAGCGAGCGCGACAGGAAGAACAGCGCGCAGGACAGCAGTGGCACGATGATCGCCTCGCTGGTAAGTTCGCTCTCGTAGAAGATCAGGGGAGGATACCACGCCCAGAGCAGGGCTAGCAGCCAGAGGGCGCGCCTGCCCGCCCCCGCGGTCCGCATCGCGAGGAGCAGAGGAATGACCGAGAGCAGGCCGACGCCAAGTTGGACGGCGCGGACCATCCCAAAGTCGAGTTTGGACAGGTGGAGGCAGGCGGCGAGGAGGAAAGGATACAGCGGCGCGTGTATCTGCGGCTCGTTCCACAGAAGCCGCCCCGAGAGGATCTGCCGCGCCCACAGGACGTATTCCTCGACATCCGGGCCGACCGGGACCGTGAAAAGCGGCGAGGTCGAAAACTCCTTCAGATACAGCAGGCGCAGCAGGATGGCGACGCCCGTCAGGGCGCCTATCAAAAGAAATGTGAGCCGTGTGTGTTTTGTCATTGGCGTAAAAAGATTTATAGTAAGACCTGTAATGAGGAAATAATATAGACAGGAAACGGAGCTCCAGCCCGGGGCGACACATTTAAAAAGTGTTTTTCTATGCAGACGCGCAAAGTGGTCGTTAAAAACAAAGCGGGGATTCACTGCCGTCCTTCCAGTTGCATCATGATGAAGGCCAGCGAGTTCCCGGGATGCGTCTTCAAGGTGAAGACACCAAGGGGCGGATCCGATTTGAGCAGTATTCTCAGCCTGATCAGCCTTGGATTGCAATACGGAGACGAGGCGGTTATCAACGTCGATGGACCGAACGCCGAGAAGGCCTGCGAGGAAGTGGCCAGGGCGTTCGAGACGGAATATGATTTCCCGCCGAAATGATTGCCTTTTCCAATGACCAATGACCAATGACCAATGACCAATGACCAATGACCAACATAAAGGTGCGACCCATGCAGAAAGAGCCGGGACGGGTGTTTGAGGGGAAGTTAGACGCCAAAGGGCTGAAGTTCGCCATCGTGTGCGGGCGTTTCAACGAGTTTTTCGTGAGCAAGCTGCTGTCCGGCGCGATGGACGCGATCGTGCGGCACGGCGGCAAGGCGGACGACGTGGACGTCGCATGGGTGCCGGGAGCGTATGAGCTGCCGTTCGCCATCTCGCGGTTCGCCAAGAGCGGGGCGTATGACGCGATCATCGCCCTCGGGGTCGTGATCCAGGGGGCGACGCCGCATGCCTCGCTGATCAACGCCGAGGTGTCCAAGTGCGTCGCGCAGATCTCCCTCTCGACGGGGGTGCCGATCCTCAATGGCGTGATCGCCGCCGACAGCATCGAGCAGGCCATCGAGCGCAGCGGCACCAAGGCGGGCAACAAGGGCGGCGACGCCGCGCGCAGCGCCATCGAGATGGCCAACCTCAACCGCATCCTCCCGAAGGCGAAATGACAGACTCCGAAGAACATTTGAAGCCGGAGGGGGAGGCGGACGGCACGGCGCCAACGCATTTCCGTCGCTTTGCCCGCGAGTGGGCCATGCAGTTCTTGTTCCAGTGCGACGTGAGCGGTGACCATGACCTCGCCGCCGAGCGTGAGCATGTGGAGGAGTTGCTCCAGCTGTTCTGGACGCAGCTTGAGGAGTCAGGGCAATTGCCAGACGGGCGCGAGTACCGCCGGGGCAGAAAAGGTGCCGACGAGCTTGTCCGCGGGGTGCTCGACAACCTGCGGAAGCTTGACGACTTGATCGCCAGCCATTCCGAGAAATGGACGCTCGACCGGATGTCGCCCGTCGACCGCAATGTCATGCGTGTCGCCGCCTACGAGATGCTCTTCAACGAGAAAGTGCCCAAGATCGTCAGCATTGACCAGGCGGTCGAGATCGGCAAGCAGTTTGGTTCCGAGCAGACCGGCTCATTCGTCAACGGCATTCTCAACTCCATCAAAAACCAAGTCGAGGCTCGGAAGTGAAATCGATCTTCGAGATCTTCCACAAGGGGCTGCAGAAGACGGCTACCTCGATCACGCGGAGCCTTCGGAGTGTGTTTTCCGAGGTGAAGCAGTGGGACGAGGCGGCGTATGAACGTCTCGAGGCGGCCCTGATCGGCGCGGACTTCGGCGTGCCGGTGTCGCTCAAAATCGTTGGCGACCTCCGCGACCGCTATTCGCGTGGTCTGATCGGCACCGGTGACGACATCTTCGCCATCGCCCGGAACGACGTCGCCTCCATACTCGCCGCCGACACCCGCCAGCTCGACTGGAACACGAAGTCGCTTGTCGTCATCCTGATGGTTGGCGTCAACGGCAGCGGCAAGACCACCACCGCCGGGAAGCTGGCGCACATGCTCACGCTCGACGGCAAAACAGTGATGCTCGCCGCCTGTGACACCTTTCGGGCGGCGGCCGTGCAGCAGCTCAAGCTGTGGGGCGAGCGCACCAAATGCCCCGTGGTCGCCGCCAAGCACGGGGCCGACCCTTCCGCCGTCGCCTTCGATGCCGTCCAGTCCGCCCTGTCCAAAGGCTGCGACGTGCTCATCATCGACACCGCCGGACGGCAGCACACCAAGAAGGGGCTGATGGACGAGCTCTCGAAGATGAACCGCACCATCGCGAAGGTCTATCCCGGCGCCCCGCAGGAGGTGTGGCTGGTGGTCGACGCCAGCCTCGGCTCGAACGTCCTGGTGCAGGCCCGCGAGTTCGGCAGCGTGAGCGGCGTCAATGGTCTCGTCCTCACCAAACTCGACGGCACGGGCAAAGGCGGCATGGTCGTCGCCATCAAACAGGAGCTCAATCTTCCCGTCTTCTTCGTCGGCCTCGGCGAAAGCCCCGAGGACCTTCAACCCTTCGATCCCGCCATGTACGCCCAAGCCCTCTTCGAGTCCGACGGCAAGTAGCATCTGTCGCCTCTCGACATCTCTCCTCTCGGGGCTCCGCCCCGACACCCCGCCAAAGGGCTTGGCAAGCCCTCTGGACACCCAAACTTGGGCGTTCCAGCTTGACTTCGTCTGCGCTGAAACGCCCCAATGTCATCGCCTGCGGCGAAACTTCAGATATTTCCGCAGGAAATGGCTTGCGCATGCGGACCGTCGACGGACGAAGTCCAAGACGGGACGCATGCAGTACGGGATTCCAAAGGGTCAATCGACCCTTTGGCGGGGTGATGGGGCGGAGCCCCATGAATGTGGCCGTCTTCGGCTATCGCATTTGCCAGGGGGTCTCGGGGCGGAGGGGGCGTGGCGTGTCTTTTTTCGCCGGATCGGTGGGCTTCGAGTCTGAGCTCGAGGGGGAGGGTTTGACGTCGGCGGTGGCGGTCAGATAGATGCCAAGATAGCCGGTTTTGTCGCGGCTCGACGTGCGGAACAGCTCTGGACCGAAGATGGAGCGGGCGGCATCGCTTTTTCCTTCGCCGAACCCGCCGACCTGGACGCGGGCGCCGTTCGCCACGGTGACCGTGGTCGTGAGCGATTCCACCTTGATTGAACGGCGTCTGCCGTTTCCGTCGAGGTAGGATACTTCGGGGTAGAGTTCCACGTTGATGAGTCCGCTGTCGAGCAGACGCGGTAGTGCCATTAGGCTGGAGCCGACGTTGCGCATGATCAACGGTGGCGTCGATTCGGCGATGAGGTAGGGGGAGCCGTTCTGTATCAGAACCACGCCCGGTTGACGGAAGTAGTTGTCGAGCCAGACGGGGTCGACGATGTTTTTCTCCGCCCAAATCGAGGCGGGATGCCCGCTCATCGTCGATATGAACATCGAGTTGTTCGACGACTGCCGCGTCTTCCTGTTCTCGGCGCCGAGCGAGAGTCCGTCCGGGCCGACGATCTTGACCTTGCCGCGCTCGGCCTTGGTTATCTTCAGCCGCGGGTCGTCGACCTGGTGCATGTCGTTGTCCGGTTTCCAGTCGAAGGCGATTCCTTGTTTGGACTCGTTGACGGCTCCCTCGTACTCGACGAGGATGCGGATGTTGACCGGTTCCCGGTCGATGGCCTCGATCGTCTCGCGTATCTTCTTGATGACCTTTACTTTATCGAAGACGAGGACGGCGTTGCGGTCGGAGAGGTAGCTGAGGGTTCCCTTCTCGGAGAGCATCGGCTGACAGATCTTCCGGACGTTCTCGTAGTCGATCGATTTGAGTGGAATGGTCTCCGGCTTCTCCTTGTCCTCGGCGTCGTAGACGAACGTTCCCTTGGGGCCTTTCACGAAGCCTGAGGGCTTGGGCTTGGGCGGCGCGGTGTCGGCGCCTTCCTCGTCGGCGCAGAGAGCGGGAAAGGACGCGATGGCGACGGCGAGGAAAAAGATGGACAGGAGATGGTGGATGGCTGAGGGGGGGCGGTGGAGGGGGGATGGCTGTGAATGCGGGCAGTTAGATGCGCTGGTGTTTTTCAAGCTGCATGTTGTCATATCCCGCCTTGTCCGAGAGCGTTTTGGGGCGCGCTGTCCGTGCTGTTCGGTACGATCAAGAATAGCCACCTCTGTTCTTGAAATCAACCCCATCTCCGCATATCGTTCAACCTGTAGCGTCCAAACAATCCAGGGAGAAACGACCATGTGCGACATCTATTCTTTCAAGGGTATTCTTCCTCCGGCCGAGAAGGCCGCCGAGGTCACCGCCGTCCCCTATGACGTCGTCAACACTGAAGAGGCCGCGGAGATGGCCAAGGGCAACCCGTTGAGTTTCCTGCGCGTCTCGCGTCCGGAGATCGAGTTGGGGTCGGACGTCGACATTCATGACGAGAAGGTCTACGCGAAGGCCGCCGAGAACTACGCCCGCCTGAAGAAAGAGGGGCCTCTCCTCATGGACGACGCGCCGCGGCTGTACGTCTACTCGCTGCTCATGGGGAACCATCGGCAGACCGGTATCGTGGCCGCCGTGTCCGTGGATGACTACGACAAGGACATCGTCAAAAAGCACGAGAAGACCCGCAAGGACAAGGAGGACGACCGCACCAGGCACATCCTCTCGACACGGTCGCACACCGGTCCCGTCTTTCTGACTTATCGGGACACCAAGTCGATCGACAGCGTGGTCAAGGCCACCATGCGTCAGCCGTCGCATATGGATTTCACCGCTCCGGGCGGCGTGCGGCACACGCTGTGGAAACTCGACCCCGCCATCTCCGTGAAGGTCGAAGCCCTGTTCAAGAAGGTGCCCTGTCTGTACATCGCCGACGGCCATCACCGCGCCGCGTCGGCGTCGCGTGTCAGGACCGAGCTTCGCGCGAAAAACCCGCAGCACACAGGGAAGGAGGAGTACAATCGCTTCCTGGCCGTCATTTTCCCGTCCTCCCAACTGCGTATCCTTCCGTACAACCGGCTGGTCAAAGACCTCAACGGATTAAGTGCCGAGGCCTTTATGAAGGCGGTCTCCGAAAACTTCGAGGTGACGCCGCGTGCCCAGCCCTCGCCGGACGACATCGGTGAGATCAGCATGTATCTTGGCGGGCAGTGGCTCGGTCTTCGCTACAAGGGAAAAGTCGCCGAGTTCGACGTGATCGACCGTCTCGACGTCAGCGTCCTCCAGAACAAACTGCTTGCGCCGGTGATCGGGATAGACGACCCGCGGACGAGTCAGCGCATCGACTTCGTCGGCGGCATCCGCGGCACCGCGGAGCTCGAGAAGAAGGTTGACTCGGGGGCGGCGGCCGTCGCCTTCTCGATGTATCCGACCACCCTCGACCAGCTCATGGCCATCTCGGACGCCGGTGCGATCATGCCGCCGAAGTCCACCTGGTTCGAGCCGAAGCTCCGCGACGCCATGGTCTGCCACGACTTCTAAGTTTATGAGGGATTGAGCAATGGGAAAGAATCTCAGTGTTGTCCGAAGCCTTGGCCGCGTCATGTTCGGTCTTGCGAAGAAGGGTGTCTACTCGTTAGGGTTCCCAGGCATCGTCCTGGAGGAGTGCCGAACCGAGGCCGTCTATGGCGATGAGGGCCGGACCTGCGGCGATTTCGACTGGAAACCTGTGGGGGAGGAGGTCTCGAGCGGAGACGTCGTGACGCTCTCGTGCGTGAACAAACTTGGCACGTGGCGCCTGAGCATAGCTGTCGATGCGGGGAGCGCCTTTGACGGCGTGGCGGTCCGCCTCGAAGGCAACCTCATCAGACGCGTGAAGCGGTTGGCGCTGCGGCCGCTGTGCTGTGGAAAGCTGAAGGCTGACCATGTCCTTGAGCATGGACGCAGAATGGGAGGCTGCAATTCGATTCTGACGGAAAGTCTTCGTGCCGAGCAGCCGTTCAAAAGCAGCTTCCAGCATGTCATCACCCGTGATGGCGTATCGCTCCAATTCTCCCATCGCCTGATGCAGAAGGATCTCTCCTACATATCCGGAACCGCTGCGAAGGGGAAGGTGCGGAAGCTCGTGGTCGAGACCGAGCTCGGCGACAGGGACGCTGGCGAGGTCGCGGCCGAGGCGCTGACCGTGCGCCTGTCGGGTGACGGCTTTGCGCTGATGCGCGGCTGGGCGGACGAGAATGTCGAAGTGGTGAAGGAGCCGAAGCTGGTGAAGCCCGGCTGGAACAGCTGGGACTACTACCGCTGGACCATCACCGAGGACGAGGTGCTGGAGAACGCCGAGTTCATCGCCGCCGATCCTGTCCTCTCAAAGCACATCAAGCGGATAATCGTTGACGATGGATGGCAGTACTGCTATGGAGAGTGGGACGCCAACTCGTTGTTCCCCAGCGGGATGAAAAGCCTCGCCGGAAAAATAAAGAAGCTGGGGTTCGAGCCGGGACTCTGGTTCGCCCCGACCATCATCGAGCCGCATTGCCGGATCGCCCAGACGGACAGCTGGATGCTCGCCAAAGGCGTCTCCGGTCTCCCCTGTCTCGCCTTTTCCTGCATGAAGCGCTTCGGCTTCGTCCTCGATCCGACCGTCAAAGAGGTGCGCGAGTGGATCTTCAAGCTGTTCGAACGCTATACGAAGATGGGCTTCCAGTATTTCAAGCTCGACTTCCTCGGTGCGACCTTGCGGGCTCCCTATTTCGCCGATCCGTCGGTCCGCAAAGGAGAGATCATCCGCATGATCGTCGAACCGGCGCGGCGCGCGGCCGGGAAAAAGGCCGAGATTCTCGGCTGCAACTACAACTTCGAGGCCGGGAACGCCTGCGTCGACGCCGTGCGCGTCTCCGCGGACATCGCGGCGAACTGGCACGCCGTCAAGGGAAACGTCTTCTCGATCGCCACCAGGTTTTGGAGCAATGGGACGTTCTGGATCAACGATCCCGACTTCACGCTGTGCCGCGGACAGGAAACCTCTGACGATCCGGATCTGACGCGGCTCAAAGCGTTGCTCGTCTATGTCGAGCCTGACAAGCCGGATCAATACGACTGCGGACGGAGCCTGACGAAGATCAGCACGGACGAGGTGCGTGTCCTGCTGAGTCTCGTGCTGATGAGCGCCGGGGCGGTGAACCTCTCCGACAAAATGACGCGGCTCAACACGCTCGGCGTCGAGCTCGCCCGGAAGGTCGTCTCCGCCGAGGTCGGCGAGACCGGCATTCCACTCGACCTATTCCGCTCCGAGCGGCCGTCGTTGTGGCTGCAGAAGCTCAAAAACCGGAAGGCCCGCGTGCTGCTGATCAACTGGGAGGACGAGGCGCGGGAGCTTGTCTTCGACCTCGCGGGGCAGGGATTTGGCGCCGCCGCGAAGACGGTCGACTTCTGGAGCGGCGGCGACGTCGCGGTTCGGAATGGCGTCGTCACGGCGTCGTTGAAGCCGCATTCGTGCCTGATGGCTGTGGTGGGGTGAGCGGGCGCTGCCGTACAGGGAGTTTACAGTGAATGGTGAATAGTTGTTGCCACCATTCACCACGCACGATTCACTCTTCACAAAGGTGCGGTGAAACCACGTTTGATGTGGTTATGGTGCGTTTGCGGCATGTGGGCCGTTAGGGATTTCCCGCCCCAATCGGCCGATGACGGGTTGATATCGGTGCCGCTTTACACTATGCTGAAAGTCTTATGGTAAAGAAGGCTGGACTACAATCGAGGCTCAAATTCTTTTGGGCGCTCATCTTGTTTGCCGCTGGACTGCTGATCGGCGTGGCGGCGGCGCTTTCCTTTGTGCGCGTCGAGGACACCATTACCGCCAAGGGCGAGGTCGGCGCGGAGGAGAAATTTGACCTGACCAGCCCCGTCGACGGCAAGGTCACGGAGTTGTTGCACAAGGAGGGGGAGAACGTGAAGGCCGGCGAGGCTGTCCTCGTGTTCGACGACTCCAAACTGCGCGACGAGATGCAGGCGACCGAGTCGAGCATCAACGAGCTTGAGGGTGAGATCAAGGTGAAGCGCGACGAGCTCGGCATTCTCGGGAAAGATCCACTGCCCAAGGAGTACCGCCACGCCGAGATCACGCTCAAAGAGTGCGAGGAGACTCTCGCCAAGGCGACGGAGAAATTGGCGCGGTTCAGGAAACTGCATGAGCAGAAGGCCGTCTCGACGACGGAATTCGACAAGATCCAACTCGAGCATGTCCAGCAGAAGGCCGCCCTCGAGCGGGCGCGGGAAATTCACGCGAAGGTCGTCGAGGGACTCGGGCAGCGGATCATCGACAAGACCGCCAGTGAGCTTGCGCTCCTGGAGACCAAGTCCGAAGGCAAGAGGAAGAGCCTCACCCTGCTTGAGCGCCACCTTGCCGACTACACCATTCTCGCTCCGCTTGACGGCAAGATCGTGGAGCTGCCCTGCAAGACCAAGATGTACGCGGAGAAGGGGGAGGTGGTCGCCCGCCTCGCCGTCGTCGACCGCAAGAAAATCGTCGCCCATGTGGACGAGCGGGACATCGGCAAGATCCGTCTTGGCCAGCCCGCCCGCATCGCCAGCGGCGTCTATAGCCGCCTCCAATACTGGTATTTCGTCTGCGATGTCATCAAGATCCCGGACCTTCCCGACAAGGAGACGGGCAACGTTCCCCGATATTCCGTTGAAATCCTCATTTCCGATGAGCAACAGGACTTGAAGCTTGGATCGTCGGCGGAGGTCGTCATCGTCACCGGCAGGGACATCGCCCTGCGGGTGCTGCTTGGCCTCACCGCCGAGTCGCATCGTCTCGGCGTAGGCCATCCTCCGGACAAGCAAGACCATGCGGCCCCTGCGGCCGATGCTATGGAGCGCGTCGGCAAGTGAAATGCGCCGCCGCGTAAGCTCACCGCGATTTCTCCCATAGAAACTGCTGGATCCCTTTTCATTCCCGTCAGAATCCGCTATACTATTCATTTGTGGCTGAATGCCGCCGAGGAGTTTCCACATATGAAAAGCTTCCGAACGGAATTGACTTTCAACATACCGGGACGTCGGGGATTCGTGAACATCACCTCCGAGGTCGTGAAATGCCTCAAGGAGTCGGGCGTGAAAGAGGGAATCGTCCTCTGCAACGCCATGCACATCACCGCATCCGTGTTCATCAACGACGACGAAC
>CAYTFM010000218.1:0-4974 GCA_964436735.1 uncultured Victivallales bacterium | reverse complement strand
GCTTCATCAGGACTACGACAGATGGCTTGAGCGGTTAGCCCCGCACGAGCCTGTCGCCGCATATCAGCACAACCGCACCGGCGAGGACAACGGGGACGCCCACCTCAAACGGCAGATCATGGGCCGAGAGGTCGTCGTGGCCATTACCAATGGGCGGCTGGACTTCGGTCCGTGGGAGCAGATCTTCTACGGCGAGTTCGACGGCAACCGTCCCAAGAGGGTTCTGATTAAAATCATCGGGGAGTGAGCCGGGGGTAGGTTTCAGGTTTCAGGAACGCGGCACAACCGGCAACTGACAACTGACAAGCCGCGGTCGCAGGGCCGTCTCAACACAACTATCGGATAGGTTTTCACATATGTATTTCCAATGTCCCTTCTGCTCGTTTGTCATTAAATACGTCTCGCAGAACAAGCTGGGCTCCGAGGTTGCCTGCCCCAACTGCGGGAAGTCGAACATGCTGCCGCACAATCCGTATGGTCCGGGGCGCGTCATCGGGAACGACTTCGTGATCAAGCACGAGGTTGGCGTGGGCTCGATCGGTGTGGTCTACGAGGCGTGGCAGGTCTCGCTCGAGCGTCCTGTGGCCCTGAAGATACTGAACGCCAAGTACACGAACCACAAGGGCATCTCGGCGTTCCTGTACGAGGCGCGCGCCGCCGCCAGCCTGGATCAGATCAACATCGTGAAGTGCTTCGCCGTGGGTGAGGAGAAGGGCATCTGCTATATGGCGATGAGCTTCATCCACGGGGAGACGCTGAAGAACCGCCTCAAGCGCGAGGGGAAGATCCCCCCCGACGAGGCGCTGCACCTCATCCAGCAGGTCGCCGAGGCGCTGCATTACGCCTGGGAGGCCACCAAGATCATCCACCGCGACATCAAGCCCGAGAACATCATGATCGACAAGGAGGGCATCATCAAGGTGACCGATCTCGGTCTCGCCCTGAAGCAGTCCGACTGGGACGAGGACATGGAGATCTCCGGCAGCCCGTCGTACATGAGCCCCGAACAGTTCTCGGGCAGTCAGATTGACACGCGGGCCGATATCTACAGCCTGGGGGTGACCCTCTATCAGCTCATCGCCGGCAAATTGCCGTTTGAGGCCGAGACCATGCGCAGCCTCGCCCGCATGCACTTCCGCGACGCGCCGCCCTCCCTCAGCAAGAACGACCCGAAGGTTCCGCAGGTGATCAGCGACCTCGTCGCTAAGATGATGGCCAAGTCGCCGGACGACCGCTTCCAGACCATGGAGGAGTTGCTGAAAGGCATCTGGCAGATCCGCCAGAAGACGGCCCCCGACACGGACATGGTTCCCGGCGTCCACACCATCACGATCAAGAAGCTCGACTACGACCTCCAGAAGGAGGCGATGATCAAGAAGAAGGCGGATGTCAAGCGTGACACGAGCCGCCGCGAGACGCTGGTGCCGCACTTCCCCGTCATGAAACCCCATTCGTCCGCACTTGTCGTGTCACTCCTCGTGGTGTGCGCCTTCCTCTGCATGGCGCTTGCCGGCGCCATTTTCTTCCACTTCAGGGAGGATCCGTCTGCCAAGGGGATGGATTGGGAGTTGCGCAAGATCGAGTCGAAGTTCGAGGATCGGAATCTGAACCTCGACGCGCTCGAAATGGAGTGCGGGAAGACCAGCCTCCTCTTCAAGTCGCTTGCCGACTCGCCGGCGACCCGCGAGTTATGGGCGCGGCTCAACCTCTGTCTGGCGAAGATCGAGAAGATGCGGCAGGAGCGGGAGCGGATCAGGCTCGCCGCCGAGATCGACAAGAACCTGAAGACGGGCGAGATTCTTAGGAAAGAGATAGAGCTCAAAAGCAAGGAGAACTTGACCTATGCAGGCAAGATCGCCGAGCTCGAGGCTGAGGCGGCGAAGAAGGAGTAGAAGCTCAAGGACACACTCGCCAAGGAGCGCTCCAAGCAGGAGGAGCTCACCGAGCAGGTCAAGGAGAAGGAGCTCGCGCTAAAGAAAGTGGTCAACGAGGCGTCGACCGACAGCGAGAACCAGGAATGCTTCCAGAAGATCTATCCGCTCATCCGGCGCGGCCTCGGCAAGAAACTCAACGACATCATGGAGATTTATTCCAAATCCCTTTCCCCTGCCGCCAAGAAGAACCTCGCGGCCAGGCGTCCGGCGTTCGAACAGCTCCAGCAGGTCTATGCGAAGATCATTGAAAACAGCAATTCGTCTGACATCATCAGGGCCGAGATCGAGGAAGGCAAGATCATCAGATCGGCGAATGGCCTTTTCATCATGAAGACCAAAGACAAGCCGGAGGCGAAGGAAAAGGAGATCGCCGTGAAGCACACGCCGCTTCCTGACTCGCGCCAACCTGAAAAGCTGGAACCGAAGGATAAGGACGCGGTGACGGCCGGCGCGACGACAAGCAGTTCCATCACCGAGGTCAAGTGGGACAAGCTTTCCGTGCTCAGCCTGTACAATATTGTCAACGTCAAGGGTGGTTACCTTGACGATTCCCCCGACCTTCTGAAGATAAAGATCGCGCTTCTCACTGGTGAGCTCTGTCAGGTGGGGGACCTTCTCCGGGATCGTCACGAGTACGACTTCCTCGTCGACGCGATCATCGCGAATGCCGTCGAAGAGGTGAAGATCAGCGCCTTGATTGACCGCAAGAGCGCGGCCCCCAAGGCGCAAGCCATCATGAAGCAGTTCGCCGGCGTGCCGGGGTTCAAGCAGTACGAGGCCGAGATCAAACCTCTCACCTCGCCTGACACCATTGCCCCCATGACCGTGCCGACCGAGCCTGATGGTAAGTAATTCGGCGATTTGGGAAATCCATTGGGATATTTGGTGTTCGGGAAACCGGTGTTCGGGGAATATGCGTGAACTCCCAGCTCTAAGCCTCGGCGTCAACTGTATGCGTTCAACTTTCATGTCGCGAAAATACTAGTGAATGGAGGAGGTCGTATGAAGCAAGGAATCGGTGTCAGTTCTGGTTCGTTCATGATGCTTGCCCTGTCGGTCGCGGCGTCGTGCTGCCTGATGGCGACGGCTTTGGCCGTAACCACCGGGGAGCAGGTCATGAAGGAGACGGGCGTCGACAAAGGGTTGTGCGCCGTCATCCTCACCGGCGACGGGGCATCCGCCAGTCTCCCCGTGGAACTTGCCGCGTCAGGGAAGCTGCTTGTCCACGCCATCGCCGTCAGTGACGCCGCGCTGGCCGCCGCTCAGAAGGCGATCGCCGCCGCCAAGGTCGAGGGGCTTGTCAATGTCGAGAAGCTTTCCCTTAAACCGTTGCCCTTCAGAGACAATCTGCTCAACCTTCTCGTCGTCGACGACGCCGCGAAGGCCGTGGAGGCGGGCTTCACCAAGGAGGAGGCGATGCGCGTCGTCGCCCCCTTCGGCAAGCTGTGCGTCGCTGATAAGGGCAAGATGGAGGTGACGGCGAGAACGTTGCCGCCCGAGATGGACGAGTGGACGCACGAGGCGCGTGGCCCTGACGGCAGCTACGTCTCGAAGGACAAGGTCTTCCGCTTCCCGATCGGCTACCGCTGGAACGCCGGCCTCCCGATGAACATCTCCGACCCCAAGATGAATTGGAACGGCTGGTCGAACACCCGCGGCGTCGTTCTTACCGGGGGGCGTTGCTACACGCTGAGCTCGGCCGAGGTTGAGAATGTCCCGGGGGCGAATTTCCTTCCGTATGGAAAGGATCAGTATGTGACCTGCCGCGACGCCTTCAACGGACTATTGATCTGGCGCACGAAGGTCGGTCCCACCACCTACGGCGGTTTGTACTACCTGAACCGCGCCCCGTTCGTTGCCGCCGGTGACCGCATTTACGTCGCCAACAGCGATGGCAAGTTGCTGGCTCTCGACGCCGCCACCGGCGAGGTCGCCAAAACCATCGACACCGCCTTCGCTCCCGGCAAAATCATCGCCGACAATGGTGTGATCGCCGTCGCCACCTGGAAGAACGGCGCGGCCATCACGGCGGTTGGCGTCGACCGTCGTCGCCTCGACCACAGTATTGAGGAAGGAACGGTCGAGGGCTATGATCTTGCCACCGGCAAGCAATTGTGGAAGATCGACAAACTTGCCACCTCGCTGCGCAGTTCGGAAGGCATTCTCTTCATGGTGCAGCGCGAAGGCGCCGACAAGAACGAGGGCGTTGGGCTTGACCCCGCTCGCAAGCAGGATGACAAGTCGCCGATCCCCGATCGTCCTGTCCAGAAAGTGGTCGCCGTTGATCTGAAGACCGGCAAGACGCTGTGGGAGACTCCCTCGAGCGACATCGCCGCCGCCGACTACCTGCGAGTCGAGTCGGCCGGCGCTGGAACGGTCGCGGTGGTGCATGACAATGGCGGTTTCACCACGCTGCTTTCCGCCAAGACCGGCAAGGTGATCATGAAAACCACCGGCGGGCTCGCCACCTATCAGGACGGCGTCGTCGGCATCGGCGGCAAAAGCTACAACGCCGAAACGGGCGAACTGATCAAAGACAAACCATCGATCTACCTCGGCAAACCGTTCTGCGTGCCGAACTTCTGGGTCAATGGCATCAGCATCAACAACCGCGGTGGCGGCATGAACGTGAACGGCAAAGGGGTGAGTTTTCCCGGCGCCCGTGGTGCCTGCCTCGTCGGCTCAATTCCCTCATACGGCTGCATTTATACCGCCCAAAACTGGTGCACTTGCGTTCCCGCTCAGATTCAAGGCTTCCTGTCCATCGGACCGATCGCCAGCGAACCGACGCCTGCTGAGATGGAAAAGGCTCCCGAGGTCGAGAAGGGACCGTCGTTCGGCGCACAGAAGGCCGGCGCGTCCGCCGACCCCGCCGCCGAATGGCCAATGCTGAAGAAGGCCGCCGACAGAAGCGCCTCCACCACGTCGCCCGCTCCGGAAAAACTCACCCTGCTGTGGCAGACACCCATGGGTGCGGAGACACTAACAACGCAGATTATGAAAGACTGGACCGAGGATCTGAAATCTCCCGTCACCGCAC
>CAYTFM010000217.1:6173-15869 GCA_964436735.1 uncultured Victivallales bacterium | reverse complement strand
TTCATGACGAAATCCCGCACCAGTCCATCATCGTCGAGAATAATGATCTTGCTGTCCTGTCCGCCGATCTCCACGATCGTCCTCGCGTCAGGCGCAAGATGACGAACCCCCCTCGCATGGCAGGTGATCTCGGTGACCGCGGTGTCGGCAAACCGCAACGCGTTCCGTCCGTAGCCGGTGGCGACAACACCCGAGAGCCGCTTCCGCGCCACCCCCGCCTCGTCAAGCACCTGATCAAGCAGTCCCTCAGCCAAACGCTCCTGCCCCACCCCTTGATCGGCGATGCCGGTCCGCACCACACGCGACAGCTCAGCATCGAACAACACCACCTTGATCGAGCGGGACCCCGCATCGATTCCCGCGAATATCATGACTTCCTCCTCGCCTGCGCCGTCTCCACAAGCGCTTGCAGACGTGACTGTAATGTTGGCAGCATCGTGTCGCAGAGAGAGGGGATCTCAATCTCGACCGAGGGAATGCCTACTTCCCTGCGAACCGTCTCCCGTATGATCGCCCCCTCACGGGCGCAATGACTTGCGCCGGGTATCCGTGACACGACGAGCGCTTCCGCGCGGCAGGCGCGGCACTCCGAAGCGACGCGTGCCGCCCGCTCAATGCCGGAACCGACCATCGGATCAGCGAGTGCCGTCATCGCCAACGCCTCCAATGGCGGTGGCTCAACGGGAATCAGGTCAAGCGCATGGGTAAACATATACTCTGTACCGCACACACGCCCGCCGTACTCCTCTAAAAGATTCATCGCCCGCAGGTCGGCGACGGGATTCACCCAAAACACACGCACCGCCGCCTCGCCAACAACAAACGTGTTCCGACGGATGCGAGCCCGCGCCTCCGCCAGCAGTTCCCCGATCACGGCGACAGCCTCCTCGAGGTCAGAGCAAAAATGAATCGCAAGCATCTCCGCGACAAGCATCTCAAGAGCCGGGAGAGGTGCTCCAGGAGCCAGGTGTACCGTGTCCCGCAAGGAGCGCAAGAGACGCCGCACCTGATTCGCCTTGCGGATGCCCTCCGCCAGCGCCTCATCGTCCAACGCCATTCCCGCAATGTCTCCCAATGCGGTGGCGACACGACGCAATTCGTCCCTCACGCACGCCACCTGCCACAACGGTGCCTTGCCCCCGCCCGGCAACTCACGCAATGCCTCGGGGCCGCGCGGTTGCCTGCGACGCGGCATCTCCCACCACAGGATAGGATAGCCGAGGGCGTCGAGCCGCTGGGCAATAGCGGAAAAGTCGTCACACACGGCCCCCGCGCTGCACACCAACAGGTCGGGCCGCGGGAAGTGCTCGCCATTGATAAACGCAGGCAGCATGGCGCGGACCGGACAGAACGAGGCGTCGACCCCTAACGCGTCAGCCTGCTGGAACAACTTGTCGCCACACTCCATCACGCAGGGAGTCCACCAGGCGCCGTCGGGATAGAAGGCGCGCACCTCCGGCAAGGAAAACGCCATGACGGGCACGGTGCCAAGGTCTTTCATGGCGCCAATGATGTGGCTCCCCTGCTCCCGGGCCTGCTGAAGACGGCTGTTTTCCGAGAGGAGAAAATTCCAGAGGCGCAGTGACGCCGGGGAGTTGTCGAAGCGCAAATGACGCAACCGCAAATCCCCTTCCCGTTCGACGTGGCGTTGGAGCGGACCGCCATACCATGGCTCGGACAAACCTTCAGTCTTCAGTTGCTCGTAGCGGACCTTCCATTCGCCGAGGCTGATCTTGCGGGGGGTGTCGTCCGCAACAGAAGAGCGGCGCGGGGGGCTCATCGCACCGAGCTCTTCCTCCGACCGGATGCGCACGCTCGGAGATCGACTGCCGGCGGCGGCGGGTACGAGTCGCAAGGAGGATGCCGTCATTGCAGAGGCAAGGCTGGTGTCTCTCATCGCTTCCATGAAAGCCTGCACGCGTCCCACCTCCCGTGCGGATGGCATCCCTCTCTCGTCGGCGTCAAGCGCGAGCAGAGGCACGCCAAAGGTATCGCGGAGTCGTGTCGCCTCAGCCCGCCAAAGGTCGCAGGAAACATAGTGCCAAAGTACGATCCCGCGGACTCCCCGCTCTTTCAGGCGGACGTCCAGCCAGCTGTAAAGGCGGGTGTTGGGGCGCAGAAAGACATCGACGCAATTTCCGACCGAAAAACTGGCGAAGGCGTCGAGCGGATCCACAGCATTGGAGGCAAGTTCGAAAGGCGGCATGAGCCCCCGCTCGCCGGTCTCTGTCGCATTGAGGACAACCCGCCCCCCCGCATCCTCCAGCGCATCCAGCAACCACCACTGCGATCGCGGCAGCGGGCCGCCGACAAGCGCGAGAGGAATCGCGGCGTCATTCACAGGTTCCACTTGGTGGGGTATACTGAGCGAGCCGTCCCCGTGATAGCTCTCCAACGCCTCGGCGTAACGACGCCCCGTGCAGGTGGTGGCCATCTCCAGCAAGCGACCACGTGTCATGTTGCGCCCACACAGCAACTGAGGCAGTTCAGCGGCAGAGGGCGGTCGCCCCCCTCGCTCCTCAAGGAATTCCCCAAGTCTTTCGAGTTCGGAGCGGAACATCCTGACAGCCGCGGAGGAGTTCTGGACCACGGGCAGGTTGAAGAGGAAAACGTTCGAGAGGCCAGCGTTGACAAGACCGTCGAAGCCCCGCCTCATCTGATCGCAGGAGCTAGCGAAAACGATGGCATCCGCGACCTGCGTCTCCGCGAAACGCACAAGGGTTTCCGAAAACGCACAGATTCCTTCGGAAAGGCGAGGCTGCCCTTGCAGGAAGCCGTCCGCGCGCCAGGCGGCATGCGGGGTTAGTCCATACGCGCTGATCCATTCCGCGGGAATCCAAGGACTTCCGACGAAGACCAGCTTTCGCGCAGGCGTGGGTTCTGGATTCAGCCCCCTCAGCATTTTCGGCCAACGATCAACCCCTGCCTGATCCTCCCGTCCGCGGCGAGCGACTGCAGAAAGCGCATCTCGCCCACAAGCTCCTGCGCCAGCGGTTCGTTGAAACCGATGATTTTCAATGCGTCGTATGTCAACTGCTTCTCGAGCATATCGATGTATAGCGCGACATGGCTGGCGAAACGGCCCGTGTCCATTGACTCGCCCACTACGCACCCCGCCGCCCCGAGGAGCGAGCTGTATTCGTCCATACCGAGCACATTCGGAAACTTCATGAACGCCAGATACCGTTCAGCCTCCTCGTCCGCAAGACCCGCAGGTCCCACCATCCAATCAGTGAATGCGATGACCCCGCCAGATTTGACGACGCGAGCGGCCTCGACTATCAAGTTCTTCTTTTCCTCAACGTAGCACCAGGCGTCCTCCCCCCAGACGAAGTCCTGCGACGCTGAAGGCAGGCCAGTCGCACACGCATCAGCCTCAACAAACGCAATGCGACCGGCCACTCCTTCCTCATCGCAGCGGCGCCGCCCCAAATCGAGCATCGCGGGGGTCGCGTCGACTCCGGTCATCCGGGCGACGTCGCGGAATCGCACCAAGAAGCGCATCCCCGCACCTGACGCGCAACAGAGATCGACTCCTTGGCTTCCCGCCTTTATCCCCGCGCGGGCAGCCAGATCCAGAGAGGATTGAAGACCGCCAATATGGATCTGCTCGCCCATAAGCAACTCCCAGAGCCGCCCCTCAGGGCCCGCATAGACCGATTGGACATCGGCCAAATGAATGTTCCGTATAGATTTCATGCGTCTCTTACTTGTTCCCGTTTCAGGCACTACGCCATAAGCACATAGAAAAAGTCATGGCGTGGACTTCGTCGCCGTGAGTTCTCTCATGCTCTTGATTTCCCGTTTGACGCCTTCCTCACCGACAAGACCATAGGGGTTACCTTTGCCATCATTCGAGTTTTTCAACCGCTCGGCAAAAGCCTGCTCAAACTTGTCCACGAACGCATTGGCCTTTGCTCTAAACTTTTCAACATACTCCTTGGCCGTGGGGATTGCGTAACAAAGTTGCTCCACAGACAGGATTTGCTTCTCGATGGCAGACATGTCGGCATCTGCGCCATTGTCGATGACATACGAGATCGACGAGGCTTGCTGGACAGCGTCGCCGTTGGCGAGATATTCCCCGCCAAGGCAAGCGGACGTTTCTCCTTGTTGGCGGCATACCAAACGTTGACGCTTTCGGCAAAGGCGTCGAGATTGAGCTCCTTGTCACCACTGCCGCGCGCGATGGCCGTCTTGTCGATTATCAGCGGCTTCAACAGCGCGATGGCGATTTCAGAGCGGGTCGCCGGCCGCCGCAGGCAGTTATACCTTTTTTCGATGACCCTCTCAGGGGGTAAATTCTCGAACTCGGAATCGGCATGCTGACGGACTCCCCCCTCCAAGACGTTTTTGTCCATCCGCGTGAAGCATTCGTCCTTGAGCAGTGCGATGAGAAGCGGGATAGACCTCATGCCACGCTTCTTTATCCTTCGAATTGGACTATCTTCGGCGCCAAAGGTGAACGTAATCTTACCCTTCACCTCGAACAGCCACACACCAAACATGGCAACCTTCCCTTTAGGTCCGTTGTGTTCGGCGAGCTCGAACGCCAGCTTCACATCCTCCTCGTCCATACCGTCACCGCTGACCGGAGGTGGCGTTTTCAGCATGGCCCGCAACTTGAGGTTCTCCACAAGCTTTTTCATTGCCGAAGACTTACCCCAGTCATTTCCATAGACTTGAACAAGCCTGTCGACTTTCTCCGCATATGCGCTCCAATCTCCGTCCATAATGAAGCTATTCATCGCCTCATCGTATTTGCCATCGGCAAGTTGATTGACTGCGCCAAGCACCACTTTTCGCTGGGCTTGAAGAGGAGCCGCCCAGCAGAAGCCAACGATGCCAGCGGCGACAAGCGCGCATAAGCGTGCCAACAGCACGGCTTGCCGCAGTGCCGCGGATGAGTCAGTAAATAATTGTTTGTAAAGAAAATGTTTCATCCTGTGTACGTGCCGTGGGGCGCAAGCCTTCTTCCCTCGAGCAGCTGCCGCCTCGTCCATTGATTGAGAAGCCGGTCGCGGACACGCTCCATCCAATCGACGAGGCGGATCTTCAAACGTGCAAGCTCGCTGGCGCACAGCGGGTCGGAGACGCGGTTGACAAGCTCCGCCGGATCGGTCACGAGGTCGTACAGTTCGTCATGCGCCGTCGGATTCCAAATGAATTTCCAACGGCGGTCCCTGACCATGCGCTGGCTGTAAGCCCCGAACTGGCCTCCGGAGTAGGTGGTGAAAATGTCCGATCTGGGTCCACCCAAAGCGCCGGTGGCGAGCGGGAGCAGGCTCTCACCCGCAAAGGTGGCGGGCGCCGCGGCTCCCACGGCCTCGCAAAACGTCGGGGCGAGGTCGACGCAACTGTAGACGAAGGCGTCGACAACGACACCACTCGGTATGACGCGCGGCCAGCGCATGATGAGCGGCACACGCACCACATCGTCGTACATGACGTAATGCTTGTCGATCATACGATGCGCTCCGCACAGGTCGCCATGGTCGGTGGAATAGATGACCAAGGTATCCTCGGCAATTCCAAGGCGGTCGAGGGCATCGAGGACTCGTCCGACTTCATGGTCCATCTGCGTGATCACCCCCAAATATCGGGCCACGACCGGCGCCCAATCGTCCCACGTCATCTGATCAAGCCCCCATGTCACCGGCATCTGCCTCTGGATGAACGGTTTCCCAGCGAAGCTCTCGGAGAAACTCGGCCACGGCGGCACCATGGCAGGATCGTACATCGACGCATACGGCTCGGTCGGACGGCAGGGGAGGTGCGGTTCGACCGGATGCCATTGGATGAAGAAAGGCTTTTCCCCTTTGAGGGACTCCTCAACCTGCCGGATCACCTGGTCGGCGTCGAAGGCCAACCGCGACTGCTCCGCAGTGGCGGTGGTGTCGGCCTGCCCCATCCACCCTTTGTCGGAGGGGGCAGGCGCAATCCCCCTCGCCGGCCGCCATTCGTTGTAGAGTGAATTCGGCACATATTCGTCAAAACCGAAATGGCTGGGCACACGCTTCGGGTCGATGTGCCAGCGATTGACATGGACGGTCCGGTATCCGGCGCCGCGCACGATATCGCCGTACGTTCTCACGCCTTCGTCAAGCCCTTTGAAGGTCTCGCCATCGAAATTGAAGACAACCCCGTGCTGCGACGGCCACTGTCCACTCAGCAGCGAGCAACGGGCAGGCACGCAGATCGGAATGGGGGTGAAGGCGTGCGTGAAGTTCGCCCCCTCGGCGGCAAGGCGATCCCAATTGGGGGTCCTGACCATGGGATGCTTGTTGACGCCAAGGCAGTCAAACCGGTGCTGGTCGCTGAAAATAAAGAGGATGTGGGGCGATGAACGTGGCATGGAAAGCTTTGAGAGACGGTCACGTCTTTTGGTCTGCGATGCCGGAGGCGACCCACGCCTCAGGCTTGATTTTACCGACAAAGCCCATTGAGGTGATGAAACCGAGGCACTCGGTGACCGAGGACTGGGAGAGGTGCTTCTCGTCCGAGTTCAGATCCGCATGCACCTCGTCGACTCGGTAGTCGAACTCAAGCAACAGCAGATTCAGCCACGTCGCGGTCGTCACGGCCTTGAACGTCTCGTTCCACAGCCTGTGCCGCATGGGAAGAGGCTTCTCCAATTCGCGGGTGTAGTAGCCGAGGCCACCCTTGCCGGACTCATACAGCACGACGGCGGTCACGTACACGATGTGATCCTTGTACGCCTGGGAATCACAGCCGACGTAGAATTTCAAATCGGCCTTCTCCCCCCGCCTCGTAATATCGTTCGCAATCACCGCGCGGATATTTTCGATCGAGTCACCTGAGAGTCTATGCCACATCAACAAGCCTCCTTCCAGTGCCCAGAAACGTTTGGGGATATGATACTGTATATCCCATATGAGTTGATGCAATATCAGCAATGCGGACCTTACCCGTACCCCTACCACTGTACTGTGGGCCGCGCAAAAGTAACCGTTGAAAACCAGGTGAATGGACCGCCCTTGGATGTTTGGACTTCATCGATTACATTGCAGATGACGAGATTGCCCCATCCTTTCCGCATGCTTAACATCGGAAGTTTTTATGCTTGATGATATTGGTGTTGTGATAGTTGCCGGCGGAAGCGGAACTCGCTTTGGAGAGCGGAACAAACTTCTCGCTCTTCTTGGCGGGCTACCTGTTTTCCTCCGCAGCATCAGGAGTTTCCGGACAGTATGCCCTGACGACCACATCGTCCTTGTGGTCGGTGCCTCACACCTTCAGGCTTTCACCAGAGAACTCAACCGCCATCTCCCCGGAAATACTATCCGTGTCGCCATCGGCGGCGCCACGCGCACAGAATCGGTTATGAACGGCCTGGAGACCCTCCCGAACTCGACCGCAGTCGCGGCAGTCCACGATGCGGCTCGCCCCTTCGCCACCGCCGACCTGCTCATGCGCTGCGTGGAGTCGTGCCGACGCAAAGGGTCAGGCGTCGCAGGACGTCCTGCGACAGACACCGTGAAAAAAGCCGATGCCGCGGGAAAGGTGCTGGAGACGCTGGACAGATCCGCGGTCTGGCTGATCGAAACGCCTCAGGTGTTCCCTTTCATGAAACTTAAAGAGGCGTATCAAAAAGCTGTTGAACGTCAATTCGCCCCAACCGACGACGCTGGCGTCATGGAATCGTTCGGGCACTCCGTCCATCTTGTCGAAGCACAGGCCCCGAACCTGAAAATCACCTACCCGCATGACCTCACCATCGCCGAAACCTTGATCGCCGGAGTGCGGACACACACCGACCTTATAGGGAATTGACCTAATGCGGGCTGGCTCGCGCATCGTTTTTCCATGCGTCGCTTGCAATAAAACCCTCTTCACAATATATTTCACCGTCGAAATACTTCGGTTTAACTAACATTTTGGAGATTGCAACTATGAGGTCGATTCTGTCGGCTCCCGTGGCCAGGTTGACAGCGCTTTTAGTGATTCTCGCCATGTCAAGTGACTCGCTTATGGCGGCTTACCTGAACGACTGGGAGTATCGCGACATCCTCAGCAAAAACAACGTGTGGCGGAGAGACTGGTGGGTGTGGAAACGCGAGGCGAGCAGCGACTTCGACTGGAAAAAAGACTTCGACTCAAAATACCACAAGATGATGGTGGAGCAGCAGTTCGTCGACAAGGACAGCAAAAACTGCACGGTCGTCTTCTATCCGAAAACATATCTCGACTTCGACAGACTGGGGCATTTCATCTACGGCAAAGTGCGCTCCCGCGAGGACAGCACGCTCGGGAACGACGTGAAAGGGAACTGGGTGATTAAAGACGGCTATCTCATCCTGACCATCGAAAGTATTCACGCCAAACCATACGTGTACGGCTATAAACTCCGCTATAAGATCCTTGGCTCTCAGAAAAGCGGCACCGCCTTGAAGCTTGAGCGAGTGGTTCCCCCGGAAGAGTTGAGCATTCTCCGCGAGAAACGTCAAGGCGTCGGCATCCAAGAGCTTGAAAATGAACCATTCGCCGCCTTCGACAACATCCAGTACATGGATCTCATGGATCAGATGGCGCAAAAGCTGACCGCCCAGAAACAGGTAGAGGCGAAGGCCGTCGACGGCGCCGCCGAACAAGCTCCCGAAGCGGAGGCGGAGGCGGAGGAGAAGGCTCCGGAAGAAGCTGCCGCAGAAGAGGGTGCTGACCCTAAAGAAGCGGGCATGGAGGGGGAAGCTGAAGAGCTATAAGCGACAGCTGCCTTCTTTGCGCACAACCACCACGTACTCCTGATTCCCCTTCGGTCCAAGAAGGGGAGAAGGAATGACTTCGACGGTCGTCCATCCCAAGGTCTTTTCGCAAAACGACTTCACCTTCTCCACGCACTCGCGCTGGATCGTGAGATCTTTCACCACGCCCCCTTTCCCCACCAATCCCCGGCTGGCCTCGAATTGAGGCTTCACGAGAACAAAACCGAGGGCGTCCGATTCCAACAAGACATTCACCGCAGGCAGGATCAACGTCACAGAGATGAAGGAGACATCCATTAGCAACAGGCTGGCCTTTTCCGGCAGATCAGTCGGCTGTAAATAGCGGGCGTTGACTCCTTCCATTGAGATCACGCGAGGATCCGACCTCAGCCTTTGATGCAATTGCCCATGCCCCACATCGATAGCATACACTTTCCGAGCTCCTGCGTGAAGAGCCAGGTCGGTGAAACCTCCCGTTGACGCGCCAATGTCGAGGACAACCTTCCCCGTCAAATCAGGGGAATGCGCGCGGAGCGCAGGCTGCAGCTTGAAGGCCCCTCGACTGACGTACGGCGAACGCTCCTCGACGTCAAACTGCGTCTCCAAGGGGAAGCATTCACTTGGTTTTCTGACGACCCGGTCCGGTCCGACCCTGACCATTCCGGCCAAGATAAGCCTCTTCGCCTCCTCCCTGCCAGTGCATGCGCCACATCTCACCAGGAGGAGATCCGCTCTTTCCCCTTTTCCACTCATAGCATTTTTCTCACACGATGATTCTCTTGCCCCATACGTCTCAAGATATCGTGCCCTCCCCCCTATGACAAGCGCGACAGTTCTTGAAAACCCCGCGGTTTCAACATACCGTACGCAACTGCGCCGTAATGCGGCAGGCGTTTCCCAATTTCCAATTTGCAGTTTGAAAAATGACCATCGGAAGGTTTTACCTCCACGATGCCCTCAACCCCGACATCAT
>CAYTFM010000217.1:0-6155 GCA_964436735.1 uncultured Victivallales bacterium | reverse complement strand
CGCCGCCTCGGACGGAAGGGGAAGGCATGCCCAGCCGCCGATACCCGACAGCCCCTCTGCCCTCTTACGGGCAACAACCTTTTCGACTCAGCTCCAGTCTCATATGTGGCGGTAGACAAGAGCGGGGTTGTCCGCGAAATAAACACCGCAGGCAAGCTCTTGCTGAATCTCGCCACAGCAAGGCGCGTGAAGCCTGTCCTTTTCACCTCCTTCCTCGACGCCACCTCACATGAGATCTTCATCCGCCATGTCGCCGCGGCCTTCTCCGACGGAAAAACACAGGGGTGCGACCTCAAACTCGCTCGGAAGGAGACCAAACACCCCATTTGGATCAGGATGAGGAGCGTTGCCGGATTTGGACAATCCGGTAATCTCTGCCTGTGCTCAATGACGGACATTTCCGGACATGCGAGGAAAAACGATATTGAGAAATGCCTCGCGGCCGGCATGAATCATCACGCCTCCAAACCAGTGGACAAGCGCGCGGTCATCAATATACTCACCCAGTTCTTCCCCGCCCGGACCGCCCCCCTCCAAGCTCCGCGCCACCATAACGAAGCCACGCCACCCCCCGTCATCGACTACCAATTTCTCAAAGAGTGCGTCGGCGACAACCTCTCCTTTCTCCACACCGTCGTTGAGAAAGGAAAACTACAGTATCAGTTGTGCCTCGAGCACATCGCCAAGGCACTGAAGGATGACGACCCGAAGACAGCCCACCTATACACTCACAAGCTCAAAGGATCTGTGGGCTCGCTTGGCGGACAGCGCGCCGCCAGAGCTGCCGAGTCCATGGAGGGCGCGCTCAAGTCGGGGGAGAGACCCATGTGCGTAAAACGTTTCAAAGAGCTTGCGCAGGAAGTCAGCCAGTTCCTGGAGGCTCTCTCGACCGAAAGCGAGAGACCTCTCAAAGGCGGGGGCTGAGAACTCTTCAACGCAAAAGATGCTTGAGCTTCTTCCCCTGTTGTGGCTCTTCTTCGGCCAACTCATCAACGTCCTTCAGCGCATCATTTTTCTTATCCTCAATCATCTCTATTTTCTCCGCATCGAAATAGTAGTGGGGAAAGATGGTCTCGCCTGGGAGGAAACGGAATTTCCTCACTTTCCCATAAATGGCGAGAGGCGCCCTTTTTCTCAGATCCTGCGCGATATCCCCGAACTCCTTGTCCTTCTTCTCGCCGATAACCGGGAAATTGCTCGGCACCACTCTCAGCCAGTAGTGCTTCCCCGCCTTGAAACCAGATTTGTCCATATAGGGCAAAAAAGTGGTGATGAGTTCGGAGAATCGGGTCGCGAAAAATATGTTCTTGTTCAAATACTCCTCTGGCGCTGTCTTCAGTTCCTTAGCTTTCACTTCGGTGTAGGAGGTGAAGTCCTTCGCCTCCCCGGCACATGCGGCCGAAAGGACAAACGATAGCAATAGTCCCATGCATCCGTTCCTCATCGATTCCTCCTTGTCGATCATGTGCGCCAGGCACCCAAATGGCATGAGGCGCGGTTGTTTATCGCAAAGCTCCTTACTACTAGTAACGTTCGAGCATCGCTTTTTATTGCACGGATTCTGAAGAAATAACGAAAATAATCATTCGTCCGCCAGCCATCCGAGGGGAGCGGGTTTTTCCACGTCCATCTTGATTCTCCCCGTTTCCACGTTACCTTAATGCCTGCATGAGTTATCTCATCACACGCAAGCGTTTTTTTGTTCTCATTGTCGCTTTAGTGACCGCTTTGGCTGGACTACAGGTGTGGGCGGTATACAAGCTTGACATCGAGACGCGGAAGCCTGTCTACTTTGACCGGCAGGGAAAAGATTGGGAGTCGAAATCGCGGTTCATAGGACTTATCGCAAACCCTACGGTTGATTTCACCCTCGACATTATCGAACCTTCCACCGCGAAGGTGCTGCAAACAAAAAAGTTCATCGCAGGCATCAACATCTACGAAAGCGACTGGTTGCCCATCGGGACGTACAATCTGGCCTTCAAGGCTGAGGGATACCGGGATGGTATCGCCAGGGGCAGCATTTTAAAGGGAAAGACCGACTGCCGGATCGATATCAAATTCTGTGTCGACTGAGATAGCCCATAGCGCATCAAGTTAACAAAGGAGCGTGGCACAATGTCCGAAGAGTTACAGGGACTGTTGGAGCGCATACGTGATCAGGGCCTGAAAAAAGCCGAAGGCGAGCGTGAGTCTATCGTCCTCAAGGCGCGCGACGAAGCAAAAGCGATTGTGAAAAAAGCCGAGGATGAGGCCGCCAACATCCGCAAACAAGCGGAAGTTGACGCCCGACGCGACGAAGAGAAGGCGAAGGCCGCGATACAGCAGGCCGCACGCGACATACTTCTGGTGCTTGAAAACGAGCTTTCCACACGCCTGCGCAACTGCGTGACCGGTCTTGTCGACCAGGCGATGACCCCCGCGCTGATGGCGGAACTCATCAGGAAGATGGCCGCCGCTTACGCCGCCAACACCTCCCAAGAACTTTCGCTTGAACTCATTTTGAACCAAAAAGACTTGGAGCAGGTCGCAGAACAACTGCGGGCCGCGCTGGTCAATGATCTCAAGACCACTCCCACCGTCCTCGCCAGCCAGGACATGGGCGGCGGCATAAAGGTGGGATTCAAAGGCAGCGACGTCTTCCTCGATTTCTCCGACAACGCCTTGGCCGCAAGCATTTGCGCATTCGTCGGGCAGAAAATCGCGACGGTCATCAAAGGCAAGTAGCACGGTACTTTCCACCTCCGCTCCACATGCGCAGACCTCAGCCTCAAATGGTCGATCAGCACATCCCCATCCCCGGTTACCTCCGGGCTTCGCGGTTGGCGCAGGTGGAAAGCGGCAGAGGGATAGGGCCTAAGGGCGATGACCGTGAACACCCCGTCCACTACCCCATGGGACATGTGCGATGAAAAACTCCATGCTGAAGATCATCAATCCAATCCTCGCGGTCCTGCTCGTCAATCAGGCACTCACAGGACTCCTGCACGACATGATGCCCGACGAGGCATTTGAGTTCGTACATGAGGGGGGCGGAATCGTCCTTGTCATCGCCTCCATCCTGCACGTGATCTTGAACTGGAACTGGATCAAGAGCACCTACCTGCGCAAATCACAGGCTATCAAGAACTGACGGAACCTCGTCTGGCCGCATGCCTCCTCTATTCCTACGCCTCCCGCCGCTCACGTCGACTTCGAGACGTTGAAGAAGTCCAGACAAAGCAGTTCGAGCGACGCATCGCCCTCCAGCACTTCGAACAGCACACCACGACATCTGACCAACGGGAACTGGCATATCGCCTTGTGTCCAATAGCGTGTCCCTCGTATACCGTAATCGGCTTCCCCTGCCCCAGATAAGGCAGGACGCTGATTCTGAAACGGCGGACACACTCACCTTTACGGAGATCCTCGCGGACAACCGCATGATCGATAAGCATCGTGCCGCTTATCGTCCCCCGCGCGCCATGTCCATGCCCCCGGAACTCGCATCTCCACGACTCGCCGTCGCGGCGAAAGTCCTTGATGGTCAGCAACGGGTTTGCGAAACGCCGCCGCACCTCAGCCCCCATCATCTGGAACGAGCGGACGTCCCGATCCGGCAACAATCCGCGGCGGTCCGGTCCTATGTTCAGCAGCATGTTGCATCCGCGTCCCACGGAGTAGTAATAGATGCCAAGCAGTTCCTCCGGGCTTTTGACCGTATCCTCATCCTCGGAACTGTAGAACCAGTTGCGGTCGCGGATCATCAGGTCGCACTCGGCGGGAAGCCATTTCTTCGCATCAGCGTTGAGAACCTTCTTCTCTGTCCGAATTGAGAACTCGACGTCATCGACGACGTTCCAATGCGGCGTGTTGGCGAGTCCGGCCTCATTGCCCACCCAGCGATAATCGGGATCCCCGAGATTGAAAAGCAGAATGTCCGGCTGCATCCGCCTGATCTCCTTGATGATCCGAGGCCAGTCGTATTGATGGTTCTCCGAGCCGCAGCCGTCGAACCACAGCATGTCGATCGCCCCGTATCCGCCACCAAGCAACTCGCCGATCTGCTTGATGAAATACTCGTCGTACGCCGCGGGATCAGCATAATGGGGCGAGGTCGCGTCGGCCGGGGAATAGTACAGGCCGACCTTGAGGCCATGCACGCGGCACGCATCGACATATTCCCGCACCACGTCCCCTTTGCCGTTCTTCCAAGGAGAGGCGGCGACGCTGAAATCGGTGTAACGAGACGGCCAGTTCGCAAAACCGTCATGATGCTTCGCCGTCAAAACCATGTACCGGGCGCCGGCGGCGACCGCGGCGGCGGCCCATTGCCCGCACGCCAGCGCGGTGGGGGCGAAGTTCTCCGCCCGCATCTCCTTCTCCCGTCCATCCCAGTCCCGGTGCCCTTCGTGGAAGGTGCGGATTCCGAAATGGATGAACACTCCCAGTTCCCAGTCCTGGAACTCAAGCTGTCTCGACGTCGGCAGATTGTTCGACATACGCGCTCACTTGGTTGTTTGTTTTGCTATCTTGCTGACTTTATAACTAACACACTCACACGCCGCAGTTTCACCGGATTCCGACGATCGAACGGTCGATCAAAATCAGCGGACTGGTACTGACGGGCATAGGCTTGAACACGCGGATGCCCTCGGCGTTTGGATCGGGCCACATCCACGTCTCGGCGCAGGTGCGCCGGTCGCGCTCCATACCGACGGCATACACCTCCTGCGTCACCGCTCGATCAGCACCGGATTTTCAAGGCGCAGATCGCCATCCAACCAGTAGTTCATCTCCGCCCGCCTCAGCACAGGATCGTCCTCGACTGACTCCGGGATCCACCATGCGTGAACCGGGACATCGCCCCGCGTGAAGTTCGCATGCCATGTGTTCGCCTTGGTGGCGCGCGGATCATCCGTGTCGTCAAGGACGCTCATGTGGCACGACGTCCGTCCCCCCGCTGACTCCATCGGATCACACAGCAAGGTGGCAAGCGTCTGCAAGGCGTAGTACGCCGGCTTCGGGGAACCGTCGTCCAAACGCAGCACACCATAGTGGAAGGTTTGCTTGAAGGCGGCAACCCCCTGCGCGCTATGGCGCTCCGGCACGGATTTGTAGCCATGATACGTAATGATATCGACCAGTTCATGAAGCCCCGCCTTCATGCAATCCTCAAGGAACTTCAGGCTCCACACGGTCATACCCCATGCGATGGCGCCGCCGATGAGCACGGCGTCGGGTTGCTCCTCGCGCAGCGGGGCGGCGGTCAAGCGAACCAGATCGACGTAATCCGCCGCCTTCGGCTGGCGTTTCCAGAAGCTGGTCAGATCCGGTTCGTTCCATACCTCAGCCGTAGCAATGCTCGAAACGCGAAGGCTCCAGCTTGCCGACAGGCCACGTGAGCTCCTTGTTGAAACACATTGGCTCCCCCGGACAGTCCATGAAATTGCCTCCGTTCTCAAATCTCGTCGAACACGCGGACGTAGTCAACTTCGAAATATTCCGGCAAAACCACCTTGTCCAACGCCGGATCGGCCTTCGGATCGACAGCGGCGCGATAGCCCATCGGCTCGGTTGTCACCAGCACGAACTGTTCCGTTTCCGACACGGGGCCGTCAACGCGGTTGACCTCTTTCCCGTCGGCGTAAAACACATACCCGTCCCTGCTCCAGTCCACGCCGAAACGATGCCAGCCGTCGGACGTGGCTTCAAGCACAGGATGCTTGTGTCCGGAGCCCGCGCAATTCATCCCGTACCCATTCCAGATGTTGCCGCAGCGGATCGTCCCGTCCTGCGCGTATTCCTGACTTTCCATGATGTCGCACTCGATCCCCGCGCGACGCGGATCCGAATGCGCCCCGATCGAAGGGGATTGAAGCCAGAACGCGACCCACCACCCAAATTGCCTGTTCAGTCGGCAGCGGATTTCGTAATACCCGAATTTGTGAAGAAATTTCATCGGCTGGTAGGCGCCGAATGGCCAGAAGGATCGGGGTTCCTCTTTCGGAATGTCATACACGATCCCGCCGGTTTGAAGCTGCGCGGAACAGTACGAACCGTCCGGTCGCTTCACGAGGTGGATTTTCATGTGGCTTTGCCCGTCCAGCTCCACGCCTTCGTCGGTGAACGCGGGAAAACGTCGCCCCCAGAAATGCAGCCGATAATTCCATTT
>CAYTFM010000216.1:0-15870 GCA_964436735.1 uncultured Victivallales bacterium | reverse complement strand
GAAAGGTGAGTCTGGCTTTTATGCATAGTTTGGTTGCGGCCTCGTGCCGCCTTGGTTCTTAACAGCCACTTACTTGCCCTTCACCGCGCTCCGGAGCTTTTCCAGGCCCTTCCCGGAGATGGCGACTCTGAGGCCGAGATAGATGTAGCCGGGGTACCCCGGATTGTTGAACTCGCGGTCCTGGCAACGCTGGGACATGTTGTAGTAGCCCCATGAGCCTCCCCTGATCACCCGGTGGTGCGAACGCGTCTGACAGCACGGATCCGTCTGCTTCTCCGCCCCGTAGAGGCCGTAATAGTCGGCGCACCATTCGGAGACGTTTCCCGCCATGTCCATGACGCCATCGCGGCTCGCGCCTTCAGGATAGGAGCCGACAACCGCGACGCCCGCCTCGAACGAGCTTCTCAGCCGAGCGGTGGCGTCAAGCGTCTTCTTCAATTCAAAATTCCCCTGCAACCCCGCCGCGGGTTCCGCGTTGCCCCACGGATACAACCGATTCTCTCCCCTTCCCGACGCGGCGTACTCCCACTCCGCCTCGGTCGGCAGACGGAAGCCGTCGGCCCCGGCGTTGAACTCCCAGGTCTTCTCGTCAAACGCCGGAGTCAGTCCGTGCTTCACGGAAAGCCAGTTGCAGTATTTGGCGGCGTCGCTCCAGGAGACATAGATGACGGGCTCGCGGTCGCGCCACGAATAGCCGTCCCGATATGATCGGTGCGCAGGCATGAACTGCTCGAACTCCTCGTTGGTGACCTCGTACTTCCCGAGGCCGAACGACGACACCGTCACGCCGTGCGGCGGCTCCTCGTCGGGATTATTCCCCTGGGATCCCATGGTGAAACTGCCGCCCGGGATCTCGACCACCTCCGGACTCGCTCTCCGTGTCGATGCCGTCTTGAAGGGCTCGACCGGGACGATTTCGATCTGCCTGACCGACACCGAGCCGTGATCGTCAGCCCCCGTGGCCGCATTCTCCGGCGTGCCGCTTCTCACGGAAGCAACCTCAAGGACATTGGTCTTGTCGTACAGGCTCCACATAAACGACACCGTCTTGAACTCCTTCTCCTTCGTCGCCGGGAAGAACGCGGGGATGCAATAGGGCAGTTTGCCATGCCCCGGCTTGCCCTCGTCCGGGCTGCCGTTGGCGACAAGCGTCAGCCGCGACTCGGTGGTGCCTGGATTCGAATAGGTGATCCTGATATTGTAGGTGCCGGTTTTCACCAGCGGCAGTTTGAAACTCGCCGACGCGCCCTCCGCGATCATCCCCGCATCCGCCGCGGAAAGCTTGACGCCGTCACCTACCACTGAGCCGGAAATCCATGTTCGGTAGGCAAGCCGGGCGCCCTTTACGCTGTTGAGCTCGTCAGGCTTCTCGATGATCTGTTTCCGTCCGTCGACCTCGAGGATAGTCTTGCCGCCGCGCTCCAGCTTCAACGCGGGTGCCCCCGGCGCGACGGGGAAGTCGGCGTGCGACACGCCGCGGCGCAGTTTGACGGAACTGACCGAGCCTCCAACCGCGCACTGAAGCGTCGCGTCATCTTTGAGGAAAGCGGTCACATAGACGCGGTCCTGGACGTCGTCGTGTATCTGCTCGTACGGCCATTCGCACAGACGGATGTCAACCCATTTCTTCTGCTTCACATCCCAAACCTGCGTCTGATCCCGTCCGCGGGAACGATAGCTAAGGTACAGTCTGTCCTGCGTGATCTCGGGGGGCGTCCCCGTCTTGAACCAGGCGGCGTAGTAGGCGGTGGCGTCGAGGCAGGCTTCATCGCGGTTGAACTGCGGCTTGTAGCCCTCCCACTGGAACGGCATGATGTTGGAGTCCTCCATGTAGTCGTTCCAGGTGACAATCTCCACCCAGTCCGCGCCATCCCGGATAAGACCTTCCCACATGGTGGCGTAACCGCGGAGTCCTTGGAGGTCGCGGAGATTCGGGCTGTTGTAGGCCGGGCAGACGCCCGCCATGAAGATCTTGTCGAGGAAGAGTGTGCCTCGTCTGCCCATGGCGTTACTCCTGACCAGATCGTTGACGGTCCCGTCGCAGGTGAAGTTGAAGAGGCCGTCGATGTGGCTCTGCGGCGCCAGCTGCCGAATGACCGTCTCGAAACTCCACGCCATGGCGTGGCGCCCGTTGTCACTGGTCTTCGGCACAAGCAGGAACTTGTAGCCTTTCTGCTTCAGCGTGGCCGAGGCCTCGGCGTACTGCTCCTGGCTGCCGGCGTACCCGGAGAGCACCGCGACCCCGTTCTGACGGAACAGGTTGGGATGCTCATAGAAGCGTATGAGCATGTCGGAAAGATTCTGCACCGCTTGCTTGTTGATGCCCTCGCAGGCGAAGTCGGGCGACATGACGAGCTTGAAGCCCGTGTTCAACTCTTTGGCCGCCTGAAAGATGCGCTCGGCCGAAGCCACGTAGTGCGTCGGGGTGCCATCAGGTTTGAGCCACTCGCCGCAGTTGAGGGCGAAACCGTCAATGCCATGCCGCTGCGCCAGCTCGATTTCCCGCTTGTAGAATTCGAGAGGGCTGCCGAAGCAGACCATGTAGTGCGCGAACACCGTCTTCTCCGGACGTCCCGCGGCCGTCTTCTCGTCACCTCCGCGCATAGCAAATCCTCCCAGCAAAAGCAATCCCATCGCCATGGTCATGACTGGAAACCGCATGCGTCGTCCTCCTCATTTATCGTTTCCTATTTCAACTCAATTTCGAATGTGGTGAACACAAGATGCTGCGAGCCGTTGCCCGGAAAGGCGTCGCCGATGAACAGTATCTCGTCGCCTTTGACGACTCGTATCTCTTTCGTCGCACACTCCTTGCGCTCTTCGCCGACCTTCTCCTCAAGCAGCGTCTCCGCGCCTTGTCGGACGAGCAGCGTGGAAGGCTCCTTGGAGGAGCTCGCCACGGAAAACCGCGCCGTCACCACCCCGTCGACGGGGCTTGTCCACGCAAGGGCGATCATCGACTCGCGGCGCGGCTTGATGCTGAACCGCCACGCATCGTCAACCTGCGACCAGCACGTCCACCCGTGGATGTCCTTGTACTGCGTGCCGGCCCACGGCGACAGATGCGCCATCTTCCCGGTATAGGGTGTGCTGTAGGCGGCGTGAGGACATTTCTCGAACGCCCCCATCCGGTCCATCTTGCCATACGCCCCCTGTCGGTAGAGATAGCTCCAGACGGGCGATCCCTGCGGATCCTCGTCGGGATTGAAACTCTTGTTTGACTTCGGCACATCCATGAGGTTCCACACGAAGCCTTTCGCGTATGACGGCGGCGGCTTCAGCGGATTGGTCCGCGCCTTGAACTCCTGCAGATTCGTGGCCCCGTCGTTGTCCGGGTCGGCATTCGGATCCGCCGCCGTCATGGTCGAATAGTCCAGCCACTTCCCGAACCAGTACATCTCGAACCAGTTGGGCAGACCGTCGTTGTCGGCATCACCGTACTCGCTGTAATGGAACACCGGCGTGTCGCCAAAGTCGATCCGCCACTGCTCGTCGTAACCGCTGCTGACCGAGTACATCGAGTTGTCCTCGCGGAACGGCGCGTCTGTCACCGGCTCCGGCGAGTCGAGGCGCAGAACCACGGCGCCGCCGCGGGAGATCTCGGCCGACACCGGACCGGGCGTCAAGGGGAACTGCTTGACGAAGAGACCCACCGGAGCGGTGTAGTCGCCGCGGCCCGGCACGGAGACATTGGCCTCCTTCGTGAGGATGGTGAGCACCTCGACCACCCCCTCCGTCGAGCGCCGCGACTTGAACGGGAAGGTGGCGCACCCCTGCGGATACCTTTTGTGGATCAGAAAGATTCTGTCGCTGTCGGGCGTCGGAGCCTTGCCCTCCTTCCACCATTTCGTGAAAAAGGCGTTGAGCTCGAGGATCGAATACCCGGTGTTGATGGCGGGCGCCAGGATGGTGTCCTCGCCATAGTCGTTCCAGGTGACGAACTGGATCAGGCTGGAATCGTACTTCCGCGCCCGCTCCCAGCGCTCCCGGAGGATGTCGGTGCCCTTGCCGGCATGGAGGCCTCCGAGCACGTTGTTGTACTGGAACCACATCGGCTGGCTCCACTCCGCCCCTCCGGCTTTCACGGCGGCCGACAACGCCGCCTCGTCGGCGAACTCGGCGTCCCCGTCGAGGAACGCGCCCACCGCGCCAAAATGTTTGCCCATGAACGCCGCGTAGTCGATGAACGACTCCTTGCGGAAGTCCTTCTTGCAGGCGTGGTGCCCATAATGGGCGAGGCAGTAATGGAAGAAAAGCGGCGTCCCCGCAAGACGTTCCACTTCTTTGTAGGCGTCGACCGTCCGCTGCCACTTCTGCGGCCCCTCGGGAATCTCCTTCATCTCCTTTGTCTGATAAATCGAGTATGACGAGTAGCCGAAGATCAGCGGCTTGCCGTTCCGCCGCGCGAGGTTGGGGCTGGCGCCATGATGCTCGAGAACGTATTTGACGGCGTCGGCGACCGCTTGGATGTTGTTGCCGGGCTCCTCCTTGTTGCCGGGAAGACATGAGCAGTCGATGCAGATGGTGATCTCGAATTTGAAGTTGTTCCGCTCGGCCGCCGCGAACAACGCGTCCATGGTCTTCTTGGCCCCATCGCTTCCAGCCCACGCGTCGATCGCGAAGCCGTCCACCCCAGCCCGCATGGCCCGCCGGATATCGAGCTCCGCGCTCTGCTCCGGCGTCAACGCCAACCCGTATGGCGCGAGATACCAATCACGGTGCCCACCGCCAAGCGCGGTCAAAAAGTCCCCCGCGTCGTGGCGGATCTTGTGGGCGTCATTCGTCCGATGATGCAGCGTGGCGCTGCAGGCCACGGGAAAGCACCCCATGTAGTGGGCGTAGAGTTTCCGCTCTGGTCCGGCCGGGGGCGGCGGGGGCGCAGCTTCACGGACAGCGCTTTCCTGAACGGCCGCCTGCCCTCCCCCATTTCCGCACGATGCAAGAAATGGCAGCAGCGCCAATGCGCCAATGATTCCTACAAGACCTCTGATGCTCACCCACTTCATACGCCACCTCATTTATCATCCCAAGGTTGGAAAAACCACACCGGCATGCTTTGCGCCTGAGATATCCTCATCGACTCGCAGTGCCCGTCGAGAAACGACACGTTCGCCTGGAGATTGTGCCAATGACGACCAGCAGCTCGATCAAGGTGAAGCCGGTCCGGGGCGGCGGTGCCACGTGTGTTCGGATCATTTCTGTGCCTCCAAGGTGACAGTTCCTCCGGCCGCCTTGTCCGTCGCCGGCCGAATGCGGAATATCTTCATCTGCTTATTGTGATAGAGACCAGCGTCGAAACCGAGCGCCATCTCCTCCGGAGTCAACGTCCGCGCCTCGCCTCCGTTCCAGATATCCGCCACTTCGTAATTCCCGGCGGGCAAAGACTTGCAGAAGCGGATCTTCCCACTCCAGTCGTTCGTCTGGTAATTGTCGTGGTGACCGACGGTGTGGTCGGTGACCAAATAGTAGGTGGTGCCCGTTTGCAACACAAACAGCAGCATGCCGGGATCATCGCTGTCGCCCATGGGGCCGGACACACCAGCCCAGGCGGCGACGAGGGGAATCACCTTGACCATGGCGTCAGGGTGGACGGGATAGGGGAACAGGAGCACGTGTCCCTTGCCGACCTTGTATATGTCGTGCCGAACATCCATGCCCGTGATGTGCCCCCCGTCGGCCGTCGGATCTATCCCCAGTTGCGCGAGGAGATAATTCTCCATCGGTTTGTCGGCGTCATCGAGACAATATTTCGCGGCGCCGCCCTCCATCACGCAACATCCGCCTTTGAGGAGGTAGTCTTTGATAAACCGCGCCTCCTCGGCGCTGAGGACATCATTGGTGACGAAGATCACTTTGCAGCTATCGAGCCGCGCCAGCTCTCCACCGGGAAAACATATGCGCGGTCCATAGTGCGTGCGCCCGATAAGCGTTTGCGCGAGCCCCCCGGTGTCATTTCGGTAGGACATGCCGAAGATATTCGCGGATGACCGAAGAGACAGTATCCCAACCTGGTCATGGATCCTCTCCGCCGCGCGCAGTTCCCTCAGCAATGGCAACGTCTCAAGGATGCGGGCGTAGCCATTCCGCGGGTAGAGGGGCGGTGTCGAGGTCGGATTCGGATTTTTGTATTTCTCGTAGTCGAACGCGTTTTTCCCTAAGAAGAAATGGAAGTTCAATCCGCGCCCCCCCATCGGAAGCATGCCGAAGACCATTTCGTCATAGCCGAAGGGAATGGGCTCATACTCCCACATGCCGTGGGGCTCCATACGTTCCATGAGTCCCGGGATGGCGGCGTAGTTCTCCCGGAAGAGCAGGCTGCCGAGATCGGCATGGACGCCGCCGTTGGCCATCATGCCGCCGTTGGCCGCGATATGCGCGAGGGCTTCCCGCGAGCTAACCCCGCAATAGACGAGGATGGGGTGGCGTGGATCCTCCTTGCGGACGGCGTCGAACTGGCAGTCCAGCGAGAATCGGTCAAGCCACCAATCGCGGAAACGGCTGAAGTCCGCGAGAATCGTTTTGCGTGGCATCACGTCCGGGTTCACGGTGGGAACCGGTGTTTGCGAGAAGTCCGCATAGGAGCTTCCCCACGCCTCATTGAGCTTCTCGATGGAGCGATATCTGTCCTTCAGGAAGTCAGAGAAGCGTTTCCGGTTGCCCGCGTCGTGGGAGGAGAAGTAGTCGCCGAAATGCTCATTCTCGAAATAAAATCCCGCCAGGCCCGGGTGATTCGCATATTTTCTGGCGAGCTGCTGATTGAAGACGCGCAACGCGTCAGGCCCATACGCGCCAGTGCAATAGTTGTACTTGCCGACCATGTAGCCCCACATGAGGCTTCCGTGGTGGACGGAGGAGTCGGGCTGGACGATGAACTCAACCGGCATCCATTCCGCCGGCCATTTCTGCGCCATGTACGGCAGGATGCGGCAGCCTTGCTGGGCGGCGGTGTCGAAGATGCCGTCCAGGAAATCCCAGTTGTAGACGCCGGGGATCGGCTCGGCATGACTGATGTCGAGATTGAAACCTGAAATGGGTGTAAGCTTCTTGAGCTCGCCCAGGTTCGCCTTGAAATACTCCGCCGCTCCATCCTGCAGCGTGTGTATTTGACTGTTCATCCACAGACCGCCGTTGGCGGTGATCTCGGACAAGGACGGGATCTTTTCGTCGCCGGAGGGTGGCGGTGATTTGTCACAGGCGTTGCCGATCCCGATCGGCCGCTCCTCGCGGTCCAGACGAAGACCGTCTTTCCACACCTCCGCCACCACCAACTCAACACAATGCGTTGACTCATAGGGGATCTCGACCTTGCCTGGGCCTTCGATGGCCATACTGCGCTCGAGCTTGACCGGCCGCGTGGCGCTCCAGCCCGGCGTAAAGATGGAATAGGGAATGACGGCATACTTCAATTCAAGCGGATACTGCCACTCCTTGGCCTCGAAGTTGAACGCCACCGTCTTGGGATCGGCTGACTCCAGTCGGCCGAAAGGCTTGTCCGGATTGATGGAGAAGGACAGACCTTTCTGTGATGCGGCGTGTGGCGCGCCGCCCCCTTTGACAACGATGAACTGGCACCAGTCGGTGGTGAAATACGCTCCCGTGGCGGCGTCATAGGATTTCCCTTTGACCCTGTAGGTTCCCGGGACGTTGACGGGAATTTCGATTCTCTGGAAGGCGTCGAGCGTCGTGACGGACGCGATCGCAGAATGAAAGGTCTCGGCAACGAGCCGGTCGTCGCTGTCGTAGACCGACACGCGGAGGTTCACGCTCTTCGGCCGCTCCCGTTTGGCGTAATCAAGAAGGTTGTCAAGCCGGACGAAGGGTGCCGCGCCCCCGTCGAAGTCGCTCATGGCGCGCGCGCCGCAGCCGTTGAAGCCGACGCAGCCGAAGTTGTCGCGGAATCCGCCCACGACATAATAGAGAGACGTCTTTTTGTAATCGATCCTCTCCAGGCCGAGACCGCATAGATATATCTCGCCGGGCGCGGTTGACTTCTCATTGCCGCCCACCGTGATCTTCAACCCTTTGAAGAAGACTCCTTCAGTAGGGTTGGGCGTTTTGGCGGAGAGATATTTCCAGAGGGCTGAAGCACGGGAGTTCGGAGAGCCAATGTGAGCGTCATAGCCCCCGCCGATCGACTGGGAGCTTTCCTTGGCGCCAGTCTTCTCGAAGATGGCTTCGACTTTGTAGGAATATCCTCTGCCTTTGGGCTCGATGAAATGCCAGAGGTTGACCCATTTCGCGCCGTTCAGGACAAGGGGTTGCCGCAGCAACAATTTGACCTCCTTGCCGAAGTCCTCCTTCGCGATCTTCACAAGCAAGGCCTTGCCTTCGGCGTCTTCAATGGTCACGCCCGGGCTTTCGGCGCTCCATGCGGCGGCCTTGTCCAACTCGGGATGCTGTTCAAAGGCTGGCGGCGGCAAGACGGACTCGGAGGCCTTCAACGTCTCCGTGTTTTTCTTCTGGGAAGACAAGAGGATCGCCTGCTCGGCCGTCAGCGCCGCGCCATAGATTGAAAAGTTCGCAAGAGCCATAGCCACATTGCCCCAGGCCCGATCCCCGCCAACCATGATCGGACCATCAACAGGACAGATGGAACCAGCGCGGAGCGGATTCCGCTCGCGCTTCAAGGCGACCTCCTTGCCGTTGAGCCACATGCGAGCTCCTGCCGCGCCTCCATCAGTGGCACTGGCGTTCGCGTCCCATGTGGCCACGAGCGTCGTCCACTCGTCGGCGCGGATCCGCCATTCCGGAGCGGCGTTGAAAACAGTCGACGACGAGGCGTCCCCTGAGGCGCTCTTGCAGCGCAGTTCCAGAAATGGCACATGCGGGGCCTTGCCGGACGCGCCCCGCCCGCGGACGCCAAGGATGACGCCCGGCGGAAGACGTATGAGCTGCCCGTCAATTTCCGCGCCTGGCGGGGGACCGCCGACCGGCATGCCCGCGTTCATCTTGAAACGGATGACCAGCGTCATGGCCGACGCGCCATTGAGCTTCCCGCCGCCCGTCCCCACTTGCAGGACGCCGGCGCGGAAGGCGTCATACCCGGTGGATATCGCATACCCGGCTACGGGATCATCGACCCAACGGACAGGAATTGGCGGCCCGTAGGGGAAACTGAATGGCAGGATGCGCATCAGCTGGAGCGATTCATCCGTCGACTTGACGGTGAAGATCTGCGTGTCCGACATGATCTCGTCGCCGACCTGCGCGTCCTGGGGAAACGCGCAACTCCATGACACGACGGGCTCAGGCGGCGCGCCTTCCTGAGCCGCCATGCCGCTCGTCGACAGCGCGACGGCAGCCGCGGCAAAAACGGAAAGGAGGCGTGAATTCACGTTGGTTTGACCTGTGCGGGTAAAATCTGCCGTCTCCGCACGACGAGCGCCTGGGAGCGCAGGCTTCCAGCCCGCCTCTTTGCCGGGCGAGACGCCCGCGGTCCCAGGAGGGATACCCCAATGGCATGCGGTGCTCCCGATATAGATTTTACCCGCACAGGTGGCTTTTGTTTGCGGCATGAGCATGACCCTTTCCCAAGTTGTCACTCAACTGGATCGAGGCGGAAGATGCGGGTCTCGCACGGGATGAGCTCGGCCGAGATTCCATCTGTGGCCAGCTGCTCACGGGTCAGGATCTGTTCGTATCCCTGCGACAGAAGCGGCGTGATGTCCTTGACTTTGTAGGTGGCGGCCGTCAACCCTGGAACCTTGATCGCCCCTTTGCCGCGCGACGCCTCCTGCCGTTTTTTAATGACGTCCGGGTTGTTCGCGCAGTACAGGCTTGTCCAGCCTGTTGACTCATTCCTGATCACGGCCCAGCGGGTTTTGCCCAATTCGAGGATGTAGCCCTTGAAGCTTTCGGGACTGACAAGGTAGGGAGGAGCCTTCGCAGTTTCGGGGACTGCCGCCTTGGCTGGCCCCGCCCATTTCGCGATGTCGTCCAAGGCTTCGCGCCAGTTGAACCAGTCGGGCGTGCCCCACAGACAAAGCACCTGCCCCTTGCCGACAGTATGAAGCGTGGCGGCCACGCCTTCGTCAGCCCAGTTCGCGAGCACGGTTCCGCCGGGAACATTCTTCTCCTGGTGGCGGCCGAAGACGAAGTACGGCAGCATGTGGGCCCAGTCGCTCCAGGTGTCGCGGTTGTACATGCTATACGGGCCGAGCCGGAACACCAGACGGCGCTCCGGGGCGAAGACGCCCCCGTCGACCACGGACGCCACGGCGGTCTGACCAGGCTCCGAGAGCGATTGCTCGCCGGGGGTTCCCCTGCCGGAGACATCCCACGGATAATAGGGTTTGTAGTCGCCGGGCTGACGGCATTCGGCGGCCATGGACCACGTCGACTCCGGCGGCGGCAGCCCGAGGGCCTTCCGCAGCGCATGGTCTCCGGCGGCGGGATCGAGTGTGTACCGTCCGCTGGTGGGGGCGATCACCAGTTTGCCGCCATTGCGGACGTATGCGGCCAACCGCTCAATCGTGTCCTGGGGAAGGATGCGGGTGGTATGGTCCACGATCACGCACGGCAGTTTCGCGAGCTCCTCGGCCGTCACCTTCTCCTCAAGTACGACCCGTGGCGTGGAGGTGGCGCGTTCCAGCACCATCTTGTAGTCGTCCAGACGGGGGAAGTGGAAGGAGCGCACCCCATAGAGGATGCTGGCGCGGGAGAAGAGGAGGCCGAAAACGGGGGCGGGCCCGGTCGCCGCCGCATGGACGGGCTTGGCGACTCCCAGGTCGCCTTTGAAGAGATCTTGCCATCCGGCCAACGCGTGGGCCCCCGCCGTCGCCTCCTCGGTCGGTCCATTCTCCCAACGCCATTTCGGCATCCAGAAATGTTGGACGTTCAGGTTGCCCTGCGCAAGCAGGTTCGACATGCAGATGGCCGTGTAGTATGACGAGTGGAAGAGCATCTGAATGCTTTCCGCCCGCTTGGGGAGGGAGTAGGGACTCCGATACCCATCAAGCGAACCTTCCGAACTGCCCGCGCAGAGGAATATTCCGTTCGCCCTGGAGTCCTTCTCGTCCAGGGGGTTGCCGTGGAAGCCGATGGGACGGAGATCATCGTACTTGCGGATCGTCCCCGCGACGAGCCCCGTGACGAAGTCCTTCCAGCACCAGCTTCTGAACTCCAGGAAATCCCTCCACTCCGGCCTTGGGTCGGGCCGGTCGATCGTCGCGAGACCGAGGAACAGATCGGTGCGGGGAAGCTCCACGGCGTCCCAGGAGGTCATCGGCGGACGCCCCCAACGTTTGGACAGCTCCTCAAGCGAGAGTCCTTTCACCTCGCGCAAATACCTTCTGAAGCCCTCCCGGGCCGCCTCGGAATAGTCGACATACTGTCCCTGCCACGGGTGGTCCGCCCAGAAATGGTCGAAGAAGATGAGCAACGAGCTGTAGGCGACCAGGTTCGGGTTGTCGCGGTAGCGCAACGCCAAATGGGCAAGATACTCGCCGTAATGCTGCTGGAGACTCGGGGAACTCGGACTTTTCAGCACGTCGTTCCCGCCGCCGCCCCACAGGCCGTTCACCATGCCATCCTCGTCAGCCTGCGACTCCTCCACCATCCAGTCGGGGACGCGGGTGCAGTCGAGGTTGATCATGGCTTTGAGGTCATGCTTGGCGATGATCTCCAGGCGCCGGTCGACCTGCTCCCACCAGAACACGCCGGGCATCGGCTCGATTTCGCGCCACTGCGGAAAGAGCTCGACGGTGTTGATGTTCTGTTTTTTCACGTCCAGCACCCATTGCTCGAATTTCGCCAGGTCGGTGTTCTGCGTATAGCGCGGATCCCACTCCGCGCACGAGAGCATATGGTTTCCGTTCTCGAAGATGTCCGCCCATTTCAACACCTTGCCGCGGTTCGTCCAGGGCTTCGCGTCGGGAAGGCTCTTCTGGCCAAGACGCTGGGTGCTGTGATCCAGCTCCTTCTTGCCGTCAAGAAGCTGCATGTCGAGCTGCAGCAGCGGACATGATGCGCCGAGTTCAAGAGGAATCTTGATGTCGGCATATTCTTGCGCACCGTCGAAGACCACCGCATAGCTCACCTCCTGCCCCGCCGCGCCGGCTGGATAGAGGCTCTTGCCCACTTTCAACGCGAACGTCCGATTCGTCTCGCCCACGGGCTTCCAGACACGCACGACGCAGTCGGTCAACTCGCCGGGCTCGTAGACCTGGCCACTCCTTTGGGGATTGACGACAAGCAAACCGCCAAGAGGACGCAGCTCCGGATCGAGCGGCGCGGGTTCGACCTTCGCCCCTCGGATAATCTTGAACCGCGTGTCCACGAAGCGGGGCGCGGCGCCGGCTTTTCCCTCGATCGTGAAGCGCACCCAGTACTGCCCTTCGGACCTCAAGTCCAGCGGCAGAGGCTGGAAACGCGCCTTGACGCCCGCGTCATAGCCGGGCAGACGCCATTCCCCTTGGGCCACGGGACGCCCGTATACATCCTTGCGCGCCTGCCATTTGATCACGTAGTCGCCCTTATCGGGCAGCAGATCGCCGACGGTGACGAATGGCTGTTTGGCGAAGGGCATTTCTCCGAACAGAAAGCGGGGCCCCAAATCAGACTGCCAGTAAAACACGCTTTTCTCGCGGCGGATTCCGTCGCCGCACAGCTCGCCAAACTCGATCGCCATCTGCTTCGGCATATAGCGCGAGGCGCCGACCTGCAACTCCACCCCGACAAAGCTCAACGGCGCCACCGGCATATGGTGCTGAAGGCCACCCTCGACAAGGATCATCGTCTCGTCCAGGCGCCCCAGCTCTCCGCCGCGCAACCGCGGACACTCGACGTAATTCCATGCCCCGGCCACGAAGGACGACCCATACAACGCATAGCTGAAATTGACGCCCTCCGCGTCTCGGAGCAGGAACCGCAGCGGCTTGTTCCGCTTGCTGCCTTCCCAGAATCGGCAACTCGCGTACACCCACATGCCGACGCGGCGCGCCTCGGCGATGACGGGCATGGGTTGCTTGAGTTTCACCGTCAGGACTTGCGGCTCCTCCGGACGATTCACGGTCAGGCGCACCCCCGTCCCCAACTCGCCCGGCGACAATTCCGGAACGGAGCCACCGGACACGTCGACCGTCCACGCGGCGGGATCAGACGGCAGCGGCGACGAACTGAAAAGACCGTCAGCATTCCCGCCCCCTTGTTCCGCCATACCACTCAAACACAGCATGAGACAGCCAACTGTCAACACATTGACTTTCACTGAAACCTCCTTGGTGTTATTGGCATATTCAGACTTTTTAATTCAACGGAAAGCAAGAGAGGGTGTTCAAGGGGCGGTCGGACTGAAGAAGGGATCGGAACTTTCCGTACCGGGAGCGGCCATTCCCTCCAGCACAATGCCCGCGACGTGTCCATCCAGATAGGCGGTGTTCGCCTGCCTGCCGTGCCGAAAGCCAATGTTGAGCGCGTTGCTCCACAACACGGTGCCGTACACGCCAAAGCTTGCCACGCCCGTCGTGCACGCCCAATAGCCACGGGCTTCCGGCTTGGTCAGCCGATGAATCCGATAGAGGTAGGGCGTGTAGGCCCCCCAGGTCATGGTGTACCAGTAGTTGTTGCCGATGGTCACGTCGCCGGTATAACCGACGGGTTTCAGGGTAGATCCTGGACACACCGCGGCATAATCTTTAGGCCCGGAGACGTATTCACAGTCACGGAGGGTCCGCCATAAAGGATAGGAGTTCGGGTAGTAGGCGGGAGGAAGGATCCCGTCGTAATCCTGCGCGTAGGAGAGGATGGCGAGGATGAGTTGGTGGTGCGTGGCGGCGCAACTGGCTTTCACCGATGCGTCCTTCGCTTTTTTCAAGGCGGGCAGCAGCAGCGCCGCCAAGATGGCGATGATGGCGATGACCACGAGCAGTTCGATGAGCGTAAACGCGTCTTCACGCGGCTTCCTGCTGACACGTCCCATACGGCATTCTCCTCTTATTTTTCCGAATATGCCAGATACCTGCTCGCCGTCTCCCAGAATTTCTTGTTCCCTTGATGACCCGCCCACTGGAGGCCGTTCGACTCTCCCAACGCCCCGGCGGGGAACATCGTGATCGGCCACCATTCAGCGTGGCCGTCGAGATAGGCGATGTTGAATCCCGCGCGCTGGTGATAGATCTGAAGAAACCCTGGGGCGGAAAAGTGATCAGCCATGACGGCAGGCGTTCTCGTGAAGATCCCCGGCCTGAAATTGGAGCTTGCGTACTGGTCGTCCGAGCCATCGTTACTATAGCCATAGGCTCCGTTCATGATCGGAATAAGCCCAAAGGCATAACTGTTTATCGCCGAAGAGTTCAACTTTTTGCTGCTGAAACTCGCTTTGCTTCCTTCCATGCCTCCCCACGACGAGGAATCCCACTGGGCGCTCGGACAAAAAAACGCGTCGACGCCGCTCATGTACTCACGCAGATGCCCAAGGCTTGTGTAACCCGGGCCACCACCGCTGGAGTATCCATTCCACACCTGCATGGTGCAATTGTTGGCCGTCATGGGATGGGGTTTGAAGTAACCACCATAGTCGTCCAGATACGACACGAGCGCCGTCGCGATCTGCTTCTCGTTGTTGAGGCATGATGTCCGTTTCCCCATCTCCCTCGCCTGCTTCAGCGCGGGCAGCAACAACGCCGCCAGGATGGCGATGATGGCGATCACGACGAGTAACTCGATCAAGGTGAAGGATCTCCGGACGGCCATGAACCATCTCAGCAATCCGCCACCACCATGAATAGTCGCCATTGCTTCCTCTCCTCTCAAAACACCGTGTATACCGCGTCTAACATTTCACTCGCCACAGCTTTTCCCGATGACAAGCTTCGGTTTGATGCGAGGGCACATGAAACGTTCCCCCGCTATCTTGTGCTCGATCTCGTCAACAATCCCCGCGGCGAAGTCATCAGGATCGACTTCGAGCTTGGTCAGCGGCACGTGGCAAAACAACTCGACGCCTTTGTTGGCGTGGGTCACGACCGCCACGTCATCGGGAATGCGGATCCCCTTTTCGAGAAGCGCGTACAGCGCGCCACGAAACGCCGTGTCGAACATGACGAGCAGCGAGTCGAAGGGAACACCCTTGCGGACAAGCCGCATCACCTCGTTGTAGCCGTTGACGAACTCCTGTCCGCTGCCCTCGACTCTCACGTCACCGGGGGATACCCCGTAACGGGACGACACCGCGTCGACGACCTTCCGCAGTTCCGTCAACGATATGCCTTCCGAACCACAACCGCACACCACGGGACGCCGACGCCCCATGCGCAAAAGGTGTTCCAGTCCCTTCTCAGCCATGTCCACAAAATCGACCTTCGCCCCCGATGTCGACGAGGGAACGGGACATGCGTCTTTCAGCCACTTTTTGACCATGCCGTTAGAACAAAACTCGATGACGGCCCGTATCGAACCGTCGGCGACCCCCTTCTCCAGGGCGTGAAAGGCCGCGTCGGCCTCAGGGCGCTGCGTCGTGATGAAGTGCTTGACGTCCCAGCCCGCGGCGGGAAGCCTCCGCATGAGGCATTTCAGCAGGACGTTGAAGAAACTCAGGTCGATCCGCGTGAAGTTGTCCTCTCCGAAGACGACCGCGCAGGTCCGCCCCTGAACCCCCTTCCGCACGAAGGTGCCGGCGCCGCGGCGCCGCTCGACCAACCCCCGCTCGACCATCTTGCGCAAGGCGAGTTGGACCGTCTCGGGGTTCACCTCGAAACGGTTGGCCAAGTCGGTGGTCGAGGGAATCCGCGCCCCCGCCTTGAGGCTGCCGTCGAAAATCCGCTGACTGAAATGCCCGATGATCTGCTGATATTTCGGACTCTGCCGCTGAAGCGTCATAGGAGCACACCCACCCCCGCGTGGGCGGAGGCATAATCAAGAGAGAAACGGTTG
>CAYTFM010000215.1:0-15892 GCA_964436735.1 uncultured Victivallales bacterium | reverse complement strand
TTTTTTTTTTTTTTTAGTAGACTCCCGTATGCCAGGGGGAGGGGTTGGCACCGCCGCAGCCGACCAGCATCTGGTAAAGCCGCTTGCCCTTCAGCTCGAGGACGGCGCGGTTGTAGAAGTGGTCGTGGCCACAGAAGTAGGCCTTGCCGCCGGCGTTGACGAGGCTGTCAAAGAAGTCGTAGGACATCTGCAAGCTACTGGTCTGGGCGAGAACGGAAACAATATCCACCTGGACGATGGGGGCGTGGGCAAAGGCGAAAACGTGCGGCTGCGTGTTCGACTGGAGTTGCTGATTGACCCAGTCCTGCGGGACTACGGGAAACTGGGCGTTGCTCACCCCCGCGTAATTGTCGATGCAGATGAGCAGGGCGTTCTTATAGGCAATGCTATACGTGAGTCGCTCCGCCCCGGCAGGGCCGTTGCTGGGGATGTAGCTGTACGGGCTGAAAGCCTGGAGCCATGGCGCCGTGTCGTTGAAGGGGAGCGGGGGGACGAAATGATCTGTTTTGGTCTCATGGTTTCCCCGGATCGGATACACCTGTATGCCGGCGTTGTAGACAGGGGCCATCGCCGCCAGCCAGTTCTGAAGCATCTGTGCGAAGGACGGAGACTCCCCTGCCACATAGTTGTAGTCACCGGTGACGAGATCCCCTGGAACAACCACGAAGGCCACGGGATTATCCGTGGTGTTCTCGTTGGCGATCGCCTGAGCGACATAGGTGAGGTTGGGGTTTATCCCCGACCCCCCCTTCACGTTGCCCCGCGTGTCGCCCATGACGATGAAACGCCATGGCGACTCGTCGGCCACAGTTGAAAATCCCGCCGCGGTGATAGCCATAACCACACCGAACGCCACCAGTCGCCCCATGAATCTTCTCATTTCACGCGCTCCTCTTTAGATGTCGAGGTCCTTGACGCCGGCGGCGTACTTCTCGATGTACTCGCGGCGGGGCTCGACCTCGTCGCCCATGAGCAGGGTGAAGATGCGCTCGGCCTCGACGACGTCCTCCATGGTGACCTTGATCATCTTGCGCAGGGCGGGATCCATGGTGGTCTCCCAAAGCTGCTCGGCGTTCATCTCGCCGAGACCCTTGTAGCGCTGGATATGCAACCCCTGCCGTCCGATCTTCATGATCTCCTCGTACAGCCCCAGAAGCGAGCTGACTTGGATCTTCTTCTCGCCGTGGACGATCTCAAGGATGGCGGCGTCGCCGGCGAAGAGGCGCCCAGCGGAAAGACCGCGCCTCAAAAGCTCAAGGTTGAGCTCCTCGCAGGCCTTGGCCTCGTAGATGGTGATGACGTCGATGGGCGAACCAAGGCTCTTGCCTATGGAATCGGGCTGAGCTCCGGCATTCTCGCCGTCAATCGTGGCAGGCGTTTCTGGAGCGCCCTCAAGCGGCGGGGGCTGGGTGAGCCCGAGTCTGGTGTCGGCCTCGGCGATGATCTTCGCCTCCTCCTCGTCGGAGTACGCATAAGACTCGCTCATCGTGCCGTCGTTCTCGCGGATGAGCACGCGGGCGATGGGATACTTGCCGTTCCGTTCCCGGCCAAAATAATCCTTGGGAATGACGCCGTGGCGGCGGAGGCCGGCGGAGGCCTGGTTCGCCTGCCCCATGAGATAGAGGAGCTGCTGAATATCCGACTTTTCGAGTTGGCGTTCGGGCAGCATGGTCACCTGGATGTCGTCGCAGCCCAGCTCCAGCAGGTATTTGTCGAGCTGATCCTCGGTGTCGATGTAGCGTTCCTTGGTCTTGCGCTTGACCTTGAAGAGCGGCGGCTTGGCGATGTAGATGTAGCCGGCATCGATCAGCGGTTTCATCTGGCGGAACATGAACGTGAGGATCAGCGTGCGGATGTGCGAGCCGTCGACATCGGCATCTGTCATGATCACGATCCGGTGGTAACGGCTTTTCTGGACGTTGAACTCCTCCTGCCCGACGCCGCAGCCGACCGCCGCGATGAGTGATTGTATCTCCTTGTTCTCCAATATCTTGTCGAGGCGTGACTTCTCGACGTTGATCAGTTTGCCGCGGATAGGCAGAATCGCCTGGAATTTACTGTCGCGCCCCTGTTTGGCGGAGCCGCCGGCCGAGTCGCCCTCCACGATATACAGCTCGCATTTGGCCGGGTCGCGTTCGGAGCAGTCGGAAAGTTTGCCGGGCAGCGAGAACCCCTCGAGCGCGCCCTTGCGCTGCACCAGCTCGCGGGCTTTGCGGGCAGCCTCTCGAGCGCGGGCGGCGAGCAGCGATTTGTTGACGATCTCCTTGGCGGCGGTCGGATTCTCCTCGAGGAACTCGCCGAAGGCGTCATTGACGACGGACTCGACGATGCCGCGGACCTCGCTGTTGCCGAGTTTGGTCTTGGTCTGCCCCTCGAACTGCGGGTCGCGCACCTTGACGCTGATGATGGCGGTGAGGCCTTCCCGCGTGTCGTTGCCCGTCATGCTCTTCTCGTTCTTGAGCATGTTGGCGCCTTTCGCGTAGGTGTTCAGCGTGCGGGTCAGCGCCGTCTGAAAGCCGGTGAGATGCGTGCCGCCCTCGATCGTGTTGATGTTGTTCACATAACAGAAGATGATCTCGGCAAACGTCTCGTTGTACTGCATGGCGACCTCGACATCGACCCCCTCGCGGTTGCGGTGCAGGTAGATGACATCGGGATGAAGGACCTGCTTGTTGGTGTTGAGGTGCTTGACGAACTCGCAGATGCCTCCCTCGTAGAAAAAGCGCTCTGCGCGAAGCTCGTTCCCGCGCTCGTCCGACAGAACGATCTCGACGCCCTTGTTGAGGAAGGCAAGCTCCCGGAGGCGGTTGGCGAGAATGTCCCAGACATAGACCCCATCGGGAAAGATCGTGTGGTCGGGCTTGAAGGTGACGGTTGTCCCGGTAAGGGGGGTCGGGCGCACCTTGGCGAGCGGGCTCACCGTGTTGCCGCGCTCGAAGCGGATGTGGTGGACGAAGCCATTGCGGTGGACCTCGACCTCAAGCCACTCGCTCAGCGCGTTGACGCAGGAGACGCCGACGCCGTGCAGACCACCAGAAACCTTGTAGGCGTCGTGGTCGAATTTGCCGCCGGCGTGCAGGATGGTCAGCACCACCTCGACGGCTGGCTTGCCCTGCTCCTCGTGCATGTCGACGGGTATGCCGCGGCCGTCATCCGTCACGGTCACCGAATTGTCCACGTGGATGACCACGCCGACTTTTTTGCAATAGCCGGCGAGCGCCTCGTCGATGCTGTTGTCGACGACCTCGTAGACCAGATGGTGCAGACCGCGCTGCCCGGTGTCGCCGATGTACATGCTGGGGCGCATACGGACGGCCTCGAGCCCCTCGAGCACGGTAATTTTGTTGGCGTCGTAGCCGCTGTCCGCCGTCTTCGGTGGGACGGGATTCACACTCTTCTCGCTCGTGTCGCTCATATGAGGAAAATCCTTGCTGTTGGAATAAAGCTTTTTCGCACATCAGGTCGTGCCTGACACGAATAAAAAATATACTCCCTTTCCTTGCTGTTTTCTATTCGTGTACGCACTTTGTCCGCAGTTTGAAAACGGAAAATATCCGGTGTCTATTCAGCACAAGAATAACTCGTGGAGGAACCCCCTTATGGTCGAGGCGAAACAGCCTGACAATCAGATAGATGCGAAAGTCGGTCATCGCTTGATCTGGCCCTTGGCCATAGTCCTTGTCGCCGCCATCTTCGCCGCCTCGGCTGGGATCGTCGTCTACAAGATCTTTTCAAAACCTTTCGACGTGGCCGAGCAGGGCGGCGTTTCGATCAAAAACGGCATGCTGGAGATCATCGGCAAAGGTGGCGAGGTGGTCCGCAAAATCGTCACCGACCCGAAAATCGAGGAGCGCTACTACTCGTTCCCCGTCGAAGGCAAAAAAGTCCAGGAAATGGTCGTCTACAAAATGGAGCGGCTCGAGTACGAGACCAAACGCATCAAACGGCTCAACAGCGAGGCCCACCTCGGCTTCATCGTCCCTGTCGAATACGCCTTCTATGTCGACGCGTCCAAAAAATGGCGCATGACGCTCGACAATGGCGTCCTCAAAGTGGTCGTTCCCGACATCCAGCATCAGCGTCCGAACCCGTACTGGGACCGGAGCGACGAGTTTGTCGAGGGCGCCTACCTGATCACCGGCGAGAAAGATAAGCTTACGGAACTGAAAAACGAATATCCCAAAAAACTTGAGCAGAACGCCTCGAAGTATTGCGACCAGTTCGTCGTGGAACAGGCGCGCGCCAGCGTGGCCTCCTTCCTCAACAACTGGATCTCGGAAGGGCTCAAGGATCATTACATCGCCCGCATCTCGGTGAAATTCGAGAGCGAGAAGGACTTCCCCAAGATCGAATATTCCACCTCCCACGACATGCGCGACGTCCTCATCGACGCCTTGTCCGTCCCCCCCTCACAAGCGAAGAAGCTCTGACACCCCCCTGCGAGCGCGGGAAAGTGGCCGGAGCTTCCAGCTCCGGTCTGGTGATTGGACAAAGTCGAGAGAGTCATAGTTTTCTGTTTGTGTAATATCCTGTATGTAATGATTTTACGCCAGGAAACTCCTGGCCTTGGAGTGCGGTGGCAAGTGGAACGCGACACCGCTTTGGATGGCCGGGCTCGACCGGCCATGAGGGCGGGCGTCAAGCCGCCCGTCCGAAGGCGGCGTCGAGCCGCCGCACTCCAAGGCCGAGTCTCTCGCGAAAGGACTCGGCGGAAAACAAGATTGTCCAAATTCCCATGGCGCGGAGGTGCCGCGCCCCACTGTGCCGCCGCTGCGCCGTCCGAGTCCCGGCAGTTACGGAATAATTTCGATCGCCCCCTTGAAAAATCCTGAGCACATGGATATAATACATTTATTGAATCTTGTTCATTTTATATACTTCGGTCACCAGAAAGGGGCCGACTCACGATGAAGACAACAACGCTCATGACGGCAGCACTCATGGCCATCAGCCTCGCCTCTTCCTCCTGTGCGCTTCCTGGAAAGGAGGTATAGTATGTATATGAATGACATTGTTCCGCTGCTGCTGTTCTTTCTGGGATGCGGTGCCCTGCTGGTTTTCCTTGTGGGGCCGATCATCCTCATCGTGCTCGTCAGCCAGGTCAAGGCGGCGCAGCGCGACATCTTGCGTCAAATCGACCTTCTGCGCCAAGCCGTGCTTTTCTCACGCGGGGCAGCCGGTAAAGCGGAAAAGGGCGCCACGGTCCCCGAAGAAAAACAATCCATGCGGCAAGAGACGGAACCGCCACACAAGCCTGCCGCTTCCGCCGTTGCCGAACCGGCCATGCGGACGACTCACCCCGCCTCCCCGCCTCCGCCACCCCCGCCAAAAGCTGAAGCGCCACCTGCCGCGCCTTCCGCGACGCCAACTCCCGTGCTTGAGCGAAAGGAAACGCCGCCAAAACCGTCAACGATCTTCCAGCCGCCCCCGCCACGACCCGCCCCCGAACCGTCGGCGTTCGAGAAAGGCGTCGGCGAGGTGCTGGGCAAGATGTGGTCGTGGATCTTCGTCGGCGAGGAGCATCGTCCGAAAAACGTCTCGATGGAATACGCCGTCGCCAGCACCTGGCTGCTGCGCGCCTCGATCGTCATCCTGGTCACCGGCGTGGGATTTCTCCTCAAATATTCGATCGACAACGCCTGGATCGGGCCAATGGGACGAGTGACGCTCAGCTTCATCGCAGGGGTCGGCATGCTCGCCACGGGTCTGTGGATGTCCGGCAAGAGATACCATGTGATCGGACAAGGCTTGCTGGGGGGCGGCATCGCCACGCTCTACTTCAGTGTCTTCGCCAGCTTCGCCATGTATAAATTCCTCGACGCCCCCGCGGCGTTCGCCCTCATGATCTTCGTCACAATCGTCGCCTGCGCCATCGCCGTGAGGCAGAACGCCTTGCTGGTCGCCGTGCTCGTTCTCATCGGCGCCTACTCCACGCCTGTCATGCTCAGCACAGGACACAAGGACTTCGTCGGACTCTTCTCCTACATGTTAGTGCTCGGCGCGGGGTTGCTCGGCATCGCCAAGTATAAGAACTGGAAGCTCCTCAACGGTCTGAGCTTCCTCGCCACCTATGTCTTGTTTTTCGGTTCGATGGACAAGTTCTACGCGGGCAAAGAGGACTTTCCAGTTGTCATGGGATTCCTTGCGGCCTTCTTTATTCTGTTCTCGCTAATCCCATTGATTTACAATGTGTTTCAGAAGTCAAAGGCAACCGTCCTCGAACTGGTCGGCATGCTCGCCAACACGGGCTTCTATTTCGCCACCGCCTCGATCCTGACGCTCCGCCTGTATGAGCGGAAATGGCTCGCCATCATCAGTGTGGCCCTGGCGGCGTACTTCGTGCTCCAGATCACCCTCTTCCTCCAGCGCAAGACCAAGGACAAAAACCTTCTGATCATCATGACGGGCTTCGCGGCGTTCTTCATCACGATGACCTTCCCGCTGCTGCTGACGGCCGAATGGATCACGGCGGCGTGGTCTGTGCAGGCCTTCCTCTTCATGTGGATGGCGCAACGTCTCGGCAGCAACTTCCTGCGAACGGTCGCCTACCTCGTGTACGCCTTGACCCTCGGTCGCCTCGCCGCGTTCGACCTCGGCCCCAACCTCTCCCACGGTATCGCGACGACCACCGCGCATTACCTCGATGGACTGACCAGCCGCTTCGCCTCGTTCGGCGTCCTGATCCTCTCGATGGCCGCTTCGCACCGGCTGCTGAAACGGAAGAGCGACGACAAAGAACCCGAGCCTGGAATCGTCGATCCCGTCAACAACACCTCGGACCTCTTCGCGCTCGGGACGGCGGGAACCTTGTTCCTCTGCGGCGGGCTCGCGCTCCTTTTCGTCTACCTGCATTTCGAGGCGTACTGGTTCTTCCACTCCTTTTACCCGCCAGGCACAATGACGGCGTTGACCTTTATCTCTCTGACCGCATTAGTGCTCATGTTCCAGCGCGCGTCGTCGACGTCCAAGGAAATCACCGCCCTGACGCATGTGGGATTCGCCCTGGCGATCTTGCTCGTGCTAAAGATCCTGTTTGTCGACGCCCTCTCGTTCTGGCACCTGTCGTACGGCCCCGGCTCCTCCAGCGTCACGGTCTTTGATTTGTTCGACCTCGGGCGGCTTTTCTCCGCGGGTGTGGTCTACCACGACGGCTACGCGCTCGAAAGCGCGCTGATGCGGCTGCTCGACTTCTGCCCGGCTGTCGCCGCGCTGTACTTCGCTTTCATGGTCTTAAAGCGGAAGGGAGAGGAGGCGTCGACGCTCTTCTTCGTGCTTTCGATCTCACTGCTGTTCATCTACCTCTCGCTTGAAGTGAACACGCTGCTCGCCTGGAAACTGCCGCAGGCGCGGGCGGGCGGCGTCTCGGTCCTGTGGGGATTGTTCGCCGCCTCGTTCGTCCTCGGCGGCATCCTTAAAAACAGTACACCATTGCGCTATGCGGGCCTCGCGTTGTTCCTTGTCGTGGTGCTCAAAGTCTTCATGTCGGATCTCAGCCGACTGGACCAACTCTACCGCATCGTCGCCTTCCTCGTCCTTGGACTCGTGGTGCTGGGCGGCGCGGTCATCTACGTGCGCTTCAAGGAAAGCTTCACGACTTCCGGCGCCGCCGGCGAGGTGTCCGACAAGGAGAAAAAGTAAGCCGCATGGCTTTCAAATTCCACAATCGCCAGCAGGAGCTGGCTCCCACATTAAAGTCAGCTCCCGCGATGAAAGAGAAATCCCAATGTGGGAGCCAGCTCCTGCTGGCGATTGAGTTTCCAAAATTTCGAATTATGCACGCAAGGAGACTGACGATGAGACGTCTACCGTTTTTCATGCTGATTCTGCTGGCATGCGCCGTCCAGGCCTTCGGAGCCACAAGCGACATCGACCGTTTGCGCTGGGCGCGCCCGCTCACCGCCCCGCAGGACATACGCGCCGCGGAAGTCGGCTCGGTCGTCCTCGATACGCCCATCTACGACAACGTGGCGGCTGACTTCGCGGACATGCGGTTGACGAAAAAGGACAACACCCCCGTTCCGTTCGTTGTCAAGCAGAAGTTCGTCACGGAGAAGGTCGTCCGGGAGGTCGCCTGTCCGTCGGAGGTAGACTCGCTCAAGAAACTCGATGACAACAAGATCGAAGTGGTCGTGCGGCGCAAGAACACCGCGCAGCCTGTCACCTCTCTGTCACTTGAGACGTCCCAGCGCAACTTTGAGAAGCTCGTGTCCGTCTTCGGCTCCGACGACGGAAAGGCGTGGAAGGTGGTCGCCATCGAACAATCCGTCTTCGATTACGCCAGAATCATCGACCTTTCCAAGAAAGTCGTTGACCTGCCTTCCACCAATTTCCTTTACTACAAGGTGCTTATCGACAACTTCTCCGAAAGCAAGACCTCGCCCTACCGAGAACTGATCAAAGAAAGCCGCAAAGGCGAGGACGTCGGCACGGTCGAGAAAACGACGATCAACATCGAGCCAATGAAGATCGACGGCGTCTCGCTGAAGTCCCGAATCGAGGAGAATGTCGACGGCAGACCATCCCACAAGGAGTACCCCATCCAGATATGGAAAAGCGAGGCGAAACCCGGGGCGACCGTGGTTACCTTGGCGTCCGACCGCGAGCCGCTCGTCTCCATCGAACTCGCCACGCAGGAGGCGAACTTCTCCCGCGCCGTCTCCCTATGCGGCGGCGACAATGGCAACGATTGGACCGAGATCACCCGCGGCAGGATCGCCAAGCTGAAACTCGCCGACATGACTAGATCCGAAATGGCCATCCCATTCCCCGCGCGGCGTTTCCAATACTATCAACTGACGATCGAGAACGGCGACTCCCCCGCCCTCACGGTCACCTCCGCTTTGGCCGTCGGCAACGTCTACCGCATGGAATTCCTGACGGCGGGACTCGACCTCGACGGACTGACCCTCTACTACGGCGGCGAGAAGTTCGAGCTTCCCAAATATGACCTCAATGACGTCCTCGGCTCACTGAAAGCACCGTCGTTCGCCACATTCGGATTCGCCGAACCCCTGCTGAACCAGCGGTTCAAGGGACCAAGCGTCACCGGCGGCTATCTCGACCAGCGCTGGCTCTTCTACGCCGTCATCATCATGGCGGTGCTGGTGCTCGCCCTCGCCCTGATGAGGTCGCTGAAAAAAATCGAGGAGCCTCCGCCACCGTCGCAGAACACCACCTCGGAAACGCATTAAGGAGCTGTGCAGCAGTTTTCCGCTGGGTTCCGTCAAGCCCCAACGGGGCGAAATATGTGTGGGCAAAGACCGTCGCACTCAGGATGTCTATATCGCCCTTTCAGGGCTTGCTTACATGCACGTCTCCACCCAGCCCTTTGGGCTGGGCTAAGGAACACCGGCCTTTCAGGCCTCAAGAGATCGCCGATGATGAAAATTTCTGTCGCGTAGTTCGACATTTTCAGGAAATGTCTAAGGAATGTCGGAGTGGCTGACGGAGCGGCGGTAGCGTGCGGGAGAGACGCCAAACTTCCTCAGGAAGAGGTGGTGGAAGTGGCTTAGACTGTCGAATCCGGCGTCCAACGCGACCGCATGTATCTTGTCCTCGGACCGCGCCAGAAGAGACGCCGCATGAGTCAACCTGAGCCCATTCACGTAGTCGGTGGGAGTGGTGTTCAACACCCTGCCAAACTCGCGGCAGACATACTCATGGCTTCTGCCCGCCAGGCGCACCAGCTCGGGGACGCCTTTGACGAAAAGCTGTTCAGCCTTGAACACGGCGCAGGCCTCCGCCATCCACTCAGGCAGGGACGCGCTTTGCGGCACACCTTCCGCGGCAGTCGACCTGGCGAATGCGGCGAGGAACTCCATCAGCAGGGCTTTGGTCGAGACCGCCGCGCCCTTCGGATCCACGACGAGCTCCGCGCAAGACTGCTCGAGCCGACGCGCCATCAGGGGCAGTTCCTCGGAGGAAAGGAAAAGACACGGCGGACTCGGGGCGGCGAGCAGGGCGTCGAACTGCTCTCCCGCCCCCAACGCCTCTCGAGCCACCTCATAGAATGCGACACTGAAGGCGATATTGTATCGTTCGCACGGTCGATTACCGATACAGTCGAAGCTATGGGCGTCCTTGGTGCGTATCAACCGCGCCGCCCCCGCCTCCAGGCATTCCTCCCTACCATTCACCACATGGCGGATGGCGCCGTCGGTGACCAGCAAGATCTCCATGAAAAGATGCCGATGCACGGTGGTGATCACGGAACGCGAACGATGCCGGGCGCAGTGCAGTCCCGTGACAGGATTGAGGGCGTCCCCCTTGAGGGTTTTGATCGTGCTTAAGATTCCTCTCATTATGTCAATATGGAACATATGATGTTCAAATCAAGACAAGTATTCGCTTGAATTACCTGATATATTGGTATTCAAATCTCCATACAATTGAACGTATATTCACAATAAGGAGCACAGTGCCATGGGATCGGTGAAGGTGAACACAGTCGGCGTGATCATGAACGGCGTCACGGGACGCATGGGAACCAATCAACATCTCATGCGCTCGATCGCGGCGATCATCAAGCAGGGCGGCGTGAAGCTGTCCGACGATGAGGTGATCATGCCCGACCCCATCCTTGTGGGACGCAACAAGGCGAAGCTCGAGGAACTCTCGAAAATGTCCGGCGTCACCAAGATCACCACCGACCTGGACAGCGTCCTGAACGACAAGGCCTATACGGTCTACTTCGACTCGCAGACCACCGACCGCCGCGCCGAGGCCGTCAAAAAGGCGATCAAAGCCGGCAAACACGTCTACTGCGAGAAACCGATCGCCTGCACCAGCGCCGAATCCCTTGAACTGTTCGAGCTGGCGAAGCGCGCCGGCGTCAAAAACGGCGTCGTGCAGGACAAGCTCTGGCTGCCGGGCTTCCTGAAACTCAAGATGCTCGTCGACACAGGCTTCTTCGGAAAAATACTGTCGGTGAGAGGCGAGTTCGGCTACTGGGTCTTCGAGGGCGACACGATCCCCGCCCAACGCCCCTCCTGGAACTACCGCAAAGAAGATGGCGGCGGCATGATCGTCGACATGTTCGCCCACTGGCGCTACGTGCTCGACAATCTTTTCGGAGAAGTCAAATCGGTCTCCTGCCTCGGCGCCACGCACATCCCGAAACGCTGGGACGAGAAGGGCAAGCCCTACGAGTGCACGGCGGACGACTCCGCCTACGGCACCTTCGAACTGGCGGGCGGCATCATCGCCCACTTCAACTCGTCATGGTGCGTCCGCGTGCGCCGCGACGACCTGCTCACCCTCCAGGTTGATGGCACCAAGGGCTCGGCGGTGGTCGGCCTCCGTAAATGCCTCATCCAGCCGGCGGCGGTCACCCCGAAGCCCGTCTGGAACCCTGACATCGATAATCCAATCCATTTTTACGACGCCTGGACGCCCGTCCCTGACACGGTCGTGTACGACAACGCCTTCAAGGTGCAATGGGAGCTTTTCCTCAAGCACGTGGTCAAGGACGAGCCGTTCCGCTGGTCGCTGCTCGAGGGAGCGAAAGGGGTCCAGCTCGCCGAGATGGCGATCGAGTCGTGGAAGAAGCGCGCCTGGGTCGACGTCCCGCCGCTCAAGGCGTAAAATACGAAAAATCGAAGCACGAAATCCGAAAGGTGGGTTATAGGCGTCGCCGCACGGTGTCAAGTCTTCCGAATAATTTCGGATTTCGATATTCGGGTTTCGGATTTTCCCTTCAGACAGACGGCATCTGGATCGTCTTGCGGCAGTGGGGGCAAGGCCGCTCCTTGCCACCCTTCTCGACCATGAGCTTGATCGGCTGCGAGCATCTCGGGCAGGGAAAGGTCAACCCGGCGGGGACATACGCCTTAGTCTCGGTCGTCTCCAAGGATTCTTTCGGAATCTTTTTGGCATGATTCTCGACGGTCTTTTTCGTAAAGACACCGAAGAGGTTTTTTATGACGTGCTTGTGGAGTAGTTTGAGCGGCATGGCGGGCCCTGTGTTCCGTAGCTTCCATGACAGCAATGTAGCACGTTTCGCGCTCAATGGAAAGCCGAGAGACGGCATCCCCTCATCTGCCGCGGTCTGCGACGACGGCGGATGATTTCGTCGTACGGGGAGTGAAGGGTCATTCCCCGAAAACCGCCCTGCCCCAGGCGCCGCGGTCGCTTGAGTTCCTGGCGCCCCCGTTCCACATGATCTGCGACACGCGGTGGCTGCCGTCCGCGCTGTTGTCGAGGGCAAGATCGAACAGAATCTCCTGTCCCTTGCGCGGCGTGAAGCCAAGCGCCGCGAACGGGATGGCGGCCTCCATCGCATAGCCCTTTCCGTCCACCCGCGGCGCCACAGTCATCTTGCAGGTGACCTGCGCGGGGGCGTTCACGAACCATACCTGTCCCTTGCCGTCAGACGCACCTGCGCCGAGAAGGATCTGCCTGTCAGAAAATCTGAGAGCCCCGCCCTGGTCGACGCTTTCGGAGCCTATGAACAGTTCCAGACCATCGCCGCTCCACAGCATGTCCTTGGTGTGCGTGTTCAACATGGGGGTGGCGTCGGCGACCTCGGCATGAAGGTAGAGGTTCTCCTCGTCATACGCCAGCCTGAACCCCGCCTCCAACTCGCCGGCGTCCGCCCCCTCCACAAGCCGCGTGCCGGAAATCATCTCCGGCGGAAGCCCCGGCCAGTCGCCGCGCTCGCCGTCAATGGTCAACGCCTTGGGAGCGCGGGCGATGGTGACTTTCCGCGCTCCGCCAACGCCGGCGCCGTTGAATCTCGGATCGTCGAACACGAAGGGTTTCTTGCCCTCGAATTCGACCTTGTAGATGTCATAATTGGACTTCATCATCTCCGACAGCATCGTCTTCCACGGACGGTCAGTCACGGCGATGAGCCCGGTGTTGGCCCTCTCGCCGTCGTACATGCTGAACCAGTTGCCGGTGCGCGGCTGGTCGATCAGGGTGAACCATTCGATGCCAAGCACGTAGCCGAGGGCGGCGGTCTGCTCAAGGTAGTTGCGGTAGGCGAGCCCACGCTCCTTCTGGCTCCCGACGTCCTTGAACGGACCGAGCCCTGAATCCGACGACGAGCTCCAGTAGAACTCGCTCAGGAACAACGGCTTCCCTCCGGACCATTTGTGGATGCGGTCGAGATACGCCTTGTCGACGCCATAGGTGTAATAGTTCACCGAGACGACATCAAAACAGGCGGCGGCGATCCCGCACAACCGCTCGTCACTGGCGGTGCTTGGCTGCCAGCGGCATCCCAGCAGCATATGGTTTTTGTCGTACTTCCTGAAGGTGTCGCGGATGAACGAGAACAGGGTCTCGAAGAAGAGCGCCGAAAAGGCCCGCATGTCGTCGGAGGCCTCCTTCGTGACCACCGGAAGACCGACATTCTCAAGCGACGCGAAATCCCGCACGTCCGCCTTCCACGCCCTGTTGTACGCCTCCACCGTCTTGTATTTCTCCTCAAGGAAGCGCACGAGACGCTTCTTCGCCGCCGTGCCCTTGAGGGTCGGAATCACGCGCGGCACCGCCTCGTGCGTGGGTTCGTTCGCCACGAAATATCCGATAAGCAGCGGATCGTCAGCACTCTCGGCAAGCTTGCCGCACTGCCTGTCAAACTCGGCTTTCACCTTCTCGTCGAACGGATCGAACGTCTCGCGGATTCCGGGAATGGCGGGGATGCCGTTCCAGTCCGAGGCGGACGGAAGATGGGCCACATACGGAAAACTCCTCTTCGCCACCACCGCCTTGTCGACCTCGGAGAACGCCCCGATGGAATTGAAGCCCCACTTGCGGACACGCTCGATCATCCTGTCCTGGAAGTCCGCCAGGCTGATCGGGCCGCCATACTTCCTGATCATGTTCGCCAGATGGAACGAGACGGACGTGGGATTCCAGTATGGCTCCGGGTTCCAGGCGCTCTTGAACTTCCCGTCACGCGGCGGCATCCATTCGTAAGTCGACTCACGCCCTTTGACGTACGTGTAGCTGTGAGGGCTGAACGCGCACACGCCAAGATGGAAGAACGCGTTGCCGTCCGGGTCGACAAGCACCCATGCGCCACCCTTCTTCTCCACATGGAAAAACCCCGTTTTCTCCAGCGCCATCTTCGCAGCGCTGTCGGCGAGTCCCCCGAAACGATCGAAGAGCGGGGGCGTCAGGCTCTCATAATACGACTTCTCCTCCTCGACATCCCGCACCAACTCCTCTTCGCCGCCGACGCGTCCCTCAAACCGCTCCTTGGCATCCTGCCCGAACGGGTCGACGATAAATGCCGCCTTCCCGGCGACCGAGGCCGGACTGGCCGCTCCTTCCACCCGAATCACATAGTCCGGATTGTCCTTGTTGAACGGCGTCCAGAAATGCCATTGGAAGATGTTCCACCCCCACTCGCGGTTGTCCTGAAGCTGCTGGAACGAGTACTCCGGCACGGTGAACTCGGTCGTGGCGCCGGCGGGGCTTGTCAGGGCGAACCCGCTCGCATTTCCCTGGAAGAGATGCGGCTTCACAGGCTTCTCCTTCGGGAACGCAACCTGCTCTCCTGCGCCAACGCGCCATTTTCCGCCGCGGCCATACTCGTTGCTGATCTGCATCGAGCAGGTGAACTTGCCGAACCGTTCCGGAATGTTTGAGAACGCAAAACGGATCTCGTCTCCCTTGATCTCGATCTCCGCCTGACCGCCGCCCTCGTACTTCAGTATCGCCTTTCCCGCCGTCACAGACGTGTCGATGATTTTGGTGTTCTTATTTTCCCCTTCCACAAACACCGGATAGGTGAGTTCGAGTTTGCCATCGGCGCCCTTGTCGATGACGATCCCCTCGTTGCTCAAGCTGATGGATCCGCCGTCCGCCACGCCGGCGCCCAGGAAGCAGAGCACCACCGCGGCGCGCCACATGCCGAATCGATTTCCACGAAGAAGAACATGCATGCTATAAACTCCTTATACGGTATCTGGTGAAGCTGTTTGAAACGTTCCGCACGTATCCGGCCTCGCCGGAGTTTATCTGCATTTACTGCCCCAAGGGGGCTGTGTAATAAAGCCCAGGGTTGGCGCCTCGCGCCTACCCTGGGTAGAGTCAATCCGTGATTCAACCCCACCGGGGTTGCGTCTAAAATGACACGGGTACAACCGTTACACAACCCCGTCAGGGTTGAAATGGGCTCACCTGCAAACCCAGGGTAGCGCTTTCGCGCAACCCTGGGCTTTGTTACACAGCCCCTTGGGGCAAAGAACAAAAAAGCAATTTTCTATATGATCAGGTTAAAATATGATGTCGACAAGATCGCCCCAGAATCCTTTACGGTCAATCTTCAGAAGCCGCGGCTGCAGAGGTTTCAGAGTGAAACTGGCAGGAGACTTTGCGCAAGCGACCAAGTCTTCGACGGCAACTCCGCCTCCCTTTGCCGGAACGATTTGGACGTCCTTGTCGGTGCCGGCGTAGTTCGTCACGTTGAGAATAAACCGATCCGCGCCATCGGAAATGAGCTTCCACTCGACGCCGCACAGGCCGTTTGGAGAACGGGATTCGATGATGAAAGGAAGCGCCCCCAGTTTGGCGTCGAGGAACGCCTGAATAACCTCGGGGGCCTTCGCGTCGCCGAGCGACACCTCAAGCTTGCCATCGCCCGCCACGCCCGATTCCAACGCCCGGCCGTATTCATCCTTCTTGAAGGTCTCCCCCACGGAAACGACGGCGAGTTTTCCCGAGGAGACGAGACGCCCGAGGGCTTCATACGCCTTCCGGTCGAAATGCGCGCAGCCGGGCACGAAGAGAAGCTTTGTTTGCCCGATGCGTCCTTCGCGGAGCTGCGCCTCGCTGAGGAACCCGATCTTCCGGCCGGTCGCCGAAAGCCCCGCGAAGAGCGCGCCCGCCTCCGCCAAATATTTCTGCTCGAGCAGCGCGGCGGTCCGGGAGTGGACGACGG
>CAYTFM010000214.1:4756-15917 GCA_964436735.1 uncultured Victivallales bacterium | reverse complement strand
GGGCAGCCATTTGGCATGGGCAAATCACTCAATGCCTCCACCAGAACCACGTGTTTCGTGCGCGCATGCGCTCCAGTGAGATGATGCCAATTTGGTTTGAACGCTTCTTCAACTCTCCGTTCGGACGAGCATACTTCGAATCAGCCTCAAAGCAAACTACAAACCTTGCTTCAATCAACATGCGGCAAGTCCGCGGATGTCCTGTTCCATTCCCTCCCCTCGCCGAGCAGAAGCGGATCGTGGCGAAGGTGGATGAGTTGATGGCCGAGGTGGATCGTTTGGAGGCGCGGCAGCGGGAGAAGGAGAAGGTGGCGGAGGCCTTCGCCACAGCCTGCGTGGCCTCGCTCGCCGGGACCACCAAGGAAGAAAAGGTGATCCCGTAGTGTTTTCCCGAGGTGGCACGGACATCGTGCCCGTGTCCGTGAAGTGGACAGCGTCGAATGAGTCTTCATTTGTGTAATGTAATGAATACAGCATCCGAGGAATTTTAGTCAATGACTAACGAACACATATCCATAAAAGGCGCGCGGCAGAACAACCTCAAGGGGTTCGACCTCGATCTGCCATTGCGCGAATTGATCGTCGTGACCGGCGTGAGCGGCTCGGGCAAGTCGTCGCTCGCCTTCGACACCCTCTATGCCGAGGGGCAGCGTCGCTACGTTGAGACCTTCTCACCCTACGCCCGGCAGTTCCTGGAGCGGATGGACAAGCCGAAGGCCGACCGCATCGACGGCATTCCCCCCGCCATCGCCATTGATCAGACCAACCCCGTCCGCACATCCCGGTCGACCGTCGGCACGATGACCGAGCTCAACGACCACCTCAAACTCCTTTTCGCGCGGGGGGCGCGGTTGCGCTGCGGCGGCTGCGGCCGAACCGTCCGCCGCGACACCCCCGAAAGCGTCGCCAACGAGATTGCCGCGGCTTTCGCGGCAAAGGACGCCGCCGCGGCGCCGTCCGTCGTCATCACCTTCCCCGTCCCCATCCCCAAGAATCTCTCGGAGAAGGAAGTCCGGGAGATGCTCGAGAAGCAGGGCTACACGCGCATAATCGGCTCCAAGAACGGCGAACTCGAGGTGGCGCGGTTCCGGACAAAACTAACCGCGGAACGGCGCTCCGAGCTTCTCGAGAACATCGAGGCCGCCTTCAAGCATGGTCACGGACGGGTCGACGCGCGCCGCGTCGACGCCGACGGCTCGCTGGAGGAGCCGCTGCGCTTCTCGTCCGATCTGCACTGCGCCCACTGCGACATCCACTACCGCGACCCCGTCCCGAACCTCTTCTCCTTCAACTCCCCCATCGGTGCCTGCGACACATGCCGCGGGTTCGGACGCGTCATCGGCGTCGACTACGCACTCGTCATTCCCGACGAGAGCCTGACGCTGGCCGAGGGGGCGGTGAAACCGTGGCGCGGCAACATCTACAGCGAGTGCCTGAAGGAGATGCGAACCTTCGCCCGCAAAGCCGGCATCCCCATGGACGTGCCATGGCGAGACCTTACTCCGAAACAGAGGGCGTGGGTGATCGACGGCGTCGGCGACTACGAAGACGGCAAGTGGTACGGCATCAAACGCTTCTTCGAATGGCTCGAATCGAAATCGTACAAGATGCATGTGCGGGTGATGCTCTCGCGCTACCGTTCCTACACAGAGTGCGAAACCTGCGGGGGGGCGCGGCTCAAACCGGAGGCGCTGAACTGGCGGCTTGGCGATGGCGACGGGCTTTCCATTCACAATGTCATGCTGCTTCCCATTGACCGCTGCCTCGAATTTTTCACCGCGCTGCGCTTCGAGGGTTCCATGGACGAGGCGACCGACCTGCTGCTCACCGAGATCCGCACCCGCCTCGGCTATCTCGTCGAGGTCGGCGTCGGCTACCTAACCCTCGACCGCCAGTCGCGGACACTCAGCGGCGGCGAGGTCCAGCGCATCAACCTCACCACCGCCCTCGGCACCTCGCTCGTCAATACGCTCTTCGTCCTCGACGAGCCCAGCATCGGCCTGCATCCGAGGGATATACGCCGGCTCGTCGGCGTCCTTCGCCGCCTCCGCGGGGCGGGCAACACCTTGCTGGTGGTTGAGCACGATCCCGAGGTCATCATGGCGGCCGACCGCATCATCGACCTCGGCCCCGGTCCCGGCGAACGCGGCGGCGAAGTGGTATTCAACGGCCCCCCCCGCGACGTCATAGACTGCCCGCGTTCGCTGACCGGCGACTACCTCGCCGGACGGCGTCAGATCACGCAAAAACAGCCGCCCCACGCCTTCTCCCCCGCCGACGTCAAAAAGAAGAAGAAAACAGAACAGCAAGCCATGCGGTTCCTCGAGATCGTAGGCGCCGCCGACCACAATCTCAAGAACATCGACGTCCGCCTCCCCCTCAACCAACTCGTCTGCCTATCGGGCGTCAGCGGCTCCGGCAAGTCCACGCTCATGAAGGACATCTGCCACAACGCCATGCGCAAGATAAAAGGGAAACCGGCGGATCCTCCCGGTGCCTACCGTCGGATCGTCGGACATGAACTGGTCGACGAGGTGGAGCTGATCGACCAATCCCCGTTAGGAAGAACCACACGGTCGAATCCGGCCAGCTACGTCGGTGCCTTCGACACTATCCGCAAGCTCTTCGTCAAGACTGATCTCGCCAAGGAGCGCGGTTACACCGCCGGCTCCTTCAGCTTCAACTCCGGTGACGGCCGCTGTCCCACCTGCGGCGGCAACGGTTTCCAGCACGTAGAGATGCAATTCCTGAGTGACGTCTACCTGCGCTGCCCCGACTGCGACGGCCGCCGCTATCGCCCAGAACTCCTCGAGGTGACGTTGAACGGCAAAAACATCTCCGACGTCCTCGAGATGACCGTCTCCGAGGCGGTCGCCTTCTTCTCCGACTCCCGCGAGGTCGCCCACGTCCTTGAACCGCTCGTGGCGGTCGGCCTCGACTATCTGCGCCTCGGCCAACCCGCCACCACGCTCAGCGGCGGCGAGGCCCAGCGACTCAAACTCGCCGGGCATCTCGCCGAACGCTCACAGGGAAAGAAAATACTTTTCCTCTTCGACGAACCGACCACCGGCCTGCATTTCGACGACATCGCCAAACTCCTCGGTGCCCTGCGCTCACTCGTCACCGAGGGACACTCGGTGGTCGTCATCGAGCACAACCTCGACGTCATCCAGGCCGCCGACTGGATCATCGACCTCGGCCCCGAAGGCGGCGACGCCGGCGGCGAGATCGTCTGCGAGGGCACCCCCGCGCAGGTCGCGCGCCACGCCACCAGCCACACTGGCGAGGCGATGCGCCACTACGCCGAGGCGCTGAAAAACATTCAACGCCCCCCCTCCAACCTCCACCCTCAACCTTCCCCCTTCCCTGTCGCCGCCGAGACTCCCGCCCGATACGATGCCGGCGTCGGCCAGACCATCCGCATCCACAACGCCCGCGAGCACAACCTGCAGGGCATCGACATCGAGATCCCGCTCGACAAGTTCACCGTCGTCACCGGCATCAGCGGCAGCGGCAAAAGCACCGTCGCATTCGACATCCTCTTCGCCGAGGGGCAGCGGCGCTACCTCGAGTCGCTCAACGCCTACGCGCGGCAGTTCGTCCAACCCGCCGCACGGCCAGACGTCGACGCCGTCCTCGGCATCCCCCCGACTGTCGCCATCGAACAAAGGACCAGCCGGGGCGGCCGCAAGAGCACCGTCGCCACCGTCACCGAGATACATCACTTCCTGCGGCTGCTCTTCGTCAAACTGGGCGTCCAGCAGTGCCCCGAGTGCGACGTCCCGATCACGCCTCAAACACCGGAAGGTATCCTCGCTCAAATCCAAAAAGAATTCAGGGGCAAGGAGATCGAACTGCTCGCCCCGCTGATCGTCAACCGCAAAGGCTATTACACCGACCTTGCCAAGTGGGCGGCGGGCAAAAGGTATGAGCACTTGCGCGTCGATGGCGAGTCGATCCCCACGGACACGTGGCCGCGGCTTGACCGCTTCAAGGAGCACACGATCCAGCTGCCGCTCGGACGGTTCACCGTCACTCCGGCCAAAGAGGCTGACCTTCGCGCCGCGCTTGCGGAGGCGCTGCAGCGCGGCAAGAGCGTCGCGCACGTCCTGCCGCTCGGCCGCGGCCGCCCCGGCAAGGAGCTGATCTTCTCGACGAAGCGCTCCTGCCACTCGTGCGGCCGAGGTTTTCCCGAGTTGGATCCCCGGCTCTTCTCCTACAACTCGAAACACGGCTGGTGCCCAACCTGCTTCGGTACGGGACTCGACATGTCGGGTTTTGATGCCGAGCAGACCGGCGAGGAGATCTGGTGGAACGCCTGGTGGGAGGGCGAGGAGGAGCCGTGTCCTGACTGTGGCGGTAGACGTCTCAACAGCGAGGCGCTCGCCGTGCGCGTCCTTGGCAAGACGATCGCCGACTACTCCTCGATGCCGGTCGAGGACGCCGAGAAACTCTTCGCGTCGCTGCGGCTCAAAGGCTCCGACGAGGAGATCGCCCGCGACCTGCTCGCCGAGATCCGTTCGCGGCTGTCATTCCTTCATGAGGTCGGGTTGTCGTACCTCTCCCTCGACCGCGCCGCGCCAACCCTGAGCGGCGGCGAGGCGCAGCGCATCCGCCTCGCCGCACAGTTAGGCTCCAATCTCCGCGGCGTCTGCTACATCCTCGACGAACCAACGATCGGCCTGCACGCCCGAGACAACAAAATGCTGCTCAGCACCTTGCGCAAACTTGAGGCGAAAGGCAACACTGTCGTCGTCGTCGAGCACGACGAGGAGACGATCCGTCAAGCCGAGCACATCATCGACCTCGGCCCCGGCGCGGGCGTCAACGGCGGCCGCCTCATCGCCGAGGGAACCGTCGACGACATCCAGCGCGCCCCAGACTCGCTCACCGGCAAGTTCCTGCGCGAGCCGCTCCGTCATCCGCTCGCTCCGCGCCGCCCGACCCGCGTCGCCGGACGCGTCGGCAAGGACTCAACGCCGTTCATCGAGATCGTCAAGGCGAATCTGCACAATCTCAAGGACATCTCCATCCGCTTCCCGCTCGGACGGATGATCTGCGTCACCGGCGTGAGCGGATCGGGCAAATCGACGCTCGCCCGCGACATCCTCCACGACAACCTCCGCATGCTGCTGGCAAAAGAGCGGACAAGAAAAGGCCGCCAGAGTGAGATGCCGGCCTGGCGAGGATGCGCCGACCTCAAAGGCGTCGAGCTCGTCCGCCGCGTCATGGAGGTCGACCAGACCCCCATCGGCAAAACGCCCCGCTCCTGCCCGGCCACCTACATCGGCTTCTGGGACGACATCCGCCGCCTCTTCGCCGCCACGCCCGACGCGCGGGTCCGCGGCTTCACCCCGAGCCGCTTCTCCTTCAATGTGAAAGGCGAGCAAGGCGGGCGCTGTCCCGAATGCGATGGACAAGGCTACAAGACCATCGAGATGAGTTTCCTCCCGGACGTATCGACCCCCTGCGACGCCTGCGGCGGGAAGCGCTTCAACACCGAGACGCTCGAGGTGCTGTTCAAGGATAAGACGGTCGCGGACGCATTGTCCATGTCGGTCGAAGAGGCGGTCGAGTTCTTCTCGGCGCACCCCCAGATCCACCGGCCCCTACAACTGCTCAACGACGTCGGGCTTGGCTACCTTTCTCTCGGCCAGCAAAGCCCCACCCTGAGCGGGGGCGAGGCCCAGCGCATCAAGCTCGTCACCGAACTGCACAAGACCCGCGGCGCGGCGTCCGACGACCTTCCGCCGGGAGTGATCAAGGCCGGTGGCTCCACCTCTGGCACCCTGTACATCCTCGACGAGCCGACTGTCGGCCTCCACATGGCCGACGTGGAGAAACTCATCCGCGTTCTGCACCGGTTGGTCAACGCCGGAAACACCGTCGTCGTTATCGAGCACAACCTCGATGTAATCGCCGAGGCCGACTGGATCATCGACCTCGGCCCCGAGGGCGGTTCCGGCGGCGGCCGCGTCGTCGCCGAAGGCCCTCCCGAGAAACTCGCCGCGGCCCCCGCCCGCTCCCACACCGCCGAGGCTCTCGCCGAGTTCCTCGCCAGAGAGTGCGCAGAGGGCCACTGACAACATCCGCGATGAGACGCATCAGGCTTGATTTTCTCGTGTGGCTGCTATAATATGTCTAGACGGGCTAGATTTATTGCATGAACAACGACGAGGTGCGCTTATGATAGCCATAGGGGGCGAATGGCAACTGCAGACGGCGAAGAACAAATTCAGCGAACTGGTGAACAAGGCGCTGACAGGAGACGCGCAGTTGGTCAAACGTCGCGGGGAGCCGGTGGTGTACGTGATTTCAGCGAAGGCCTTCGACCGCATGAACAAACCCGCGGGCGAGTCTCTAAAAAAACTCCTCCTGAACAGTCCCTGTAAAGACATCGAACTGGCCTACGACAGGTCTTGCAACGACACCGGCAGGAAGGTGGAGCTATGAGTTTCATTCTCGACACCTGCGCCGTATCCGAACTGCGTAAGCCTAAACCGGACGCGGGTTTTCTATCCTGGTTCAATGATGTCAGCGAGACCGACCTCTTTGTGAGCGCCATCACGTTGGGCGAGATCGAGTATGGCATTGGCCTCCTGGAAACCGGCCGCAACAAGGACCGGCTTATGAGTTGGTTCGAGAAAGTGAAGGAGTCCTTCGGCCCCCGCACGCTTCCCGTAAACGCCAAGGTCGCGTTGCGCTGGGGTGAGTTGCGAAGCCTGGCAAAGCGGAAAGGGCTCAGCATACCGGTCGTCGACGGATTGCTGGCCGCCACCGCGATTGAATGCGACTATCTGTTCATCACGAGGAACGTCGGCGATTTCAACGGCACCGGAGCGAAGGTATTCTCTCCCTGGAATTGAGGATGCCCTTTCCTCACACAAGATTATGTGTTATACTATGTGTGGAAGGAGGTGTGATATGGCGACAAACCTTGCGATAGACGACAAACTGATCATCGAGGCAAAAAACCTTGGCAAGCATAAGTCCAAGAAAGAAGCCGTCTCGACCGCGCTTAAGGAGTATATCTCAAGAAAGCGGCAACTTGCTATCGCGAACCTATTCGGCAAAGTGGATTTCGACAAAGACTATGACTACAAGAAGGCACGCCACAGATGAACGTCATTGTCGACACCTGCGTATGGTCGCTGGCACTCAGGCGGAATACCCCAGACAAACAGATAGTCGCCACGTTGCATGCGCTACTTGTCGCAGGCAACGTGGCCATGTTAGGCCCCATACGGCAAGAATTGCTTTCTGGGGTTGCTGACCATGCCCAGTTTGAACGGCTTAAAAGCCGACTCAGTGGTTTTGTCGACATTCCGCTGATTACCGACTATTTCATTCGAGCGGCCGAGTTCTCCAATTACTGCCGCCGCAAGGGCGTTCAAGGATCATCAATAGACTTCCTTATCTGCGCAGTCGCCTCCTCACTTGAATACCCCATTATGACGACAGACGCCGACTTCCGCTTATATGCGGAGCATTTGCCGATAACCTTGTTGCCCGCCACCACGCCGTGACCTCCCCTCCAAGGGGAATTCAACATGCCCGGCCTCCACGCTACGAGAAAGTCACACACAGTGCGTCCGGCACCTTTCCCACCGAGTACTATTGCTGTATACTATTGGTTTGCTTAAGGAATTTGTGATGGAACTTCTCAGCTATTTTCCTTTCTTCCAGCGGCTCACCGAGAGGCGGCTCGTCATCGTGGCGACACTCGCGGTGCTCGCGGTCATCTTCGAGGGCTTGGGGGCCGCGGTCTTCATGTCCGTGATGCTGCTCGACGCCTCCTCCAGCTCAGGCAACTTCGTGACAAGCACAGTGTACGGCATCGTCGACTGGCTCGGCATCGTCTCGCCGGATAAACGGCTCATCACCCTGCTCGCCTTCTGCTGCGTCGCATTCTTCACCGGAGCCGCCGCCCTCGTCAGTTCGACGTGGTACAGCGCGGCCCTTGAGGCGCGGATCCGCGTCCGCATCCAAAGCGAGCTGATCAACGGTCTCTTCAAATCACGCTACCAGTATTTCCTCTCGCACAACATCGGCTTCTTCAACAACGCCATCCTCAACGAGATGAACAAGGTCAGCGCGACCTTCAAATTCTTCGTCACCATACTGATAACCGCCTTGACCGCCATCATGTTCTTTTCGGTCGCCCTGCTCACCAACCCCTTCGCCATCATAGTCCTCACGGTTCTTGGCGTTCCCGTCTTCTTCGTGTTCAGGAAGATCAACTCCCTCGCCAAAAACTACTCGATCCGCAACACCGCGGAGTTCGGCGCGGTGACAGGCACCGTCTACCAGATTCTCTCCCACTTCAAATACCTGAAGGCCACCAACACCTTCGGCCGCGCGCTGCGCGCCTTCGAGCGACAGGCCTGGGGGCTTTCGAACATCATCAAGAAGCAGAATATCATCAATAGCCTCAGCTTCGACGGCATCAAGCCCTTCATGTTCATGGGCGTCGCAGCCGTCATCGCCTTCGTGGTCATCGTCATGAAGAAGCCGGTGATCGAGGCGGTCGTCATGATGGGACTCCTGTACGCCGCCTACCAGAGGGTTTTGGCCGTGCAGGCCACCTACCAGAAATTCCTGCAGGCGGTCGGCGGCATCCAGATCTACGAGCGGCTCTCCGATGAGCTCGCGAAGGAGGCCGAGCCGACTACGGTGGCCAAGGACGTCCCCGACTTCTCCGGCGCGCTGGAGTTCAAAAACGTCTCGTTCAGCTACCGCGACGCCGCGGACGCCGTGCTCAACGGGGTGACCCTCAGGGTGGCGAGCAAATCGGCCGTGGCCTTCGTCGGCGACTCGGGCTCCGGCAAATCGACCATTGTCAACCTGGTCACCGGCCTGCTCGCGCCGACCTCCGGCGAGATTCTGCTCAACGGAACTCCCTACCCTACTCTCGACATAGAAAAGCTCCGCGGCGGCATCGGCTACGTCACCCAGGAGCCGGTGATCTTCAACGACACCGTCCGCAACAATCTGACACTCTGGAACCCTGAGATCTCCGTCGAGCGGATGCGCGTGGCGACCGCGAAGGCCGAGGCGGCTGAGTTCGTCGACGAGATCCCATCCGGCTACGACGGCATGCTCGGCGACCATGGAGCCAACATCTCGGGCGGACAACGCCAACGCCTCACGATCGCCCGCGAGCTGCTGCGCGACACCCCGCTGCTCATTCTTGACGAGGCGACCAGCGCGCTCGACACCGCCACCGAGCAGCGGGTGCAGGCGCACATCGACGAGTACCGTGGCACGAAGACGCTCATCCTCATCGCCCACCGCCTCTCGACCATCCGGCAGTGCGATCGCATTTTCGTTCTCGCGAGTGGTCGCATCATCGAGGAGGGTGCCTTCGACGAACTCTACCGACGCAACGGCGTCTTCACCGCGATGGTTGATCGTCAGGCGATGGCGGAGCAGAAAGGGTAATGACATCAGCGGCTTCGCCGACATTTTGTGAATGGTGAATCGTGAGTGGTGAGACCATTCACAATTCACTATTTACCATTCACTGTGCTGAGCATTGAAGTTAAGGAGGGAGGGCAATTTATGGACTTAGGCGTGCAATGGTTTATCGCCACGGCCATTCAGGAGAACATCCTGTCTGTCGCCGACTGCCGCGCCTTGATCGGCACAACCGGAGAAGGCATAGACCTCGCAGGGTTCGCCCAGGCGGTGCTCGATCAAGGCTTGACGACGAATTTAGAAACCGTGCAGAATCTGGCGGACTACGCATTGGGGCAGGCGAGCGCGGGGCAGACGCCCTCGGACGTCTTCTCAATAAAAAGCGAGATACCATCGCTTGAGGGAGCGGAGCGGTTGTCCCATGCGCAAGCCACGGAACTCATGCTGCACTTGCTCAAAGCGATCAGGACGTCAGGCGCGAGTGATCTGCATTTGTCAGCCTGCGCCAAACCATTCGTCCGGCGCAACCTCATGGTCGAGAAATTCGGCAACCACATTCTGACCCCGGAGGACTCGCACAAGTTGAACACCGCATTGCTTGCGGAGGACGATCTCGCGCTTTTCGAAAAGCGACGCGATCTGGACTTCGCCATGTCGCTCGGAGACGGTACCCGCGTCAGAGTAAACCTGATGGTCCACAAGGATGGAATCGCCGGCTCGTACCGCATGGTTCCCGACACGATCAAGACGCTGGAGGAGCTCGGCTTCAGCGACCGCAACAGCGCCACCATTTCGAAAATGCTGGACAACCACAACGGGTTGATCCTGGTGACCGGGCCGGTCAACAGCGGCAAGACCACCACCCTGGCCGCCCTGGTTGGCATCATCAACCGCAAGCGCAAGGACCATGTCATCATGGTCGAATCCCCCTTGGAGATCATCCAGCAATCCTGCAGCTGCAATATCACCCAGCGCGAGGTCGGCACCCACACGAACTCCTTCGCCACCGCCCTGAAAGGCGCCTTGCGGGAAGATCCCGACATCATCGTCATCGGCGAGCTCCGCGACTTGGAGACGATCGAGATGGCCATCACCGCCTCCGAGACTGGCCACCTCGTGATCGGCACGCTTCACACAAACGACGCCTCCAGCACCTTGAACCGCCTTCTGGATGTCTTCCCGCCATCGCAGCAGCAGCAGATACGGACCATGACCGCCGGCAGCCTCCGCGGCATCATCTGTCAAAAACTTCTGCCCCGCAAAGACAGCGGCGTCGTGGCGGCCTGCGAAGTTCTTACCGCCCATATCGCCGTCAGCAATCTCATTTCGGAGAGCAAGACCCATCAACTCAAAGCCGTGATGCAAACCGGATCGCGGATGGGCATGTGCACCATGGATCAATCTGTGTACGAACTGTTCGAGGCGGGCGTCATCTCATACGAGACAGCGGTCGCGAACATAGCCGAAAGCGAGTGCCTTCACAAAATCCAGCTCAAACTCGCGGCCGACGCCGCGGCGGCCGCGGCGTCGAAGGAACCCCCGAAGAAGAAAGGATGGTTCTAACAATGGCTCTCCTCGACCAATTTTTGACCGTCATGCTGGATCACAGCGGTTCCGATCTGCATCTGCATGTGGGCATTCCCCCGAAAATCCGCATCCACGGCCATCTCGAGCCTTTGGATTATGAGCCGATCACCCCGGAGGTGATGGAGCGGTTGCTTGAGGAGATCTGCCCGCCCGTGCG
>CAYTFM010000214.1:0-4746 GCA_964436735.1 uncultured Victivallales bacterium | reverse complement strand
TCCTGGAGAGACACGATCTGGACTTCGCCTACGAGATACCGGGACGAGCCCGCTTCCGCGCGAACTACCTGTGCAATCACAATGGCAAGGCGGCGGTATTCAGACAGATCCCCTCGAAGATCCTCACCATGCAGGATCTGAATCTCCCGCATGTGCTCAAAAAGATATGCGAGTTCAAGAATGGACTGGTCTGCGTCACTGGCCCGACCGGCAGCGGCAAGTCGACAACCATGGCGGCGATGATCGACTACATCAACGAGAACTACAGTAAGCATATCATCACGATCGAGGACCCGATCGAGTTTGTCCACAAGAGCAAACGATCCGTCATTGTCCACCGCGAGGCGGGCATCCACAGTGAGTCGTTCGCCAACGCGTTGATGGGAGCGATGCACGCCGATCCCGACATCGTCCTGCTGGGCGAGATGCGCGACGTGGAGACCATCCGCCTCGCTCTAACATGCGCCTCGATGGGAATCCTCGTCTTCGGCACCCTGCACACCAACAACGCGCCGAAAACCATCGACCGCATCCTCGACGCCTTCCCAGCCGACGAGCAGCCCCAGATCAGGACCATGCTCGCCCAGTGCCTCCGCGGCGTGGTGTCCCAACTCCTCTGCCGCAAGGCGGACGAGCAAGGCCGCGTCGCCGTCCACGAGGTCCTGCTGCATGTCGACGCCCTTTCGAGCATCATCCGCGAGGGACAGATATCCAGCATCAGGAACATCATTGAAAGCAACGTCGGCATGGGGATGTGCAGCATGGACGCCGTCCTCAAAAAGCTCATGTTCGACAAGATCATCACCCCGCTGGAGGCGTACATGAAGGCCAGCGAGAAGAAGGAGTTCCTCGGCTTCCTCGAGAAGTGATCCGCCCCTGAAACCTGAATTCGCCGCGGCGAATCTTCGCTTCGCTGCGACCCTGAAACCTGAAATCTGAAACCTCTTATGTGCGGCTTCGTCGGAATAGTTTCAAAAAGCGGTCGTGAGTTCCCCGAAGAGACTCTTCGGCGGATGACCGGCATGATCGTCCACCGGGGGCCGGACGACGAGGGCTATTTCACCAAGCCGGGATGGCTCTCGCTGGGGTTCCGGCGCCTGAGCATCCTCGACCTTTCTCCCCTGGGCCACCAGCCGATGCTCAGCCACGATGGCAATCTCGCGATCGTCTACAACGGCGAGATCTACAACTACCAGGAGCTGCGCAAGGAACTCGAGCCCGGCTATCCTTTCAAATCACACACCGACACGGAGGTCATCCTCGCGGCGTACCTGAAATGGGGCAAGGACTGCGTCCGCCGATTCACGGGCATGTTCGCCTTCGTCCTCGCCGACCTTGGGAAGAAAGAGATTTTCGCCGCCCGCGACCAACTCGGCATCAAGCCGCTGCTGCTCTTCGAGGACCGCGACTTTCTCGTCTTCTGCAGCGAGGCGAAGTCGCTGTTGCCGTACACGAATCTGCAACCGAACTACGCATCATTCGACGAGTATCTCGTGTTCCGCAGCGTGCTGAATCGAGAGACGATGTTCCAGAACGTCGCCTCGCTGCCGCCGGGGCGCCGCCTCTCAATCACCGCCGATGGCCGCCGCGCCGAGGAGGAGTATTTCACCCTGGCATCGACGCTTGAGACGAACAACGCGAGAAGCTTCCAGGAGAGTTGCGACGAGGTCGAGCGGACGTTGCGGGAGAGTGTGCGCATCCATCTGCGCAGCGATGTGGAACTGGGCGTGCAGCTCAGCGGCGGCGTCGACTCAAGCCTGATCACCGCCCTCGCCTCACAAGAACTCGGCCGCCGCGTCCACTCCTTCTCGGTTTCTTTCGCGGAGGCGGGCTACGACGAGTCGAAATATCAGAAGATGGTCTCGGACCGCTACAACACCGAGCACCACGACTTCCGCATCGACAACCGCACGTTCACCGATGAGATCATCAACACGATCTGGCACTACGAACATCCGCTGAACGATCCCAACGCCGTCTCCACGCTCCATCTGATGCGGGAGGTGAAGAAACACATCACCGTGATCCTCGCCGGCGAGGGAGCCGACGAGTCCTTCATGGGGTACATGCGCTTCACGCCGGAGTCGGTCGCTATTTTGAAGCGCAGGACGTTCCTCCACCGCCACGACCTCCTCCGCCGCGCGCTGCTCGCCCTGTGGCCCGTCGAGAAGGGGAAGTCGCTCCTTTCCATCACCAAGTACAATCCCGCCATGTACGTTCCCAGCTACAACGACTTGAACAGCGTCGACCTGCTCCTGGACGGCGACGACTCGTCGATACGCTTCCGCCGCGCGGCGGTGGCCCTGGCGAAAGGGGACGTGCTTAACGAGGCGATACTCCAGGACGAGATCTGCGACCTGCCGCAGTGGTTCCAGCGCGCCGACCGCATGGGCATGGCGGCCTCCGTGGAGGTCCGCGTCCCCTTCTGCACCGAGCCGATGTTCCGTCTCGCAAACTCGATTCCCTACGAGCAACGCGTCCACAACGGCGACCTCAAGGCGGTGCTCAAGACGATCGCCGAACGCTATCTTGACCACGAGCTCATCCATCGCAAGAAGATCGGTTTCGGCACCCCGCTCGACGCATGGTCTGAAAGCACGGATGGCTGGGGAGGACTACAGCGCAACATCTTCGATTCCAAGATATTCAAGTCGCGGGAGTTCATCGATTGGAAGCACTTCAACAGCTTCTACGAGCCCTTCAAAACTGGTTCTTACAAAGAAGTCCGCTGCGGCTGGCTCTGGACCTACTGCAACCTCGAACTTTGGCACCGCCTCTTCTTCGAGGGCGGCTGGCGTAGACTATAAGGCGGCACCTTGCTCCATCGCGCCACGCCCGGCCTTGAAGATGAGCGCGGTGAAAACGAGGTCGCCGGAGCCCGTGTTCTTGAAGCCGTGCCAGCCGTCAAGGGGAGTCGCGACGACGTCGCCGGGGGCCACCGGGACGATCCGGCCGTTGTCATTGACCTCCCCTCGCCCCTCCAAGAAGTGGAACAGCTCCTTCTCTCCGACGTGCTGGTGATAGCCGATCTCGCCCCCCTCCCTCAGCTTCACGACGGCATAGAACGTCGCTCCACCGGCCAGGTCGTCAGCCCCAGCCAAGTGAATGGCCTCGCCGTATTCGCTTCCATTCCATGTCATCTTGTCCCTCTTCAGTTCCGTGAGTTTCGTGTGCATGGCTACCTCGTCATGGTGTAGTGGTTGCGGTTGATCATCTCATCCTGCATTTCTTTGGGTAGGGCGACGAAGCGCGCCGAGAATCCACAGACCCTCACCGCGAGATCCCGGTACAGTTCGGGGGTTTCCCGCGCACGACGGAGCGTCGCCTCGTCCACACAGTTCATCTGGAAGGTGGCGCCACCGGCGGCGGCGAAACTCTTCTCCACGGCGGCCAGATGAGCTTTTGTCAGCTGCGCCAGCGGCAGTTGAAGGTCCAGCACGGCGTTCGCCGCGCACTTGCGCAAGTCCAGCGTGGCGAGTGAGTTGATCACCGCCGTCACCGAGGAGGCCGTGTGCAGATTCCGTGGGGAGATTCCCTGGGAAAATATGTCGCCATCATGCCGCCCGTCCGGCGTCGCCGCCGTCATCTTGGCTCTTTCCAGATAATTATGGTAATAGGCGAAGTAGCTCAACTGGAATTCGCCGCCTCGTTCGTTTCCGAGTCCCCGCGTGCCGGCATACAGATCGTCGAAGAGACGGCGCGCCAACGCGTTCACTTCCGGATGAACGTCTCCGTGCTTCGGCAGCGCACGCACCATCGCGTGCAACGTCTCATGCCCCTTCCAGTCCGCGCGGACCGCGTCGAGGAAGTGCGCCAGAGGACATTTCTCCGCATCAAAGCATAGCGTTTTGAGCGCGAACAGCGAATCGAGCAGGTTGGCGAAGCCGACGAGAGGGAGGCCGGTGGGGTTGTAGCGTCCGCCACCGGCCGTGTAGTCTTTCCGATTCTCAAGGCAGTCGGCCAGCGCCGCCGAGAAGAATGGCGCGGGGTTGACTCGTGGCCAGACAGCGCCGTTGCAGGCGATCACCTCGGCGGTCTGGCGGCAGGCGTCGAGTATGTTCCGCAACACACGGTCGTACAGCTCCTCAAAATCCCGTGCCCCGTCCAGACGGCGGATGGTCAACTCAGTCGCCCGCAGCGCGTCCCGCAGCTCCGGATGCGCATGGATCGACAGCTCGAGAATCCGCGGCAGGTGGATGTAGCACGCCGCGCCAGCCGAATGCTCGAGCCCCTCCAGAATCGGCTCATGGCAACCGCCGGCGACATAGAGCCGCGCGTCCTCCAACCTCTTTCCCGCCCGGACCTGGGCGTCCACCAGGCAGCCGTCGTTGAAGAAGGCGAAGACGTTGCGCCCCGCCAAAATCTGCCGGTTGATCTCGTCCAAGTACGCGGGAGAGGAGCTGGTGCTATATCGACAGTTCAGCTTGGGATTCAATAAGTTGTGTTTCTCATGAGCCTCGAGGAAAAGGAATGTCACCTCGTTGCACACCTCCCTGCCCTGCTCATCACATCCTCCCAAGACAAGAGTCGTGGAGGTTTCCTGATTGTCCGCCCCGAAAAAGTCCTTCTTATGGTCGGTGGGCAGCAGGAAGCGCCCGACCAGATCCAATGCCTCGGCGCGCGTCAACCTGCCGGAGGCGATATCGTCACGGTACAGGCCCGCCAGATGCCGATCCACATGTCCGATGACCGAAACGCCAATCCCCTCGATGCTTGAGCAGACTTCGCGCAGAAACCAGAGCGTGG
>CAYTFM010000213.1:15271-15935 GCA_964436735.1 uncultured Victivallales bacterium | reverse complement strand
CCTCGATTGATTTGACCACTTTCGTGAACTGGTTGAAGTCCACCGGCTTGCTGATGTAGCAGTTCGCATGGAGGCGGTACGAGATGGCCACATCGTCATCGGAGCGGGAGGTGGTGAGCACCACCACGGGAATCTTGCTCAGCGTCTCGTCGGTTTTGATCTCGGAGAGCACCTCGCGTCCGTCCTTTTTGGGCATGTTCAAGTCGAGCAGGATGAGGTCGGGGGTGGGGGACTCGGCGTAGCTTCCCAGCTTGCGCAGATACGCCAACGCCTGCTCGCCGTCGTACACCTCGCTCAAGCGCACCGTGCTTCTCGCGTCTTTCAGCGCTTCCTTCATGAGGTCGATATCGTCGAGGTTGTCGTCAACCAACAGGATCTCGACGGGACGTGATATCTCGCATGCCTTGGTCATAGGGCGTTTCTCCACACAGTGGCCGTGACGGGGTCTTTTCGACCGCCACGGCTTCTCGTTGATACTACTATAGCACCGCCACAGAAATTATAAACTGGTCACGCGAGGCGGCGTTTGAGGTGGATTCTGAGGAGCGAGAGTTCGGCGGGGGTGACGCCGTCGATGCGTCCCGCCTGGGCGAGGGTGGTTGGCGCGACTTTCGCGAGCTTGAGGCGGGCCCCGGTCCGCAAGCTGGAGACCGCCGCATAGTCG
>CAYTFM010000213.1:0-15261 GCA_964436735.1 uncultured Victivallales bacterium | reverse complement strand
TCGCGCAGGGCGTGGATCTCACGCTCCTCCCGTTCGAGATAGCCCTCGTAGTGCGCCTGGATGGCGACTTGGCGGAGCACTCTGCGGTCCTCTTTCGCATGTGGATCGAGGCCGATGAGTTCAGGCGGGAAGGGCAGGGAGGCGGGGATGCCCTCCAAGGTCTTCAGCAGCTCCCAGACGGGCTTGCCCTCGTGGCGGGTTGAGCGTGCGAGCGCGAGGGCTGCGGCGAGTTTTTCGGCATAGGCGTTGAACAGTTTCCGTTTCCAGGCCGGGAGAAGTCCGAGTTCCGTGGCGAGTGGGCAGAGCCTGAGGTCGGCGTTGTCCTGGCGCAGGTGGAGGCGGTATTCGGCGCGGCTGGTGAAGAGGCGGTAGGGTTCGATGATATCCTTGTTCGCCAGATCGTCGGCCATCACGCCGATGTAGCTGGTGTCGCGCCCAAGCTCGAACGGCTCCCGTCCCCCGGCGGATCGCGCGGCGTTCAGCCCGGCCAGCAGTCCCTGTCCCGCCGCCTCCTCGTAGCCGCTGGTGCCGTTGATCTGGCCGGCGAGGAAGAGGTTCGGCCACTTCTTGACCCGCAGAGAGCGTTCGATCTGGCTCGGGATGACGAAGTCGTACTCGATGGCGTAGGCGTAGCGCGAGATCGCCACGTTCTCAAGCCCCGGCACGCTGTGGAGCATCTCGCTCTGGATTTCAGGAGGCAGGCTTGTCGAGATGCCATTGAGGTAGTACTCCTCGGTGCTTTCGCCCTCAGGCTCAAGATAGATGGCGTGCGTCTCATGCTGGGGAAAGCGGACGACTTTGTCTTCGAAGGAGGGACAATACCGCGCGCCGATGCCCTGGATGACACCTTGATACAGCGGGGATTTGTCGATGTTGCGCCTCACGACCTCGGCGGTCGCCTTCGTGCTCCGGGTCACAAAGCAGCTCATGTCGTGGCGTGTCGCCCTCGGTTCCGCCGTCTCCCCGAAATGCGAGAACCCCTCATCGGGATTCTCGGCCTTCTGCTCCTCCATGACAGAGAAATCGACGCTCGTGCCGAGGATGCGGGGGGGCGTTCCGGTCTTCAGGCGGCCGATGTCGAGGGCGAGCTGCTCCCGCAGCGCGAGGGCGAGGCGCTCCGAAGGCGGGTCGCCGGCGCGGCCTCCGGGGAAATTTTTGAGGCCGTAGTGGAGCTTTCCCGAAAGGAAGGTGCCTGTGGCGACGACCACCGCGCGGCACTGGAAGGTGTCGCCGAGATGCGTCTCGACGCCGCATATGCGGCCTTTGGCGTCAATGATGAATGACTCTGCAAGAGCTTGATGCGTCGAGAGGTTCTCCGCCTGCTCGGTGCGGTGTTTGATGGCGCGCTGGTAGGCGGCCTTGTCGCTTTGGGCGCGGGGCGACCAGACGGCGGGGCCTTTGCCGCGGTTGAGCATGCGGAATTGGATCGTGGTGGCGTCGGCGACGCTGCCCATCGCGCCGCCGAGGGCGTCCACCTCGCGGACGACCTGTCCCTTGGCGATGCCGCCGATCGCCGGATTGCAGCTCATTTGCCCGATGTGGTCGAGGTTCAGGGACAGCAGGAGCGTCCGGGCGCCAAGCCGCGCGGACGCCAGCGCGGCCTCCGCGCCGGCGTGCCCGCCGCCAATAACAATGACGTCGAACGACAAGCTCATAACAACTTTTTGAACTCGTCAGGGGAAAGACCGGCGTCAGACGCGATGCCCCCCATCGTGAAGGCGTTTATCGGATTATGGCGGGGTATGGTAAGGCGCGTCAGTCCGTTTGACATGACGATATGTTTCCCTTGGCGGATAATCCTGAACCCGATCTTCTGCAGGGCTCCGACTGCCGCATTTGAGCTCACTCCGGGGATTTTAGGCATACTCAGACCAGCACTTCCTCTTCATAGACATGGAACATCGCCGCCTCGTCCTTCTCGGCTTCGAGCCATTCATGAATGGCTTCTTTGATGTTCTGAAGCGCCTCTTCTTTTGTCGCTCCCTGTGAATGGCAGCCGCGCAAAGCTGGACAGCTTGCGGCAAATCCTTCTTCCGACTCAATAAGAACCACCTTGTACTTGTTCATAGTGGCACACGGCTCCGTATTGCGGGGGGAAACGTTTTAGGTTCATCGTCACAGTAGCGGGAGAGCGCAGGCAAGTCAAGTCATTGTAGAGCTACGCTTCGAGGTACCTTGCCGGATGATGTCCCCGCTTTCATTTCCCGATGCAGAACTTGCTGAAGATTGTATCGTAGATGTCAAAGGAGGCACTTTCCCCGATTATGTCGCCGAGGGCGGTGATGGCGGCGCGCAGCGGCACCACCGCCAGTTCCCATCGTTCGCGGAAGAGCAGGTCGGCAGCCTCGGGAAGCGCCTCGAGGGCGGCTGCGAGCAGGCCGGCGTGCCGCGAGGAGACGGCGACCTGAGGCGTCTCATGGTGTGGCTTTCCCCAGACATTTTGCTCAAGGGCGTCAAGGAGCTCCTCGACGCCGAGCCGGCGCACGGCGGACATCCTGACGGTCTTGATGCCGACGGCCGGGGGAAGTTCGGAAGGGGGAGGGGCGTACAGGTCGATCTTGTTCCAGGCTGCGATCACATTCCGGACATCCCGCGTTCCTTTGACCAGTTCGGAAAGTTCGTCGGCATGGTCAACGGACGTGGCGTCCAGCAGCCAGATGACGATCTGGGAGCTTTCGATGGACTTGCGGGTCCGTTCGATGCCGAACGCCTCGATGGCGTCTTCAGCCTCCCGGATCCCGGCGGTGTCGACGAGGGTTACGGGTATGCCGCGGAGGGTCACGTCCTCCTCGATCGTATCCCGTGTCGTTCCAGGGATGTCCGAGGTGATCGCCCGTTCATAGCCGAGGAGGAGGTTGAGGAGCGACGATTTGCCGCTGTTCGGGCGTCCGGCGATGACGATGCGGACACCTTCGCGCAGGACGGCTCCGTCATGATGCGTGTCGTGAAGCGTTTGGAGTTTTACGACGGCGGCTTTTATTTTGTCAACCAGGACTGCCGCCTTCTCGAAGCCGATGCCCTCTTCGGGGAAGTCGGTACGGCTTTCGCCGTCGGAGAGAAGCTCGAGCAGCGTGCCGCGTATCCCGCGTATCTCCGTGCCCAGCGCGCCGCCCATCTGCCGTTCCGCCATCGCGACGGTGCGTGCGGAGTGCGAGGCGATAAGATCGGCGACCGCCTCCGCCTGCGTCAAGTCGAGTTTGCCATTGAGGAAGGCGCGGTAGGTGAACTCACCTGGCTCGGCGTGACGGGCGTGGCCCGAGGCGATGATGGTGTGCAGGAGCAGGCGGGCGTTGAGGTTGCCGCCGTGGGCGTGGATCTCCACAACGTCCTCTCCCGTGTAGCTTTTGGGGCCAGGCATGTGCACGGCCAGGGCGGGTTCGCCGATCTCCATTCCAAGAGGGCGCGCCGTGCCGAGGACCAGCGTCCGGGGCGAGTGCGATGTCAGTGGGGTGGGAGCGGACCAGGCGCGTGCCGCCGCCTGCAGCGCATCCTTGCCGGAGATGCGGATCACCGCGACCGCGCCGCCGGCCCCGGAGCATATCGCCGCTATCGTGTCGTTGTGGTTCATGTAAGGAATTTCCTCCGTACGTATAATACCGAAAAGGGTGGGAAATTCAACGTGACGCCGCGCGGTGGGATTGAAGTTGCTTGGTCTTTGGGGGTTCCCGCTGAGGAGCGGTTGTGGAGTTTCGCAGGAGGGCCCCCATGCGGAAAAAAGGGAGGGGGCTTTCGCCCCCTCCCGTGATCCCCTCACGGGATCGTGTCGTCTTGCGACGTTTCAGGTTACTTCGCGGGCGCCGGGACTGGAGCCGGGGCGGGCTTCGCGTCTTTGGCATCCTTCGCGGCGGCCGGGGCTTTTTCCTCTTTGACGGCTTTGGCGGCGTCCTTCACGGCTTCCTTCGCCGCCTTGCACGGCTTGGCTTCCTTGACGGTGAGTTTGCCGTCTTTGACGGTGCCGTCGATCTCCACCATCTGCTTGTCGAGCGCCTCAAGCGTTTTTGTGGTCGCCTCGTCGAGGACGACGGCCAGCGTCTCCTTCTCCGTCTTGACCGTGATCTTGTCGACCTTGCCGTCCTTCTTGGTCACCTCGACGGTGCCCTTGATGGCCTCCTTGGCGACGGCGGCGGCATCCGCCTTCTTCTCGGTTTTGGCCTTCGCCTCTTCCGCGTAGGCGCCAACGCTCACATAGACGAACAGGACTGCGATAAGAGCGAACATGGACATGGTTGTCTTCATACAAATTCCTTAACTTTATTGTGCCCCGTTTTTATTGAGTTTTTTAAGGGCGTTCATTTTTCTGTGATACTTTCCTGCCATTCTTGCGGGCGTTGCGAGCGGTTTCCTCCGCCGGTCAGCCCGGGGGGCCGGCGGAGACTGCGTGGGGCGGATCTTTATCGACGAGATTGAGCATCGAGCACCTCCTTCTTCTTATATATTCTTGCACATGCACATGATTGTCTCGATACGTCAATTATATCTTTGTCAAGAGCTGTCCGCATGGTGTTTTCAGGGGAGAATATTTTTTATAATTTTTTGGGACATGCGCCGTCATATAATTCGTGGGAAGCTTCATTTGCCGCACTTCATGAAGATGATGCCGCAGGGGGCGGTCACTGTTTGCGGAGATGTCTTTTAGGGCGTACAGTTCTTGCATGAGCATACCCCACTCCCAGCCGTTTTTCGATGAGAAGGATCAGCGGGCTGTCGCCGCCGTCCTTGCCGGACGCTACGTATCGACAGGGGGGCGGGCTGAGGAGCTTGGCGGAAAGGCCGCCGCCGTCCTCGGCAAGAGATGGGGCGTCGCCACGCAGAGCGGCACGGACGCCCTTACCGCGGCGTTTGTCATCCTCGGATTGAAGCGGGGCGACAAGGTCGCGGTGCCCGCCTACATCTGTTCGGCCCCTCTGGACGCCTTGGCGTGGTCGGGACTCACGCCTGTTCCCGTTGATGTCGATCGCGGAACGTTGTCGATCTGCCCGGCGCGTGTCAACGCCTTGAAAGGGGTGAAGGCGGTCCTCGCCGCTCATCTGTTCGGCATTCCGGCTCCTGTTGGACGTATCACGCATCGAAACATCGTGGAGGATTGCGCTCAGACGTTTGGCGTCGACTTCGCGGGCAAGCCTGTTGGTGGCATTGGCCGTCTCGCCATCTGCTCCTTCTACGCCACTAAGTTGCTGACGACGGGGCATGGTGGTCTTCTCGCGGGGAACGAGCGGGGCTTGCGCGACCGGGCAATGAGGCTTTTCACGCATGACAAGAGAGACGAATGGGAGCCGCATCTGCACTTCCTCATGTCCGACTTGAACGCCTCCCTGGGGGTGAGCCAATTGGCGAAGTTGCGCTTTTTCATCAGAGAGCGGCGGCGCATCGCCCGCCGTTACCTCGCCGCCTTGGCCGGTACTACGCGGCTTTCCCCGGGCGTGTACTCGCGGTTTCTTGTCGCGGTCGCTGACGGAGCGTCGCTGGAGGACGTCGAGGCGAGGTTCCGCAAGGCGGGCATCGACGCCAAGCGTCCTGTCCACAGGCCTTTGTTCCGCTATTTGTCATTGAAAGACAAGGACTTCCCGAATGCGGCCTGGGCGCACGAGCGGATACTCTCCGTGCCTCTGTATCCCGGCATGCCGGAGGCGGCGGTGTGCAGGATCGAAGAGTTCCTCGAAAGGAGCAGAAATGTCATTGGTCGCTGGCCATCAGCCTAACTTGTATCCGTACGGCGGTTTCTTCGCGAAGGCGGCGGCGGTCGACACCTTTGTGATCGTCGACAACACGCAGTACGTCAAGAAGCAGTACCACAACCGCAACCGGATCAAGCTGATGAACGGCGAGGTGATCTGGCTGAGCATTCCCGTGCGCAATGCCGGCCGATTCATGCAGAAAATCAATGAGGCCGAGATCGACAACACGAAGTCGTGGGCGCGGGACCATGCGCGTACGCTGCTCCTCAACTACAAAAAAGCGGCGTTCTTCGACGAGTGCTTCCCGCCCTTCGAGGAACTCCTCCGCAGGGAGTGGCGGATGCTTGCCGACTTCAACATCGAGGTGATCAAGACCTGCCTGTGTCTGCTTGGCATCACGGCTCCGGCACCGCTTGCGTCAGCGGAGGGCATTTCCGGGGAGGCGACGGGGCTGATACTCGACATCTGCCGGAAGACCGGTTCTGACAGCTATTTGCACGGCATGCACAGCCGCGACTACGTTGACTTTCCCATGCTCGACACCGCTGGCGTGAGAAGCCTGGTGCAGGACTTCAAACCGATCGAGTATCCGCAGGTCGGGAGCGGCCCCTTTGCCCCAAACCTCTCCATCCTCGACAGCCTCCTCAACTGCGGCTCCGTCAAGACGCGGGAACTTATTTTAGCGGGCAATTTGATCAGCGGCCATCCATGATGGCTTGAAAATCTCGCCTCCGAGTGTTAATTCCTTGAGAGAGTTTTATGCGAATTGTCGTGGATTTTGCCGGTGCGCGGCCATTCACGCCACTATATGCGAAGCTCTTGTACGTTGTGGGAAGCGATTCCCGTCGCCTGGGACACCCAAAAGATTCGTACTGAGGTTGCTATCTTATGAATACCGGCAAGGCGAAAGTGCTTGTCATCGATGATGATGAGCAGATATTGAGGTTGTTGCGGAGGGTCATTGAGGCGAAGGGGTTGAGTTGTGTCACGTGTCAGTCGGCCAAGGAGGCTCTTGCGGTTCTTCCCTCCTCGCAGATAAAGGTCGCCCTGATCGACATCTTTATGCCAGAGATGACGGGACTCGAGCTCATGAAGCACCTCCAGAAGATCATTCCCTCGCTTCATGTGATCATGATCACCGGCTCGAACGATATCGAGGTCGCTCAGGAGTGCATGCGGCAGGGCGCGAGGGATTTCATCACCAAGCCCTTCGACATGGAGTATCTGGAAACGAGTGTTCTTGCGGAGATAATACCTCTTCTGTGAAGACAATGCGGAGCTTGCCCGCAACCCAATTTGTAGCCGTGCCTTTCAGCGGCAAGCCTCCGATTGAGTGGGCGGTCGGCCCGCCTTGTGTGAGGTGTGGTGTTGTTGGTCTCTTGTTGTTTCTAAAGATGTTGAGCTTTAAGTCGCTAACCAAGTTGGCATTCACCCACGCATGACGCAGGAAACGGCACACAACGATTTCAGCGATCTTGAGACGCCGCCATCTGTGGTGGGTGGTTTCAGAATCGGCTCCTTCATCGGCAAAGGTGGTGTCGGCGCGGTGTACGAGGGAACGGCGGCGCGCGACGCCTTACCCGTGGCGGTGAAGGTGATGCGCCCGTCGCCATTCCTCAACCAAGCCTTGCTTGCCTCCATCGTCGACAGCGCCTTGGCAACGAGGAAAATATCTGAACGCGCCCTGATAGTGAAGATCCTCGGAGCGGGCGTAGAGAATGACGTCTACTACATTGCGATGGATTTGTTCAGGCATGGAACCCTCAGAAGTTTACTGGATGACGAGACTGTGGAAATCAAGCGGAAACTCGCCGTGGCGGCATCCTTGGCGAAGACACTTGCGCTGGTGCATTCGCAAGGGATCATTCATGGCGACTTGAAGCCCACGAACATTTTGATCGGCGAGAATGGTGAACCATATTTGAACGACTTCTATCATTTCCCCGGTAAAGGCACGGCGGGCACCCTCTTCGCCCTTCCGCAGGGGACGCCGAGCTACATGTCCCCGGAGCAGGCGCAGGGGCAGTTCATCAACTTCGCGACGGACATTTATAGTTTCGGCGTGCTGTTGTACGAACTGCTCACCGGGCGTCTCCCCTACGAGGTGGCCACGGGCAACATAGCGGGAATGATCCATGCCATACTCGCGGCGGATATCATCCCGCCGCGGAAGTTGGTCAATGGGGTGTCAAATGACTTGAATGCGGTGGCGATGAAACTGCTGGCGCGCAAGGTCGAAGACCGTTACCAATCGATGGATCGCGTCTGCGAGGATTTAAAGGCTTGTCTTGGGGAGGGTGGGGATGCCACCTCTGCTTTCCCCAAGCTGGGGTTTGGCAGGAAATTTCTCTCTCTTTTTAGAAATAGGTGACAGTTGAGAACACATAGTAGTGCATCTGTGTCGGCGTGCTGGACAGCGCGGAACGCCATGTGTTGTGCGTTGATCGTCCTTGCGGTGGCTGTCCTTTCCTCCGCGACGTCCTGCAAGACCATGGAAGCTCTGGGGTTCAAAAGTGCGTCGTCCGCCGGTCCAGAGGCGACCATGCCGGTGGATGCTGTCGCTGCCGAACCAGTGCGCTCCTCCACGGCACCGAAGCCGGAGCCCCCCCCAGAGGCGCCAGTCGTCCTCACCGCCATGGACGCTCCGGCTGCCGTTCCACCCAGTGCGTCTCCGAGTTCGAAGAGGCGAGGGCAGCGGATGAAAACAGAGGATAGACTGCCAGTGCCCAAAGAGGCGTCGACACCTGATGCCACCGCCGCCGGGGTCTACGTGCTAAGACCTAATGACGTGATCGAGATATCGGTGCTCGACGAGCCTGACATGACGAAGGAGGTGACGGTCATCCCTGACGGGACGATCACCTATCCGCTTGTTGGCTCGATCCAGGCCCAAGGCAAAACGCTTAAACAGCTCAGGGATGAGATAACGAAGGCTCTCGACGAGTACTACGTCAGCCCCCGCGTGAGCATTCTCACGAAGAAGGTGCACACGAGCTTGAAGGATGACGTGTTCGCAACCATCATCGGACCAACCCTCCGCCCCGGCAAGTATCCCGTAGAGGAGGGGGATCGCATCATCGATTTCGTGGCGAAGTCGGGAGGACTTTCCTATGGGGCTGGCGGCAGGATTACCGCCGATCTTGAGGCCTCCTATCTCTCGCGGGAAGGGGCGAAGCTGGATGTCGACTTTGACAAGCTCATTCGTTTTGGCGACATGGGGCAGAACATTCTGCTGAAGGGGGGCGATCTGGTGTATCTCGCCGATCCGCAGGAGGCGGCGTCGGTCGTAATGGTGGGAGCCTTGGCCAAACCCGGCAAGTTCCCTCTACAGGAAGGCATGCGTGTCGTCGACGCGGTCGCGGAGGCGGGTGGCTTCCTCTTCACGCAGACCGATCAGGGAGCGCGCACGATCGCCAACTTGAAGGCGTCGTACATCTCAAGGGGAGGAAAACGGCTCGATGTGGATCTGGAAAGGCTTTTCCAAGGGGGAGATATGCGGCAGAACATCGAGCTTGAGCGGGACGATTTCATCTTCATCGCCGACTCCCAGCTTGATGCCATCTATGTGCTGGGAGAGGTCAACTTCCCCCGTCTCGTCCCCTATGACCAAGACATGAATATCTCTGAGGTGATCGCCCGAGCCAACGGTTTCACGGAAAGGGCGCAGCGCACCAGGATACTCGTTGTCCGCGCGGGATTGGCGAAGCCGATCGAGGTCGACCTCGAAGCGCTTCTGCTCGGAGACCCTTCCCAGAAAGATGTGCAGCTGCGTGGCAACGACATCATATTTGTCCCGGAGCAGGGGCTCAGCGAGTATTCCCGCTATGCCCGCTATCTGCAGGACTTTGGCAACTTGGTCTTGACGGGGTTCAAAGTCCAGGAGCAGGTCACCTGGCCTCGTCTGCAGCGGTATGACTCGGTGCCCGGCCGGTATGGCACATCCGGGGGACAGTAGCGCAGGCGGGTGGACTCTCTCTGGCGGAAAACCGGAGATGTGCCGTTTGCTGCGGGATGGAGTTGAGGAGTCTTAACTCTTCGATTTTGCTGTGGACTGGCCCCGCTGGCGGCCGAGAAAGTAATGGGGAACATGTGGTTGATAGAAACTCTTCGGCGTGATGTCGCGAATCTCAATCCCGGATGGGTGGATCAGTATCTTTTCGCGCTTTCCTTCTCGTTTATCATCTCGCTCCTGCTCACCCTGCTGCTCATTGTTGTCCTGCGCCGTCTGAACCTGGTCGACAGGCCTGATCCTCGGAAAATCCACACCACGCCTGTCCCGCGGATGGGGGGGCTGGCCATCTTCGCCGGGTTCGCCATCCCGATGATCCTCCTCATGTACTACGACACTCCTCAGAAGGGCATTGTCTACGGCTCGTTTGTCGCCTTGCTCATCGGGGCGGGGGACGATCTCTTCGGCATTCCCGCCTCGATCAAGCTCGTCGTCATATTTTTCCTGACGCTCCTCATCGCCAATTACGGCGTGATCACCTCTCTGCCGTTCCATCTCATCGGCATCGATGATCAGATACCCAACATCATCGTCACCATGATCTGGCTTACCGGCGTGACCAGCGCGATGAACGCCCTTGACCACATGGACGGCTTGGCGGGGGGGGTCTCCATCATCGCCGCTATAGCCTACTTGTGCGTGTCGCTTCAGACGGGGCAGTATTTCTGGGGGTTGATGGCGGTCTCACTTTGCGGATCTGTGATGGGGTTCCTTGTCTTCAACCTGCATCCGGCGAAAATCTTCATGGGGGATTGCGGTAGTTTCTTTCTCGGTTTCTGTCTGGCGTCCCTGGGGATCATGGGGGGGTGGTCGACGAATCCGCTGAAATCATCGATTATCCCCGTCGCGATCCTTAGTGTCCCGATCTTCGATCTGACCTTCGTGATTCTCGCGAGGCGGATAAGCGGTGTCACAAATACGCTCAAAGAATCGATCGTCTACTGTGGCAAGGATCATATCGGACATCGATTCTGCGATTTAGGTTTCTCACAACTCAACGCCGTCAGGGTCATTTATCTGATCGCCGCCACCATAGCCATCTCCGCTCTTTCGATCAGGCATGTGGGAATTATCGAGTCCGCCCTCTTGCTTGCGCAGATTGTTATGGTGTATGTTATCATATTAATTCTCATGCGGAAGGTGGCCTTGGGCAAAATGGCTGCCCTCGGCAACAAATAGGAGTATTCATGGCGACTGACAGCAATCCGCAGAGCGGCCCTTCGGGGGGCGCGCCTGCGACCGGAGGCGGAGGGGACAACGCATCGGCCTCCATTTTCACGGAATCAAAGGAGCTTTATTTCTCCTCCATCAAGCTGTGGAACGAGATTTGCCACCGTTTGAAGGCGGGCGAGGTCACCGACTGCACCGCCATCAGAAGCAGGATGGACGCGTTCAAGGAACTCCTCAGGAAAGACGAGCGCATGCTCCTCGGTCTTGTCAACGCCCCCTACACGTTCGTCAAGCGGCAGATCGGCGACGATATCCGTGACGAGATCGTGATCCACGGGGTGAACACGATGATTTACTCCCTCAAGATCGTCGTGGATATCGGCATACCTGAGAATAGGATTCCCTACATCGGGATCGCCGCTCTGTGCAAGAGCATCGGCTTGCTCGACCTCGATCCAGGCGCCATCGCCCAGATGACGTCCAACGCCGCCGCTCCGATGCCTGCCGGAGACGTGCGCAAGTACATCAAGCTCATAAAGATCGCCGACTTCCATGCCGACTCCCTCGAGTTCCTCGTCAATCTCATCCAGGAGGAACGGCAGGTGCTTAACAAAACCACCTTGAACGAGGCGATGTACCAGTACGCCATGATCATCCACGTCTGCAGCGAGTTCGAGCGCCTCACCCACCACAAGACCTATGGCGAGGTTATCGCCCCCGTCGACGCCATGAAGAAAATGCGCGATGGCATGCAGGACTACTTCCATCCGGACATCATCAAGCTGTTCTTCAACAAACTCTCGATTTACCCGCTCGGGAGTTTCGTCAGACTCAGTTCCAACGAGATTGCCAAAATCGTCGCGATCAACGAGAATTTCATCATGCGCCCCACCATCTTGGTGGTCATCGACAACGAGGGCAGGGAGAAGTCCGTTCCCACTCGGATCAATCTCCGGGAAAAGCCCAACATCTACATAAAAAAAGCCATTCTCGATGACTTCCTCACCGAGAAGTTCATCGACCTCTTCTAACGCCTCGCGCCAGTCACGTCATCCTTGCGGAGATGAGGCCAAAAGCCTGTCCAGAAAGATTCGCAACTCCTCTTGTTTGACTGGTTTCGGGAGGAAGGCGTCGATGCCGGCCGCGCGCCAGTTCTGCTCCTCGCCGTCCGGCGACTGGGCGGACAGCGCGATGATCGACATCTTGGGACGGGAGTGCGCTTTCTCGTGCTCTCGGATGGCTCGCGCCGCTTCGAGTCCATCCAGGACGGGCATATGTATATCTAAGATGACAAGGTCATGCCGATGCGAGAAGGCGGCCTTGACGGCTTGATCCCCGTCGGTGGCGATCGTCACTTCGTGTCCCAGTTTGTTGAGATGCCGTTCGACGACGGCGGCCGTGATCGGATCGTCCTCGGCGACGACAATCCGGAGGCGTCTCGGGAGAGGGGGGGAGGAGATTTGCGATGTGGCGGAGAATGCCGAATTGTCCTTGAACGAGGTGCGCTCCGTCGCCTTTGAACGGGAAAGCTCCTCCTCAAGGAATGTCGCCTTGCCGCCTCGGGGGATGGCGGCAAGCCCCTTCATCCGTTTTGCCAACGACTTCATGACATGCGGCGCCTCCATTTACCTCATCATGGTAAACTTAAGCCGCCGTGCGTCTCTTTCAATGCGGAAGCGAAGGTGAGGTTTAAAATCAGTCGGCGTCTATCCCTATGAGTCTTTCGATGGGCGCATTCTTTGTACGGGGGGGGCGGGGGTTGTATATTTACCATTCACGAACAGGTCGAAACTGTGAACAGGGGAATGATGCGATGGCGTTGTGGAGCGGAAGGTTTGAGGCCGGGCCGGCGGAGGCCGTCCGGGAGTTCACCGAGTCGGTGTCATTTGACCGTCGCCTCTATCGGCATGACATAGCCGGCAGCAAGGCGCATGCGGGGATGCTCGCCGCCGCCGGTATCATCGACGAGACGGCGGCGAGAAGCATCATCGAGGGACTCGAGCGGATAGAGAAGCAGATCGACGCCGGACAGTTTGTCTTCACCTCCGAGCTTGAGGACATCCACATGCACGTCGAGAAAGCCTTGGCCGAGGCGGTGGGCGACGACGGCGCGCGGCTGCATACGGCGCGGAGCCGCAACGACCAGGTTGCGCTCGACATCCGCCTCTACCTCCGCGACGAGATCGACCAGATCGTCCAAGGCATGCGCGTCTTCCAGACCGCCCTCGTCGGACAGGCTGACGGCAATGCCAAGGTCGTGATGCCCGGCTACACGCACCTTCAGCGGGCCCAGCCCGTCTTGTTCGCCCACCATCTTCTCGCGTACGTTGAGATGCTCGAGCGGGACATCGGCCGCCTCGAGGATTGCCGAACGCGCCTCAACGTCATGCCGCTGGGGTCTGGCGCGCTCGCCGGGGCGACCCTGCCGATCAAACGAGATTTCGTCGCCAAAGCTCTCGGCTTCCCCGAGTTGACAAGGAACAGCCTCGACGCGGTGGCCGACCGCGACTTCGCCTGCGAGCTGCTGTCAGCCCTCGCCATTTTCGCCGTGCATGTCTCGCGGCTTTCCGAGGACATCGTGCTTTGGACCACCGCGGAGTTCGCATTTATAGAACTCGCCGACGCCCACTGCACCGGCTCGAGCCTGATGCCGCAGAAGAAAAACCCCGATGTGGCCGAGCTTTCCCGCGGCAAGGCCGCGCGGATCATCGGCGACCTCATGACGCTCCTCACGCTGCTGAAAGGGCTTCCCCTCGCGTACAACCGCGACATGCAGGAGGACAAGGAGCCAGTTTTCGACGCCGTCGACACTGCGCGGAAAATCCTCTCGGTGTATCCGGGGATGATCACCGGGATGAAGCCTCGGAAGGAGCGGATGCGCGAGGCCGCCGCCGACCCGTATCTCATGGCGACGGATCTCGCCGAGGAGCTGGTGCGGTTGGGCGTTCCGTTTCGAACCGCCCACCACCGCGTCGGCTCGCTTGTCAAATGGTGCACCCAGAACAGCCGTCCCCTCGGAGCGCTCACGCTCGACGAGATGCGGATCACCATCCCGGAAGCCACCACGGAGTGCGTCGAGCTGTTCACGCCCGAGCAGAGCGTGGCGAAGCGTGAGATAACAGGGGGAACCGGCTATCATGAGGTTCGACGTCAAATCGACTTCTGGAAACGCACCCTCGCCACCAAGTCGGCGAAGAGGGCAGCCTGACGCGGAAATAACTCATGGATCTTCTATTTGTCACGGGAACGGGGACGGGCGTCGGGAAGACGGTCGTCACCGCCGGGCTTGCCGCCTGCCTCTTGCGGAAAGGGCGCAAGGTGGGCGTCGCGAAGCCTGTCGAGAGCGGGGTTGTTCCAGGAGCCGTCTCTGATCTTGACCTGGTGAGGACGGTGTGCCGCAACTTGGCGTTGTCGCCGATGGTGCGCCGAGGCCCCTACTCCTTCTCTGACGCCGTATCACCTCACTTGGCTGCCCAGCTTGCTGACGATCGCATTGATTGCGGCAGGATTGTCGCGTTCATCGATGAGTTCCGCTCTACTGGTGGTGTGGACACCCTGCTTGTGGAAGGCGTGGGGGGCGTATGCGTGCCGCTCAACGAGGACGCACTTGTGCTTGATCTCGTCAAGCTGCTTGGGGCTTCGACAATTGTCGTTGCTGGCGTCTCACTGGGGACGATCAATCATAGTTTATTGACGATTAGAACCTTGCGAAATGCCGGGGTGGAGATTCGCGGCGTCGTCTTCAACCAGATGCCCAGCGAGCCGGGCGAGATGGAGTTCGACAACATCGAGACGATTCGTCGTCTTGGCAAGGTCGACGTCATTGGCGTCGTCCCGAAGATCGACGCGGCGGTGGATTCACGGGAATTCGCCGTCGAGTTGCTGGTGAGCCTCTCCACCGCCCACGGCTCGTCGAAGATGAGGAACATATTTGTAAATTCCCAATAGGCGCTCCACCGACTTTAGCCGGTGGAGCGCCTATCGGGAATTTATTATTGGAGGAATATTCGGTATGATGAAATGTGTCGATCAGACCTTGATGGCGAAACTGAGCGAGGCGGCCGTCGCCTCGCCGCGCAAGCGTTCGCACCACAACCTGCATGCGTCCTTGGAGGACGAGTACCATCGGCTTTGCATCGCCGTCGAGCCGGAGTCCTATGTGCGCCCCCACCGTCATGCCAATCCCGACCGCTGGGAACTGCTGGTGCCGGTTCGTGGTGCCATCGCGGTGCTCGACTTCGACGCGGAGGGGCGGCTTCTGGCGCGGCGCGATGTGGCTGCGGGGGGCGAATGTGTGGCGGTGGAGCTCGATGCGGCCGGATGGCACACATTCGTCTGTCTTGAGCCAGGCACCGTCGTCTTCGAGATCAAAAGAGGCTCGTACCTCAAGCCGCCGCCCGCCGACGT